>CAMLDZ010000026.1 GCA_946478985.1 uncultured Solimonas sp.
CCGTGTCGAGCTCAAGATCGTCGACGGTCGTGCCGAGGGCGTGTCGGTTGCGCCTGCGGTCCCGGCCGAAGCCGCGGTATCTGCCGAGGCAGCGCCGGCCGAGGCAGCGCCGGCCGCTGATGCTCCGGTTGCCGAGGCTGCGGCGGAGGAAGTCCCGGCTGCTGTCGACGCCAGCTCGCCGTTCGATCCGATCCAGTAATGCCCCGACCGCCGCGAGGCGGATTGCGGTGCCACGCCCTGCACCCTGCGGTATCGGTGCAGGGCTGGCCCGCCCATTTTTTTCCAGATGCCGTGAGCTGCGCGGCGGCCAGCGGTTTCCAGTGGTCGGAGGCCGCGGGACTTCAAGCTGACGTATCTCGGCAATGCTTGGTATTCGCCTGAGGGGCTCTTCCTCTCTCCGGTTTGTCTCGAACCCTCAGGCGTTTTTTTTTTGGCTTTCCCGCACGATGTTTCTCTCGTCGTCAGCCGGCGACAGCGCTAATGGCTTACGGACGCCGGCCTTTGCCGGCGCGCAGGCGAGCCAGCCTTGCGGTTTGCAGATCCTGCTCCATCGATCGTAAACGCCTCGCCGCCCTGACGGCGAGCGCGGCTCGTGGCGCGGATGGGGCGATGGCGCGACGGATCGATGAGCCAGGCGAGACGTTTCGCGTTACGCCGCTCAGGCCGCCACGACACGGCGAGCCGTGGACCGGCCGATCGCTCAGCGCTGCCTCAAGGGCTCACGCTGACCGCGGAAGGACGCAGCAGGATGCGGCCGTCCGGACAACTGCCCTTGATCTCGCGTCCGCAGCTGCGCGGATTCAGGTCCGTATCGAAGCAGACGCGGATCTCGCTGATGCGGCGGTTGCCGGCGCAGGCCACCGAGAAGCTGTCCTCGGCAAAACCCGGGTTGCGCGCTGCAAAGGCCTTCTGCAAGGCCGGCACCGTGGTTTCGAGGTAGTCGTTCGGGTTGCGGTACTGATCGGGAATCTCGATCTTGCGGTAGACCCGCTCGACGAACATGAAGTGCTCGTCGAGCGAACCCTGGGTGCAGCCGCCGTAGCTTTTCCACTGCTGGCGGACGTGCAGGAAGCTCAGCATGACTTCGCGCGTCCGCGACAGCAGCTCTTCGGGCACCTTGCCGTCGGCTTTCGGGCAGGGCGGCGGCTTGCCGCTGTTGAGCATCGGCGCCAGCTCGGCGATCACGAAGCCGCGATAGCTGTGGTCGACGATCGCCTGCTTGCACTGCTTCTCCGCCGGCTTCTGCGCACAGTGCTCCGGCGACCAGGCCATCGTCAGCATCCAGTAGTCGAAGTGCGGCCGCTCCTGCGCGCCTGCCGGCAGGCTCAGCAGACCCAGAGCGATCAGGGCCGGCAGGCGCCAGCCGCGGCGGTGCAGCCTCATGCCTTCTGGCCTGCCAGGAACAGCCAGGTCTCGACGACCGTGTCCGGGTTCAGCGACATCGACTCGATGCCCTGATCAAGCAGCCAGCGCGCCAGCTCCGGATGATCGGAGGGCCCCTGGCCGCAAATGCCGATGTACTTGTTCTGCTTGCGGCAGGCTTCGATCGCCATCTGCAGCATGCGCTTGACGGCTTCGTCACGCTCGTCGAACAGATGCGCGATCAGCCCCGAGTCGCGGTCCAGGCCCAGGGTCAGCTGTGTCATGTCGTTGGAGCCGATCGAGAAGCCGTCGAAGTATTCGAGGAACTTGTCGGCCAGCACGGCATTGCTCGGCAGCTCGCACATCATGATCAGCTGCAGGCCGTTTTCACCGCGCTTGAGGCCATTGGCGGCAAGGATCTCGCCGACCTGGCGCGCCTCGTCGAGCGTGCGCACGAACGGGATCATGATCTTGACGTTGGTCAGGCCCATCTCGTCGCGCACGTACTTGAGCGCGCGGCACTCCAGCTCAAAGCACGGCCGGAACGACGGCGCGATGTAACGCGAGGCACCGCGGAAGCCGATCATCGGATTCTCTTCGTGCGGCTCGTAGCGCTTGCCGGCGATCAGGTTGGCGTACTCGTTGGACTTGAAGTCCGACATGCGCACGATCACCGGCTCCGGCGCGAACGCCGCGGCAATCGTCGCCACGCCCTCGGCCAGACGCTTGACGAAATAGTCCACCGGGCTGCCGTAGGGGGCGATCATCGGATCGATCAGGCGGCGCAGCTCGGCCGGCTGCTTGTCCAGCTCCAGCAGCGCCTGTGGGTGGATGCCGATCTGGCGGTTGATGATGAATTCCAGCCGGGCGAGGCCGACGCCGCGATGCGGCAG
This sequence comes from uncultured Solimonas sp., assembly GCA_946478985.1. The sequence continues at coordinate 2,256 of CAMLDZ010000026.1, forward strand.
CGAGGCGAAGTCGAACGCCTGCTCCGGCGTGCCGACGTTCATCATGATCTTGACCGGGATCTCCGGCATCTTGTCGAGGGCGATCTCGTCGACACTGAAATCGACGGCGCCTTCATAAACGAAGCCGGTGTCGCCCTCGGCGCAGGACACGGTGACCTGCTGGCCATCCTTGAGTACCTGGGTCGCGTCGCCACAGCCGACCACGGCGGGGATGCCGAGCTCGCGGGCGATGATCGCCGCGTGGCAGGTGCGGCCGCCGCGGTTGGTGACGATGGCGCTGGCGCGCTTCATGATCGGTTCCCAGTCGGGATCGGTCATGTCGGTGACCAGCACATCGCCGGCCTGCACGCGGTGCATTTCGTCGATCGACTTGAGCAGGCGCACGGCGCCGGCGCCGATCTTCTGGCCGATCGCGCGGCCTTCCGCCAGCTTGGCGCCCTTGGTGCCTTTCAGCTTGTAGCGGCGCAGCACGTTGGCGGACGCGCGCGACTGCACGGTCTCCGGACGTGCCTGCAGGATGTAGAGCTGGCCGTCGACGCCATCCTTGCCCCACTCGATGTCCATCGGCCGGCCGTAGTGATCCTCGATGATCAGCGCCTGCGCGGCCAGCGCCTCGACCTCGGCGTCGTTCAGCGAGAAGCGGTTGCGCTCCTCGACCGGAACCTGCGCGAATTCGATGGTCTTGCCGATCGTGCGGTCGGCGGAATAGATCAGCTTCTTGGCTTTCTCGCCGAGGCCGCGCTTGAGGATCGCCGGACGCTGGGCGCGGATGTTCGGCTTGTAGACGTAGAACTCGTCCGGGTTGACCGAACCCTGCACCACGGCTTCGCCCAGGCCGTAGCTGGAGGTGACGAACACCGCGTCGCGGAAACCGGATTCGGTGTCCATGGTGAACATCACGCCGGAGGCGCCGGTGTCGGAGCGCACCATGCGCTGCACGCCGGCCGACAGCGCCACCGTCGAGTGCTCGAACTTGTGGTGCACGCGATAGGCGATCGCGCGGTCGTTGTACAGCGAGGCGAACACTTCCTTGATCGCGTGCAGGACGTTGTCGATGCCCTGGACGTTGAGGAAGGTTTCCTGCTGGCCGGCGAACGAAGCGTCCGGCAGGTCTTCGGCGGTGGCCGAGGAGCGCACGGCAACGGAGATCTCCTTGCCGGAGCTCAGACCGGACTGGGCGACCAGCTGGTCGTAGTGGCTGCGAATCTCGGCTTCCAGCGCCGCCGGGAAAGGTGCCTTGAGCACCGATTCGCGGATCGCCTTGCCGGTCCTGGCCAGTGCCGCGACATCCTCGACGTCGAGCGCATCCAGCAGCGCGTTGATGCGGTCGGCCAGGCCCTCGTAGGCGAGGAACTCGCGATAGGCTTCGGCGGTGGTCGCAAAGCCGTTGGGCACGCGCACGCCGGACTGCGCCAGATTGCGGATCATTTCGCCGAGGGAAGCATTCTTGCCGCCGACGATCTCGACATCGTGCATGCCGAGTGCGGAGTACCACAGGACGTTGCGGGTCACGTTGGAGAACCTCGATTGGGGAGCGGGTTTAAGCCTGCGCGGGCATCAAAAGGAGCCCGAAGGGGAATGACAGCCAAGTCTGACTAATATTGTTGCGTGCCGGTGAGTCGGGTCATGCCCGTCGCCGGTCTGTTCATGCCCAGCAAAACCACCGACACTGCCGCTCATGGCCCAACGCACCGTTTTTTTCGTCTCGGACGGCACCGGCATCACTGCCGAAACCTTAGGCAATACACTGCTGACGCAGTTCGAGAGTCTGGAGGTCGACAAAACCACGTTGCCGTTCATCAATTCGGTGGATCGGGCCCGAAGCACGGTGGACTATATCAATTTCGTCGGCGCGGAATCGGGCATGCGCCCGGTCATCTTCAGCACCACCGTCAATGACGAGGTCCGCGACATCCTGCGCGGCGCCAAGGCAATGTTCCTGGATCTGTTCGACCATTTCGTCGATCTGCTGGAGGTGGAATTCGAGCAATCCGCCACCCATACCGCCGGACGCGCCCACGGCGGTGCCAATACCGCCCGTTACAACGCCCGCATCGCCGCGATGAACTACGCGATGGAGCACGACGACGGGGCCTCGACGCGCGAGCTGGGCCGCGCCGACATCATCCTGATCGCGCCGTCGCGCTGCGGCAAGACGCCGACCAGCCTCTATCTGGCGCTGCAGCATGGTTTGTTTGCGACCAATTTTCCGCTGACCGACGACGCGCTCGATCAGGCCCGGCTGCCCAAGCCGCTGATCGGCCTGGAGGACCGCTGCTTCGGCCTGATCCTCGATCCGGAACGGCTGGCGCAGATCCGCAGCGAGCGCCGCCCCGGTTCCAGTTACGCCTCGCTGGCGCAGTGCGCGTTCGAGCTGCGCCAGGCGGAGCAGCTGTACCACCGTTACAACATCCCGTACGCCAACTCCACCAACATGTCGGTCGAGGAGATCGCCACGGTGGCGATGCAGGAGAAAAAACTGCGCCGGCAGACCTTCTGAGCCTTGCGTACCATCTGCGGCTTCCGTTTCCGCTGATCCGCCGCCTTGAGCCTCTACAGCCCCCGCCTGACCCGTCTGATCGATGCCCTGCGCCGCCTGCCGGGTGTGGGTCCCAAGTCCGCGCAGCGCATGGCCTTTCATTTGCTGGATCGCGACCGCCTCGCCGCCGGCCAGCTCGCCGCCGCGCTGAGTGACGCGCTGTCCGGCATCGGCCGCTGCCCGAGCTGCCGGATGTTCTGCGAGGACGAAGGCTGCCGCTTCTGCAGCCAGAGCCGCGCCGAGAGCGGACAGCTTTGCGTGGTGGAAGGGCCGGCCGACCTGATGGCGGTGGAACAGAGCACGCCATACCGCGGCCGTTATTTCGTGCTGATGGGCCGGTTGTCGCCGCTGGAAGGTATCGGCCCGGACGAACTCGGGCTGCCGGCGCTGGCGGCGCAGCTGGACGCCGGCTGGGTACGCGAACTGATCATCGCCACCAATCCCACGGTGGAGGGCGAGGCGACCGCCTACTACCTGGCGGAAATGGCCAAGGCGCGCGGTATCGGCGTGTCACGGCTCGCCCACGGCATACCGATGGGCGGCGAACTGGAATACGTCGACGGCGGCACGCTGGCGCATGCGCTGAGTGACCGTCGTACGCTGTAGCTTGCTGGCCGTCAAACCCCAGGCACTTAGTCGAGCGCCGCGTCGATCTTCGCCGCGCAGATGAAGTCGTTCTCGCTGAGCCCATCGATCGCATGCGTCCAGTAGCTGACGGTGCAGCTCTTGTAGCCGAAGCTGATGTCCGGATGGTGGTCGGTGGTATGGGCAATCCAGATCACGGCGTTGACGAAGGCGCTGGTCTGGTAATAGTTGTCGAAACTGAAAGTGGCCTCGATGGCCTTGCCGTCGCGTGCCCATTTCCAGCGCTTGTCGAGCTGTTCCTTGAGCTTGCTGGCAGCCGCCAGATCCAGCGGCGGTACTCCACCTTCGCAGGGCACGCAGCGGCGCTGGGCAAGATCGGTCATGCGGGACTCGTGGTGAGGATCGGAGGCGGATTCTAGCGCGCAGCGCTTATTGCAGCGCCTGCGCCAGATCGTCGCGCAGATCGTCGAGATCCTCGACGCCGACCGATAGCCGGCACAGGCCGTCGCCGATGCCCAGCGCGGCCCGGGCCTCGGCCGGGATCGAGGCGTGCGTCATGATCGCCGGGTGTTCGATCAGGCTTTCGACGCCGCCCAGCGATTCGGCCAGCGCAAACAGCCGGCAGCGTTCGAGGAAGCGTCGCGCCTCGGCCAGCGTGCCCTTGAGTTCGATGCTGATCATGCCGCCGTAGCCGCGCATCTGCCGCCTCGCCAGCGCGTGCTGCGGGTGCGAGGGCAGGCCGGGATAATGCACGCGGTCGACCCGCGGATGCGCCTGCAGCCACTGCGCCAGTGCCAGCGCGTTGTCGCAATGGCGCTGCATGCGCAGCGCGAGCGTCTTGACGCCGCGCAGCGCGAGAAAGCTGTCGAACGGGCCGGCAATCGCGCCGCCGGCGTTCTGCAGGAAACGCAGCTGCTCGGCCAGCGCCGCCTCGCGCGCAATCAACAGCCCGCCGACCACATCGGAATGGCCGGCGATGTACTTGGTCGCCGAATGCATCACCACGTCGAAGCCGTGCTGCAGCGGGTTCTGCACGTAGGGGCTGGCGAAGGTGTTGTCGGCCACTGTCAGCACGCCGCGGCGCCGGGCGATCTCGGCGACGGCGTCGAGGTCGACCAGCCTGAGCATCGGATTGGTCGGCGTCTCCACCCAGATCAGCCGCGTGTCCGGCCTGATCGCGGCCTCGATCTGCTGCGGATCGCGCATGTCCACGTAGGAGAAGCGCAGGCCGGCCGAACGCTCGCGCACGCGCGCGAACAGGCGGTAGGTGCCGCCGTACATGTCGTCGCTGGCGATCACGTGGCTGCCGCTGTCCAGCAGCTCGAGCACGGTCGCTGTCGCCGCCATGCCGGAGGCGAACGCGAAACCCTGCACGCCGCCTTCCAGCTCGGCGAGGCAGCGCTCGTAGGCAAAGCGCGTCGGGTTCTGCGTGCGCGAATACTCAAAGCCCTGATGCACGCCCGGCGATTGCTGCACGTAGGTCGAGGTCTGGTAGATCGGCGGCATGATCGCGCCGGTCGAGGGATCGGGGGACTGACCCGCATGAATCACGCGGGTCGCGAAGCGGGTTTGCGTAGGCGTGCTCACGCGCGGGATCTTCCTCAGCTCAGTTGCTTGCGCAGATGGTTCAGCAGGTCAATGCGGGTGATCAAGCCGATGAAACGTTCGCCGTCGGCGACGATCGCCACATGGTCGTGTGCGAACACCGGCATCAGCGCACTGATCGGCGCCTCGGGCGGCACCGTCTCCAGCCGCGTCACCATCGCCGTCGCCACCGCGTCGCGGAAGCGCTGCGGGTCGGGATGTACCTTCTGGATCAGGTCCGACTCGTCGACGATGCCGACCAGGCGCTCGCCGTCCATCACCGGCAGCTGCGAGACATCGAACAGCTTCATCCGCCGGTAGGCGTGCAGCAGGCTGTCTTCGGGCCGCACGGTGACCGCCGAGCCTTCGGCGTAGCGGCGCACGATGAGATCGACCAGCGCGCCATCGCGGCTGCGTTCAAGCAGGCCCTGCTCGAACAGCCAGGCGTCGTTGTACATCTTGGTCAGATACTTGTTGCCGCTGTCGCAAACCAGGGTGACGACGCGCTTCGGCGTCGCCTGCGCACGGCAGTAGCGCAGCGCTGCTGCCAGCAGCGTGCCGGTGCTGGAGCCGCCGAGGATGCCCTCGCGGCGCAGCAGTTCGCGGCCGGCGGCAAAGCTCTCGGCATCGCTGATCTCGTAGGCATGGCGCACGCGCGACAGCTCGCAGTTCGGCGGCACGAAATCCTCGCCGATGCCTTCGACCAGCCAGCTGCCGGCCTCGTGCTCGATATGCCCGCTGCGGACGACGCCGGCGAGCACCGAGCCGCGCGGGTCGGCGAGCACCATCTCCACCTGCGGTGCAACCCGCGCGAAGTAGCGCGACAGTCCGGTCAAGGTGCCGCCGCTGCCGACGCCAACGACTACTGCGTCGAGCTGCTGCTGCATCTGTGCCCAGATCTCCGGGCCGGTACTGGTTTCGTGTGCCAGGGGATTGGCGGGATTGGCAAACTGGTTGACGTAGAAACTGCCGGGCGTTTCGCGCGCCAGTTTCTCGGCGACATCCTGGTAATAGTCCGGATGGCCCTTGCCGACGTCGCTGCGCGTGATGCGGCAGTCGGCCCCCAGCGCCTTGAGGTGCAGCACCTTCTCCTGCGCCATCTTGTCGGGGATGACGAGGATCAGCCGGTAGCCTTTCTGGCTCGCTGCCAGTGCCAGGCCCAGGCCGGTGTTGCCGGCGGTGGCCTCGATCAAGGTACCGCCCGGCTTGAGGCGGCCATCGCGCTCGGCGGCTTCGATCATCGTCAGTGCAATGCGATCCTTGATCGAGCCGGTCGGGTTCTGGTTTTCCAGCTTGGCGAACAACTGGCAGGGCCCGGTGTCGAGCCGGCTCAGCGCTACCAGCGGCGTGTTGCCGATCGCCTGCAGAATCGCGCCTTGCGGCATGAGCGGCGCTCCTGATCTTGCGGATGCCGGTTCACGATACCATTGCCGCTGCCCATTCGAATGAAAGAAAACCCGTGAGCCAAAGCGCCAGCAATCTGATCTGGATCGATCTCGAAATGACCGGTCTGATTCCGGAGCAGCATCGCATCATCGAGATCGCCACCATCGTCACCGATGTGCACCTCAATGTGCTGGCCGAGGGGCCGATGCTGGCGATCCACCGCAGCGATGCGGAGCTGGCGATCATGGACGAGTGGAACACCCACCAGCATGGCCGCAGTGGCCTGACGCAGCGCGTGCGTGAAAGTCAGGTCAGCGATGCCGAGGCCGAGGCGCAGACCATCGCCTTCCTGCAGAAATGGGTGCCGGCCGGCAAGTCGCCGATCTGCGGCAATTCCATCTGCCAGGATCGACGCTTCCTGGCGCGCTGGATGCCGCAGCTGGAGAAGTATTTTCATTACCGCAATCTCGACGTCAGCACGCTCAAGGAACTGTGCACGCGCTGGGCGCCGAACATCGCCAGGGGCTTCGACAAGCAGTCCAAGCATCTGGCGCTCGACGACATCAAGGAGTCGATCGAGGAATTGCGCTACTACCGCAGTCATTTCCTGCGCTTCCCGGCGATCTGATTCCGCCAAACACCCGTTTCTGACCTAGGGAAACTACCTAGGCGAAAACCACCAACGGATTGTTGAAGCGCTGCACGCGCCAGTTCGCGTGCGGCCTTGAAACGCTGCTGCCTGCTGCATCGGCGCATGCACTCGCGCATGCCGCAGGCATTTACAGGGCGCCATTGCGCTGTCCGAATGGCCGACCGTTCATTCCCCGATTCCGACCGTTCACACCGCTGTGTCTCTGCGGCCAGTCAGCGCCGTCGGGCACGGTCTGACAATCGCTGCCACGCGTTCAGTCGCGAGGCAGACGAGAAGTCATCAGCGGCTTAGTCGCTGCCGGCGCACAGCGCAGCTCGGTTCTATTTCTATAAGGAAGGTGTCCCATGAGGAGATGTCTGATCATCCTGGCCGTATCCGCTCTGGCGGCCTGCGGCGGCGGTGGCGGCAATAGCGGCAGTACGAAGCTGGAATTCGATTCGGTGACGACGATGGGCGCAAGCCTGACCGACACCGGCGTCTACGGTTACAAGGTCACGGTGCAGCCTGCCGAAGGCGAGAAGATCCTGACGTGGAACGAGCGTGTCGCCGGCGCCTATGACCAGCAGCTGTGCCGCGTCTATGGCTTCGACGGTTCCACTTTCACCAACAATGGCGCGAGCAACGGCTGCAGCAACTACGCGATCGCCGGTTCGGTGATCCAGAACTATCAGCCGGCCAGCAATACCGTCGACGAGAATTCGCCGGTATCGATCATCAAGCAGCTCAACGATGCCGGCGCCCGCAGCTATGACGACGGCGATCTGGTGATGGTCGGCGGTGACAGCGGGGCCAACGACGTGGCGGCAATGCTGCAGTATTTTCTGCTCGCCGCGCAGGGCAACACCACCTACCAGCAGTATTTCGCCGGACGGGTGCTGAGCCTGGTGCCGGCGCAGCTGGCCGGGCCAGTTCTGCAGCAGGGCGATCTGCCCACCGCCGGCGGCATGTATATGACCGCGCTGGCGAGCAAGCTGGCGACCGCGATCAAGGCCAATCTGCTCGACAAGGGCACGACGCATGTGGTGGTGATGAACACGCTCGACGTCACCAAGACGCCGAAGTTCCAGCGCGTGCTGGCCACGCTGCCGGCCGAGAGCGCGGCGCAGGTGAGCGCGGTTGCGCAGGCCTGGGTCGGCGCGTTCAACAACGAGCTGCTGAACCAGTTCGAGGATGAGCCGCGGGTGACGATGGTCGACTTCTACAGGCACTTCAACGAAGAGGTGAACGATCCGCCGCAGTACGCGCTGAGCAATGTCACCGATCCGGTCTGCGACCTGATCGGCAAGGACATCGCGCAATGCACCTCCACCGAGCTGTCGGCCAATCCGCCGGCAGGCGTGAGCGATCCGAACTGGTGGAAGAGCTATGTCTTCGCCAACGACTTCCACCCGACGCCATACGGCCACCAGCTGCTCGCCGAGATGGTGACCGATGCGCTGGCCAAGGCCGGCTGGCTCTGATCGCGAGGAGAACGAAAACATGAAAAAGCATGCAATCGCAGTGGCGCTGCTGGCGCTGAGCACGACCGTTCCGGCTCTCGCCAATGGCGCCGGCAGCTGGATCGTCAAGGGCGGCGTGATGGGTATCTTTCCGGACGTCGACAGCGGCGACCTGTCCGCACCGAGCCAGGCGGGCAGTCGCGTCGATGTCTCCAAGAGCAGTGTGCGTCCGGCGGGCGGCATCACCTACATGGTCACCGACCACTGGGCGATCGAGCTGCCATTGGCATTGCCGTTCGAGTACGACATCAAGGGCGCCGGCACCATCGATGGCGTCGGCAAGGTTGGTGATACCAAGGCGCTGCCGGCGACCTTGTTCGGCCAGTATCACTTCGGCGACACCGCGCAGCGTCTGCGTCCGTATGTCGGCGTCGGCCTCACCTATGCGTACTTCTTCGACGAGCGTGGCAACGGCACGCTCAGCGGCCTGACCAATCCGGGCTACGAGCCGACCAAGATGAACATCGATTCGAAGTTCGCTGTGACGCCGCAGCTCGGCCTGGCGATGCGCATCGACCAGCGCTGGTTCGGTGAACTGATGGTCGCCAAGACCTTCCTGAAGACCGATACGCAGCTGAGCACCGGGCAGGAGGTCAGCATCACGCTCGATCCGTGGACGGTGGCGGCGTTTGTTGGCTATCGCTTCTGATCCTGCGGGGTGAAAGCGAAAGGCCGGCTCCCGGGAGCCGGCCTTTTTTGTCGCGCGCGACAGCGGCTCATCGAATCGGGAACACCACGCTGACGCGGGCGCCGCCCAAGTCGCTGCGGCCGAGCAGCAGCTTTCCGCCATAGGCCTGCACGATCTCGGCGACCGCCGCCAGACCGATGCCCTGGCCGGGCTTGCGGGTATCGGCCCTGGCGCCGCGTTCCAGCAGCTTTTCCGGTGCTTCCGGAAATCCCGGGCCGTCGTCGTCGACATCGATGCGACACTGCTGCGGATCGTTGCTGGCAGCGATCCGCACGTGGCGATCGCCATACTTGGCGGCATTGTCGAGCAGGTTGCCGAGCATTTCGTAAAGATCACCCTGGTCGGCGCGCAGCCGCAGCAGCGGATCAAGCTCGTTGTCGAAGCGGATGCCGCGCGCGGCGTAAACCTTGGTCAGCGCCGACATCACCTTGTCGGCCAGCGGCTTGAGCGCGACCGGTTCGGTCAGCGTGCGGCTGCCGGCGGCGGCGGCACGACGCAGCTGGTGATCGACGATGTGCTGCATGCGACCGACCTGTTCGGACAGGGTGTGCCGTTCGTTCGGCGGGATCGCCGTTTCGCTGCTGAGGCCGCGCAGTACCGCCAGCGGTGTCTTCAGCGTATGCGCCAGATCGCCGAGCGAGTTCCGGTACCGCGTCTGCTGGCTGCGTTCGCTGAAGATCATCGCATTGAGATCCCGCGTCAGCGGCTTGAGCTCGTCCGGGTAGGAGCCTTCGATTTCCGTCTGCAGGCCGGTCTCGATCATGTGCAGTTCGCGGCCGAGTTTGCGCAGCGGTGAGAGGCTCCAACGCAGGATCAGCAACAGCACCACCACCAGTGCGACCACGGTCGCCGCCAGCCAGCCCCAGAGGCTGCGGCGGAAGATCTTCAGCTGGCGATCGAACGACGAGGTATCGTCGATGACGCTGAAGGTGTAAATGCGCGGCTGGGGGCGGTCGGAATCGACCCAGCGCACGGCGAAATTGAGCCGGAAGGCGTCCGGAGCGTACAAGCGTTCGAACTGCCAGCGACCGGTTTCCAGCTGCGGCGGCGCCGGCACGTCGAGATCCTGCACCGAGCTCCACACCATAACGCCGATCTCGTTGAACAGCGCCGCCTGCAGGCCGGACAGCGGCTCGCGCAGACGGCGGTCGGTCATTGCGTCGAGATCGACCATCAGTTCACCTTCGGGGGTGGTCGAGGCCGCGCCCATCAGCGAATAGATCAGGCCTTCGAGCTTGTCCTGCTGCGCCTGCAGCAAGGCGCTCTCGAAGGCCTTTTCCAGACTCAGGCCGCCGAGTGCGACGAAGGCCATCAGGATGATGGCCGTCGAGATCAGCAGTCGCGCACGAAGCGAGGTGACGCGTGGACGCCGCGTCACCGTCGTGGTCAGCCGCGCGGCAGGTCCCACCGGTAGCCTGAGCCGCGCAAGGTCGTGATCGGGTTGTAGTGGCTTTCCGGGTCGAGCTTGGAACGCAGCCGGCGGATGAAGACTTCGATGACGTTGCTGTCGCGCTCCTCGTCCTCGGTGTAGAGGTGCTCGGTCAATTCGCTCTTGGAGATGACCTTGCCGGCATGCGTCAGCAGGTACTCCAGCACGCGGAACTCGTAGCTGGTGAGATCGACCGGCTTGCCGTCGACCATCACCGATTTGGCGCTGGTATCGACGATGTACGGACCGGAGTTGAGCGTCGCCTGCGTCCAGCCGCCCACGCGGCGCACCAGCGCACGAACGCGTGCGATCAGCTCTTCCTTGTGGAACGGCTTGACCAGATAGTCGTCGGCGCCTGCCTCCAGGCCCTCGACCTTGCTTTCCCAGCCGTCGCGGGCAGTGAGGATCAGGATCGGGTATTTGCGGCCGGCCTTGCGCACCCGGCGGATGATCTCGATGCCGGGCACGCCGGGCAGGCCGAGATCGACGACGGCGACATCGGCGGGGTATTCCTCGGCCATGTAGGCGCCGTTCTCGCCGTCGGCGGCGATATCGACGGCAAATCCTTCGTCACTGAGGAAACGCATGACTTGCTCGCGCAGATCCGGATCGTCTTCGATGACTAAGGCTCGCATGCTGTTCTCCCTGAAAAATGACGCCGCTCGCGGAGCGGCTCGTGAAAGGCGGATGTGTGGCCGATGAATGGCGGATGTTTGGGGCTGACGGTTGTCGCGCGGCCCTAGGGGCCGACCTGGTAGATCCGGACCTCGCCGTCCTTGAGCATCTTCACGCGGTAGCCGCCGCCGTCCGGCTGCACGCCGAGCACACGGCCGCCATGACGGCGCTCGATCTCGCGGGCGGCACGATCGGCCGACAGCCCCGGCGGGCTGCGCGGCTGGAAGTTCTCTGCCGGCATTGGCTGCAAGGGCGTCGGCTGCATCAGATTGAGGTCGTCCTTGGCATTCTTGCGCGCGTGCGCAAGTTCGGCGGCGTGTATCAGCACGCCGCCGGCGATCAGCGCAGCGAGGCGCAAGGAACGACGCATGCGTAAAACTTTAGTAGGCGACCGGGCGCACGTCCACGTCGACGGCGATGCGGTCACCCGGGTCGTACGGCGTGCGCGTCCGGTAGAGACGTCCGTTGTAGCGGTAGGTCACGTCATAGGCTTCGACGCGCTGCTCGGTGTACGAGTCGGGCACGTAGCGGCAGCGCTGCTCGTAACCGGTGCGGTAACTGCGCGGTGTGTTGGCGGCGGCGGTATTGGCGCCGATGCCGGCACCGACCACGGCACCAACCGCCGTCGCCGCCGCCTTGCCGGAGCCGCCGCCGAACTGGTGACCGATGACGCCACCGGCGATGGCGCCGATCAGGCCGCCCGCGGTGACGTTGTTGCTGTAGCGAGGATCGCGGTAGCTGACGGGCTCGTCCCAGCATTCCTGCCGGGGCTGGCTGATCCGCACCTCCCGGTAAATGGGCGCGGCCGAGACGACGCGGGCGTATTCGACGCTGCGATCGTGATCGCGTCCACGCGGATATCCGCGGTAGTCGTCGTCGTAATAACGGCCTGCATGGGCTGCTTGCGCTACCAGCACGGCGCTGGAAATACCTGCCACGATCATCAGCTTGTTCATCGCACGTCTCCTTGGACGCCCGAATGTCCGCGCACTTGCGGACTGTGGCCAGAGGCTACGCCGGGTAACTGAATTCGTCCTTAATTTTTTCTTCTTTTTCAAAAATATAAGCCGCGCCTGAGTGCCGTCGATCGGCCCCGGAAGGGGTTTCGTCGGAGTGGCTTCATGGCGGCGAGGCCGCGGAGAAGCGCTTCAGGGCGGCCGGCGAGAAGTATGCGGGATCAGCGTGCCAGTCGTACTGCATGAGCGCACGTTCCTCGTTGGTCAGGTTGATGGCGACGTAGCGCCGCGATTGCAGGTCGTAATGGACTTGCACGCCGTTGACGACGACCGGCACGTTGGCAAAGGCGATCGAGTGCGATTCGGCGGTGCGCCAGAACTGCTCACGCTCGTCGTAGATGTCCTGGGCATGGACGATCCACGAGTCCTCGTCGATGTAGAACACGCGCTTCTTGTAGCGATGTGTGAAGCCGGGCTTGACCCGCGCCTCGATCACCCAGACACGGTGCAGTTCATAGCGCGCCAGCGTCTGATTGATATGCCCCGGGCGGATGATGTCCTTGTACTTCAGCCTGGGGTCGTAAAGCCGGTAGCTGTTGTACGGGATCAGCATTTCCTTCTTGCCGAGCAGCTTGATGTCGTAGCGGTCCAGCGGGCCGTTGAACATGTCGAGCTGGTCGTGCGTCATCAGCCCGTCGAACAGCGGATTGTCGTAGCCGACCTCGCCGATCCGCCGCGGCCGGCCGGCGGTCTTGGTATAGACCCAGACGCCGGTCTGCTCGGCGATGCGGTCGATCGGCACATGCAGCAGGCGTGATTCGCCGGCCAGGTTCGGCGGCGACAAGGTCTTGTCGAAGATGTAGACGTTCATGCCCTTGATCGATTCGACGGTCGCCTGCGGGCTGTTGTAGGCGAAGGCGAGTTCCACATAGTCGCGTTGCACCACGTAGCTGCCGTCGCTGGCGGTGGTCACCGAGTTGAGGTAACCGCGCAGGCCGCTGGTGTTGTAGCGCAGGATGTGATTCCACATCACTTCCAGGCCGTTCCTGGGGATCGGGAACGGATAGCCCTGTGCGGTGCAGCAGAAGCCGTGGCCCTGATTGTTCAACTCGACGCGCGTGGCGTTCTGCCGCGTGGCTTCGTAGAACCAGGCCGGGTAGGCGGCGCTGCGGCGGCTCGGATACACCGCCATCGTGTAGTCGGCAAAGCTGCGCAGCAGGGCGCGATGGCCTTCGGTCAGGATCGCCGCATACTGCGCGGCGTTGGCGGCGGTGATCGTGTACAGCGGCTTGTCGGCGGCGTAGGGATCGGCGCCGCGCGCCATGTCCCGCTGCGGCAGGCCGCCCTCCCAGGCCGGAATCGTGCCGGCGGCATTGCCGGCCCTTTCTGCGCCCAGCGGCGTCAGCTCGCGACCGAGCCGCGCGGCCTCGTCGGCACCGACCCTGGCGAAGCCGGGCGCCGTCAGCAGCAGGAGGCTCAGGGCCAGCGAGCGGAAGGCGCGGTCACGGTGGCGCATCGTCGTCTCCTTCAGGAAGCGCGCAGCGGTCGCGCCCGCGGACCGTGCGTCGTGAACAGCCAGGCCAGCGCCGGCAGCAGCAGCACGGCACCGAACAGGTTGGCTGCGAACATGAACAAGAGCAGCAGGCCCATGTCGACCTGGAACTGCAGGTCCGACCACAGCCAGGTAAAGACACTCAGCAGCAGCGAGGCGGAGGTGAAGATCACCGCCTTGCCGGTGTGGCGCAGAGCCTCGCCATAAGCCGGACGCAGTTCGGCGCCAGCGGCGCGATGGCGCGCCAGCACGCTCCACAGGTAGATGCCGTAGTCGACGCCGATGCCGACACCGAACGCGGCCACCGGCAGGGTCGCCGGTTTCATGCCGATGCCAAAGCTTGCCATCAGGCCGTAGGTCAGCAGCGAGCACAGCACCAGCGGCCCGACGATGCAGGCCACCGCGACGCCGCTGCGGAACGACAGCCAGGCGAACAGCGCCAGCGTCGCATGCACCCAGACGATCACCAGCAGTTCGCGCGCGCGGATCTCCTCGTTGGTGGCGGCCCATACGCCGGCGTTGCCGGAGGCCAGCTGGAAATCCACGTCGGCACCGTCCTCGCGGGCGGCGTAGCGCTTCACGGTGTCGATCACCCGGGCGATCGTGTCGGCGCGGTGATCGGCGAGGAACACCACCAGCGGCAGCACGCTGCAGTCCGGGTTGGCGAGGCCCAGCGAGCCGGGAATCGGCGCGACCAGCTCGCCGAGCGCCTCGCCGCGCGGCAACACCTGCCATTTCGGCGCGGCCTCGAACCAGGCGCTGCGCACTTGCTTGGCCAGCTGCGGCAGCGACCACACCGAGCGCACGCCGGTGACGTTCTGCAGCTGCCAGGCGAGGCGATCGACATGATCCATCTTGGCGGCATCGACGCAGCCGTAAGGGCCGACCACGGCGAGCACCTTGAGCACGTCGACACCGATCGTGAACTGCTCGCTGATGATCCGCGCATCGCGGTTGTAGCGGCTATCGGCCTTCAGCTCCGGCACGCCGGACTGCTGATCGCCGACGGTGAGCTGCGGATACATCGCCAGTGCCCAGCTCAGGCCGGCGGCGGCCAGCAGCAGCACAGGGATCGCCGCCGGCGCGCCCGCCAGCGGCTGCAGCCACCGCCACAGCCGGTCCCAGCGGGCGGCCCGGGCGCGCTGCCGCGCGCGGAATCGCGCCGGGTCCGGCAGCCGCACCCAGGACAGCACGATCGGCAGCATCAGCTTGTTGGTGACGATCACCGCGACCATGCCCAGCGCGGCGTTGATCGCCATTTCCTGGACGATGCCGATCTGGATGAACGCCAGCGTGGCGAAGCCCACCACATTGGTCAGGATGGCCACGGTGCCGGGCAGGAACAGCTGGCGGAATGTCGCCTGCGATGCCGCCAGGGCGTCGAGGCCGTTGAACGCCACTTCGTGGCTCCAGGCGTTGACGTACTGCACGCCGTGCGAGACGCCGATGGCCAGGATCAGGAAGGGCACCAGGATCGCGAACGGGTCCAGGCCGAAGCCGGCCAGCTGCAGCAGGCCCAGTTCCCAGCTCACGGCCGTCAACGCCGCCGTCAGCGGCAGCAGCGCCAGGCGCAGCGAGCCGCAGAACAGCCACAGCAGCAGCAGCGTCGCCGCCAGCGCGATGCCGAAAAAGCCGGCAACGTTGCGGCCGGCGTCGCTGACATCGCCCACCAGCTTGGCGAAACCGACGATGTGCACGCTGTAGTCGTCATTCTCGAACGCGTCGCGGATCGCTTCCAGGCGCGCGGCGAGCGTCGTGTAGTCGAGCCGCGCGCCGCTTTGCGGATCGCGTTCCAGCAACTCGGCAAGCACCATCGCGCCGCGCTGGTCGAGCGTCACCAGCCGGCCCACCAGACCGGCCCTGGCGACGTTGGCGCGCACGCGCGCCAACATCGGCGGCGTCGGCGCGTAGTCGCGCGGGATCACGTCGCCGGAGACGAAGCCGTCCTCGACGACCTCCAGATAGCGCACCCCCGGCGTGAACAGCGAGCTGACGCGCGGACGGTCGACGCCCGGCAGGAAGAACACCGCGTCGCTGAGCCGGCGCAGCGTATCGAGGAAGGTGGGGTCGTAGATATCGGTGCCGCGGCCCGGCCGGCGCAGCAAGGCGATGGACACCAGATTGGCGCCACCGAACGCACGCTCGTAGCGCTTGAACACCGCCATGTACGGATGCGACAGCGGAATCTGCTTGTCGAAGCCCGGGTCGGGCTGCAGGCGGCAGGCGGCGGCCAGCAGCAGCGCGGTGACAGCCAGCAGCACGGACAACAGCAGTCCGCGCCGGCCGTAGACGAGCGCCACCATGCTGCGCAGTATCCATGGCGCCGGCTGGACCACGCGGTTCTCCTCCTGTCCTGGTTTGTGGCTGCATCGTGGCGGGCAGGGCAGCGGTGGGCAATCGCATCAGCGCCAGCGCGCGCTGTCGCGCGGCGGCGGCCGCGGGGCCGCCGTTCGCCAGCGAGGGCTTCAGATCTCCCGCGCCAGCTGCAGCAGGGCGTCGGATTTGGCGTAAGCGCGGAACAGGGTGCGCGCGAGCACGCCGAAGATGCTGTTCATCTCCTCGGTGGAGTACTGGCGCAAGGGGATGACGCAGGCCTCGATCAGCGCGATCACCGCGCGCGCCATTTCGTCGGCGTCGCCGGCCAGGTCCAGGCTGCCCTCTTCGCCGGCGCGACGCAGCACCTCACCGATGGTTTCCATCGACGCCTGTTCGAAGGCGCGCTGCGCCGCCGTCAGCACGGCTGTTTCAGGCCGCGACGGGATCAGCCAGTAGCCGGCCACGCCTTGCTCGACGCGCGGGTCCTGCATCAACTGCTGCATGCCGGTGAAGATCTGCAGCACCGCCAGCACCGGGTCGGCGGTGGCACGCATCGGCGTGAAGACGTGTTCCTCGAAGATCGCGTGCAGGCGCCGCAGGCAGTCCAGGTACAACTCCTCCTTGCCGGCGAAATGCCAGTACAGCGCGCCTTTCGACAGCTTGGCCGCCTTGGCGATGTCGCCCACCGAGACGCCCTCGTAACCATAGCGACCGAACAGCTCGAAGGCCTGTTCACGGATCACTTTGAGCGTGTCGAACTGCTCGTGGGCGGGCTTGCGGGGCATGGGGCGAGCGATTGAGGCGCGGAGTATCGGCGATTTTCCTCCGCCGCGGCAGCGTGCCGGCCTGCCGCGGCGTTGCAAGTGCCGGCGCCATAACGGCGAACGGCTGCTGGCACGGAATTGGCTTTACAATCAGTCAGGAACCTCGCCAAGGCACCCGCAACGACGCGCTGATGCCCCACCCATGTGGGTTCGAGTCGTGGTTACACATACGGATTGGACGATCGCGCAAGCGATCAGGAATACGCAGATGCAGACGCTCGACGAACTCAACCGGTTGCCTGGCAAGCGCGGAACACCGAACGGGCGATCCAACGCCAGCCTGCGTTTGGTGCTGGTTGATGATGATGCGGCGCGTGCCGCTTTCGTCACCCAGGCGCTGCGTGCAACCGGCCATGACGTGGTCGCCAGATTGTCGGCCAACGAGGATCTTCTGGCCGCGGTGCGTCGGGTCCGCCCCGATGTGATTCTGGTCGACATGGACAATCCGGCGCGCGACGTGCTCGATAACTGTGCGGCAGTGACCCAGCAGGTGCCACGGCCGATCATCTTCTTCGCCCGCGATTCCGACCCCGATACCATCTCGCAGGCGGTCCGCGCCGGTGTCACTGCCTACATCGTCGACGGCATGGCGGCGCATCGCCTGAAGCCGATCCTCGACGTCGCCATCGCCCGCTTCCGCGAGCACCAGAAGCTGCGCAACGAGCTGGACGAAATGCGCACGCGGCTGGCCGACCGCCGCGACGTCGAACGCGCCAAGGCGCTGCTGGTCAAGCTGCGCAAGCTCGATGAAGCTGCCGCCTACGCGCTGCTGCGCAAGAACGCGATGACGCGCCGCGTCACCATCGGTGAGGCGGCGCGCACCGTGCTCGCCGCCGCCGAGCTGCTCGACGGCGATCACAACAACATGGAGGAAAGTTCGTGAACCTGGTTCTGCCGTTCAAGCCGGAGATCGCGCACCTCACGGTCGGCTACATGCCGCTGCTGGATTCGGCGCCGCTGCTGTGGGCGGCGCACCGTGGCTATTTCCGCGCCGCCGGGCTTGACGTCGAACTGGTCCGCGAAGTGTCGTGGGCGAGCCTGCGCGACCGTCTCGCCTATGGCGCGCTCGACGCCGCGCAGTGCCTGGCGCCGATGCCGGTTGCCGCCACGCTGGGCGCCGACGGTGTCGGCGTGCCGATGGTCACCGGTCTGTGCCTGTCACAGGGCGGCTCGGCGATTACCTTCTCGCGCACCATCGCCGACCGCATCGGTCTCAAGCCGGGCATGAGCGTGATCGACAGCGCCAGCGCCGTCGCTGCCCACGTTCGCGCCGGCGGGCGGCTGCGGCTGGCGCATGTGTTCCCGTTCTCCATGCATCACTACCTGCTGCGCGAATGGCTGGCGCTTGGCGGCATCGACGCCGATTCGCCCGGCATCGAGTTCAGCGTCGCGCCGCCGCCGCAGATGGTGCGCTTGCTCGAAAGTAGTGCGGTCGATGGCTTCTGCGTTGGCGAGCCCTGGAACACTGCGGCGGTCAAGGGCGGCCTGGGTTTCGTGGTCGCCGCGACCAGCAGCATCTGGGACGGCGGCGCCGACAAGGTGCTTGGCGTTACCCGCGAATGGGCGCAGCAGTTTCCGCAGACCCATCGCGCGCTGCTGGCGGCGGTCATGGCGGCGCTGCAGGAGATCACCAGCCGCGATCTGGGTCGAGAGCTGACCGGCCTGTTGCACAAGAACGGCGTGCTGGCGGTGCCGGAGTCCTGGACCGAAGCCGTCCTGCGCGGGCAGGGGGCCGGTACGCCGCCGCGTTTCGCGTCCGGCTTGCAAGCCTTTCCGCGGCGTTCGCAGCTGATGTGGTGCGCGCTGCAGATGCTGCGCTGGCGGCAGTGGAACCAGTCGCTGAGCCTGGCCGAGCTGACCAGCGCGGTCTGTGATGTCGATGCTTTCTGCGACGCCGCCACCGCGCTCGATTTGCCGCGCCCGGCGTCCGACGCGATCCGTGAAGGTGCCGGCGCCGTGGTCCTGGGCGTGGATGGCGCCACCGTGGAATCGCGCTTCATCGACGGCGGCGAACTCGATCCGCTCGATCCGGCGGCCTACCTGGCATCGCGTGGCTGGCGCCCTGAGGCGGCGCGGGCCGCGATCCGCGGCTGAACGCCGCGGGCGGTAGCTGCGAACCCCGGCCTGCCCGGGGTTTTCTCGTTGTGGGGCCGCGAATGACCGCGGCCGGTGGCGCCCCACGATTGACCGCCGGTGGTCTGCGATTGGCACAGGCTTTGCTCGCTTTGTCCTGAGCCGGTTTGCTGTTCCGGCTCCGGGATCAAGGCAGATCCCGCGCATCCGCGGCCAATGACGTCCGCGACTTCCCGAGCACTACCTGCAAGGAGTCGTCCATGTCTGAGGTCAGCCTGTTTCCGTTCATCGGCCCCGCGATCGAAGCGATCGCCGTTGGCTCCGGTAGCCTCGTCCTGCTCGCATTCGCCCGTGGCCTGCTCGCTCCGGCCTTGCGCCGCCTGGCCGTCCGGCGCCGCTCCGTTTCCACCGCTTGCCATGCCCATTCCGCAAACCAGATCGAATCGCTGCGGTCTTGACCCGCGCCTGCGCTTCATCGCCGCGGCGGCGCGTCTGCTGCCGCGCGCGCTGATGCAGCGCGGCCTGTTGGCCGCACTTGCAGCCGCATCGCTCGGCTTGTCCGTTGCCGCCGCGCCCCTGGCGCCGGAGTTCACGGCGCTCAGTGCCGAGCTGGTCCATCTCGATCGTGAAGCGCGCAGCCTGCTGGGCGAGGACCAGGCGACGCCGATTCTGATTGGTGCCAGTCTCGACGGTGCCTGGCTGCGCGAAGTGCGCGTGCAGATCGACACGCTGGAACCACTGCGCTACCTGTTCAGCGAGCAGGAAGCGCGCGCGCTGCAGGACGGCGGCTTGCATCCGCTGCCAGCGCAGATGCTGGCGCCCGGTGAGCATCGCCTGCGTGCGACATTGGTCGGGCGCGAGGCCAGCAACAAGCCCAATGCCACGCGGTTCAGCGCCCAGATCGAGCGCAAGTTCCAGGTCGCGCCCGGTCAGGCGCTCGAACTGCGCCTGAGCAAGAGCGGCTTCATGGGCGGCGCCGATGCCGAGCTGCGCACGCCGGCGGCCGACGAGGCGCGGCTGCGCGCCGCGCAATATCTCGATGCCTGCGGCCAGCGCTTCGCTGCGCAGTTGCAGTGGGGCGGCGCGACGCTGCCGGCCGGTGCCGCGGAGATGCTGGTTGCCGCCGAGCCGGACGCGACGCGTCGCTACAACGCCGCGGTGACGCTGTACGAACAGAATCCCGCCCAGGGTCTGGCTGCGCTCGAGGCGATCGGCAAGGAGGAACCGAAGTCGTCAACCGCCCTGGCGGTGCGTGATCTGGCCAATCTCACGCTCGGCTATGGCCTGCTGCGCGCGTATCGCGGCGCGGAGGCGCAGCCCGTGTTCGATCGCATCCGCAGTCCGGGCCCGTACGCCAACGCGGCGATGCTCGGCCTGGGCTGGGCCTACCTGGTGCCGGCGGCGCGTGACGCTGGCGCGGTGCCGGCCGACGGCGGTTCAGTGCTGCGACCGGGCTCCGACGACGCAATCGCGGCGACACGCCGGCAGATGCCATTCCGTTACCTGCAAGCGGTTGCCAGCGGCGAGCGCGCCGACGACATCCGTCGCGCCCTGATTCCGTGGACCGAGCTGATCGGCCGCGATCCGCTCGACCCTGCGGTGCAGGAGGGCATGCTGGCGCTGCCGTACGCACTCGATCACTTCGGCGCGCACGAGCAGGCCCAGTCGCGCTATCGCCAGGCGGTCGACACGCTGGAAGCGGCGCGCGGCACGCTGGACACCGCGTTGCAGCAGCTTGATGGCGGAGAATTGTTTGCCGCGCTCGATCGCCGTGATGCCGACACCAGCAATGGCTGGTCGCGCTTGCTGGTCGAACAGCGCGACGACAGCGAAGCAGTGGCGCTGCGCACGCTGTCGACCGATCCGGCGTTCGCCGCCGCACTCGATGCGTATCGCCAGCTGCGTGCGCTGGACCGCCACGCCGCCGAACGCGTCCACGCCCTGCAGGCGCACGGCGACGAAACTGCGGCGGCGAAGTTCGCCGACTTCCGCGCGCGTCTGGCGCCGGCGCTCGGCGCCGCGCAGCAGCGGGTGCGCAGCGCCGGCCATCAACAGTTGCAGCGCATCGGTCAGCAGACCGAGCGCTATCTCGCCGAAGCGCACTTCGCGCTCGCGCGAGTCTACGATCGCGAGCCGCACGGAGAGCGCCGGTGAGTGTCCGCAGAACCCCGTGGATCCTGGCTGGCGCCATCGTGCCGGGCCTGCTGGCCCTGGCCGCCGCGCACGCGGCCGATGTCGCACCGACCGTCGGTAGCGTGACCGAGAACAACGGCAAGCTCAGGAACGGCCGGCTGATCGTCAAGACGCCGAGCATTCTGCGCGTGCAGTCGTCGGGCGCCGTCGACACCGACCCGCGCGTGGCGATAGCCAGCTACGACCGCGTCATCGAGTTGTCCGCCGATCCGCAGATGCGCGCCGAGGCGATGCGTCGCGCCGCCTATCTGCGCATCGCTCAGGTCGATGCCGGCGACAGCGGCGATGCACAGGCCGACGCTGCCGAGCTGCACAAGGCGATCGCCATCTACCAGCGCCTGCTGCGCGAGCAGCCGGACGACCCCGCCAACGATCTGGCGTACTACCAGCTGGCGCGCGCTTATCAACTCGCCGACGACAACAATGCGGCGATCGACGCGCTGCGCCATCTCGGTGCCGCGTACCCGAAGTCGACGCTGGTCGGCGACAGTCGTTTCCGTGCCGCTGAGCTCTTGTATGTGCAGTCGCGCTACGCCGAGGCGGAAGTCGAGTACCGCGCGGTGCTGGCCCTGGGCGAACGGGGTGGCTTCTTCGTGCCGGCGCAGTACAAGCTCGGCTGGTCGCTGTACAAGCAGAGCAAGTACGAGGAGGCGCTGCCGGTCTTCATGGCGATCCTCGAACGCGAGCTGCCGCCCGGCGTGCTCGACGATCCCGACAAGGCCCTGGCGGTGGTCGCGCCGCAAAAGCTGGAGCTGGCCGCCGACGCGCTGCGTGTCAGCGGTCTGGCTTTCGCCGCGCTTGGCGGCGGCAAGGCTGCCAATGCCTACTTTGCCGCGCATGGCGAGCCGCGCTTCGCCACGCTGTCGTATGTCGCACTGGGCAAGGCGCTACTGGATCAGCAGCGTTACAGCGATGCCGCCGAGGTCTATCTGGCGTTCGTCGAACGGCATCCTCAACACGCGCGCGCACCGGATTTCCAGCAGCGCGTGATTGCTGCCTATCAGGATGGCGGCTTCAGCGAGCCGCTGCTGCGTGCCAAGGAAGTCTATGCCGAGCGCTACCTGCCGGGCTCAGGCTATTGGGCCGCACAAGGCAAGGACGCGCAGCCGCCCGAGGCGGTAATGGCCGAACTGCGCCGGCATCTCGACGATCTGGGTCACTACCACCAGGCGCGCGCGCAGCGGATGCCGCAGGGCAGCGCTGCGGAGGTTGCGGCGCGGCGCGAGGTCTTCCTCGCTGCCGCCGAGCGCTATCGGCGTCTGCTGCAGATCGCGCCGGCCGCCGATCCGCGCCGCGCGGAGTTCGCCATGTTGCAGGCCGATGCGCTGTTTGACGGCGGCCGCGCGCAGGACGCTGCCGAGCAGTACCAGCGCATCGCTTATGACAGTGCCTACGCCGACGCCGGCCCGCGTGCGCCCGAGGCGGCATTCGCCGCCGTGCAGGCCTGGCAGCGGCTGGCTGCGGAGACCGGCAGCGAGGCGCGACCGGCCGCGCTGCGGCAGTCGGTCGCCGCCAGCGTGCAGCTGGCCGACCGGTTCGCCGCGCATCCGCAATGGGTGCCGGTGTTGACGCGCGCCGCGCAGGATCTCTACGAGGTCCACGATGACGCGCAGGCCGTCGCGCTGGCCGAGCGCACCCTGCAGGCCGGCAAGTCGATCGCTGCCGAGCAGCGCGTGGCCTTGTACAGCGTGGTCGCCGACGCACGCTTTGCCCAGAAGGACTATGCCCGCGCCGAGGAGGCCTACACGGCGCTGCTGCCGCAGCTGCCGCGCGAGGCGCCGCGACGCATGGTGGTCGTCGAGAACCTGGCCACGGCGATTTACCGCCAGGCGGAAGGTGCGCGCGACAAGAACGATCTGCGTCTCGCCGCCACGCATTTCCAGCGCGTGGGCCAGATGGCGCCGGAGGCCAGCATCCGACCGACTGCCGACTACGACGCCGCTGCCGCCCTGATCGCACTGAAGGACTGGCGCGCCGCCGAAATCGCGCTCGAACAGTTTCGCGGGCGCTATCCAGCCCATGCGCTGGGCGGCGAGGTCGACAAGAAGCTGGCCTTCGTCTACCAGGAGGATCACAAGCCGGCCGCCGCCGCCGATGCCTATGGGCGTGTGGCGCTACGCGCGGCCGAGGCACTCGACACGCGGCGCGAGGCGGCCTGGCAGGCGGCGCAGCTCTACGATCAGGCGAAGATGCCGCCAGCGGCAGCCCGTGCCTACGAGTCGTATCTGGCGAGCTTTCCGCAGAACCTTGATCGCGGCCTGACGGCGCGGCGGCGGCTGGCCGATCTGGCGCGCGATTATGCGCGCGACGAAACCATCTACCGCCGCTGGCTGCAGGACATCGTGATGGCCGATGCCAGCGCGGCCGGCGCGCGTTCCTCTGCGTCCAAGGCGATGGCGGCGCAGGCCAGCCTGGAGATCGGCAGGCTCGACGCAGCCGCCGCGCGGCAGCTGGTGCTGCGTGCGCCGGTCACGCAGAACCTGCCGCGACGCAAGCAGGCTACCGAGACGGCGATCGCCGCGTTGCTGCGTGCCGCCAACTACGGCGAGGCCGGCATCACCACGGCGGCGACTTACGAGATCGGTTCCGTCTACCGCGACTTCGGCCGGGCACTGCTCGATTCCGAGCGGCCGCGCCATCTCGATGGCGACGCGATGGAGCAGTACCAGATTCTCCTCGAAGAGCAGGCCGACCCGTTCGAACGCAAGGCCATCGAGGCGCACGAGGCCAACCTCGGCCGCATCAAGAACGGCCACTGGGACGACTGGATCCACCGCAGCGCCGCTTCACTGACCGAACTGGCGCCGGGACGCTACGGCAAGAATGAAATCCGAGAAGACCACTATGACGCTCTTCCTTGAACGCGGCGTCCGCCGCATCAACGGTCGCTGTTCATCGCTCGTCGTCGTGCTGGCGGCGAGCCTGCTGCTGAGTGCTTGCGGCAGCGTCGGCCCGGAACGCGTTGCGGCTGTACCGCGCGCCAAGCCGGCGGCCGGCACGCTCGCCGGCGCGGACAAGGCCGAGGCCGGCAAGGGCGATGCGCAGCAGCGTTTCGCCGCCGCCTTGCAGTTGATGCGCGACGGCGAGCGTGATCAGGCGCGCGAAGCGCTGGTGGCGCTGTGCCGGGACTTCCCGCAATTCTCCGGGCCGCCCACCGATCTGGGCATCCTGTACGCGCAGAGCAAGCAGCGCGGAGCGGCGATCGAGAGTTTCAAGAAGGCGGTGGCGGCCAATGCACGCAATACCGTTGCGCTGAACTGGCTCGGCGTGCTGTATCGCGAGACGGGTGATTTCGCGCGTGCCGAGACGGCTTACCAGCAGGCGATCAGTGCCAAGCCCGACGAGGCGGCTGCCTATCTCAACCTGGCGATCCTCTACGACGTATCGATGCGTCGCACGCAGGACGCGCTGGCGCAGTACCGCCGCTATCAGCAGGTCGCGCAAGGCAAGGACAGCCCCATGGTCGCGGTCTGGATCAAGGAACTGGAGATGCGCGGCAGCGGCGGCGGTGCCGTGGCAGCGATCGGGGCGGCGCAGAAATGAGCGCGAGCGCCAGGAGTGACGCCCGGATCGTCGCACTCGGTGCCGCGCTGCTGCTCGGCGTGGCCGGGTTTGCGCGGGCCGCCGACGAGCAACCGGCGATCGACACGCAGCAGGCAGTGCCGCAGGCCGATGGCAGCATCGGCACCACGATCATCGGCGAGCGCGATGCCGCGGTCGGCCTGTATCTGACACCGTGGAAGGAAGAAGCGCCCAGCGATATCGACCGCCCGCCGCTGCTGTTCGACGTCAAGCCGCAGGCCGTCGATGGTCAGCAGTTCGCCGAGCGCATCGAGACCGACGATGCCAACGCGGCGTACCGGCGCGTACGCGTCGAACCGCGGCTGTAGTTTCCTCGCGTCCACTTGCCGCGTGCCGGCGCGAGAGCGGCGCCACGATTGCCCGACGCGGCGTATCAGGCGAGCTTGCGGATCTTCACGCCCGCTTGCGGCCGCAAACGCGATGCCAGCATCGGGGTGGCGAATACGTCGCCGCGATCGTTGACGGCAAGCACCTGCGGGATCTTCAGCTGCTCGGCCAGCGCGCGCCAGCCGCTGGCTCCGGCGACGAACAAGGCGCCGCCGGCGGCATCGGCGATACCGGCATCCTGATGGACCACCGTCAGCGAGCGCAGGCCTTGGACTGGCCAACCGGAGGCCGGATCGAGCAGGTGCGCGTAGCGCTTGCCGCCGTGTTCGAAGTAGCGCTGATCGTCGCCGTGGGTGATCACCGCCTCATCGCTGACGTCCAGCGTCGCCAGCAACTGCGGTGCATCGGCGCGGCTGCGCGGATCGCGGATGCCTATGCGCCAACGGCGGTCATTGCGCAGGCCGCGCACAGCGAGATTGCCGCCGGCGTCCAGGCTGGTGTTGTGATAGCCACGCTCCCGCAGCTCGTCGAGGGCGATGTCGACGATGTAACCCTTGCCGATGCCGCCGAAATCCCAGCCGGTGCCGGGCGCCGGCCCATAGCTGCCGCCGCCGTCATAGGGCGGGGCGCTGCGCAGAGCCTGCAACAGCGCATCAATGTCGCGCTGCGGCGGCGGGCTCGCCCGGAGATTTTCAACGTCGTCGAAGCCCCACAGTCGCACCAGCGAGGCGATGCGAGGTTCGAAGCGGCCGCCGCTTTCGCGCTGCACATTCCAGGCGCGCACGAACAGGGGCCGCAGTTCGGCCGGGATCGTGGCGCGTTCGCCGGCAGCGAGCTGCCGGTTGAACTGCGCGAGCGCACCGTTGCCCCAGGCCCAGGCATCTCGCCCGAAGCGCTGCAGGATCTGTTCAACCGCGCCGATCGCGGACTCCGCCGCGACGCGACGGCGCGGCTCGACCATGATCGTCACGGTCACGAGCGTGCCCATCGCGAGCAGGCGGCGCTGCAGGGGCGATGGCCGACGTAACCAGCCCATAGGCCAGATCACTTGTTGGAATAAACCTCAGGAAAGAAGGGGTGGTGAAGCCCACCCCTCCACCGTATCACTTCGGCAAGTAATACTCGTCTGGCGACAGCTGGCCGTCGCCATTCTTGTCGCGGGTGGCGAAGCGCTTCTCGAGTTGCGAGCCCGGTGTCACTTCGTCTTTCTGGATGATGCCGTCATTGTTCTTGTCGTCCCAGCGACCGGCCTTGGCCGATCCCGGTACCGGCGTCTGTCCGACGGCGGCCCCGGCCGGCGGCTGAGCAAGCGCGACATTGCTGCCCAGCGCCAGAACGGCGCCCGTCAGCACGGCCCCGATCAGCTTCGGGTTCAAGCCGCGGCGGGTGAAACTCCCCATGATGTTCGACTGTTCCATGTCTATACGCTCCCGTTCTGCCTCTGTTGAATTGCGCACACCCGCCGTCATCCATGTCGATCAGATGTGCACCGACACCAATCTCTTGTTATGCCGCTTCCTGTTCCTGCTGGAAGCGTGAATCCACCTTGCGCGGTAAGCGGTATGGCCGATCAGCGCTGCGTGCGTTGCTTGCGGTTCTGCCGGATCCGCCACCACATCCATACACCGCTGATCGCCAGCACCATGGCGACGAAGCCGATGATGGTGATGATCCAGGCGCCGATGGCGCCGAACAGGCGGCCGCTGTGCAGGTCGATCAGGATCTGCTCGACGATCACGCGCGGCTTGGAATACTCGATCAGCTTGCTGCGCTCGGCCTCCGGCAAGGCGACACCTTGGGACCATTCGACTTCCGTCGGCGAGATCGGCGTCCAGCTGTTGCCTTCGTCGGCGCTCTGGTACGCATCAAGATCCTGGACCGCGATCACGCCCGGCCTGCCCTTGACCATGCCGACGCGACGCAGTTGCGAGACCGGCAGGATCGGCGGCGTCAGCTCGTCGAGCCGCTCGCCATTGGGACGCAGCAGGATCAGGCTTGAGGGGCTGGCGACGTACAGCACCGGTGAATCGGCCGTGCCGCCGCTGAGAAAGCCGAGCGGGGCCTGGATCTGCACGGCCAGCGGCTGGCCGTCGAGGACGGTGTAGTCGTTGGTGGATGCCAGCCAGTGGCCGCCCGCATTGAATCCACCCTGCGGTGGTTCCGGATGCAGGTTGTAGAGCTCCATCAGCCACGGCCAGTCGATGCGTTTGACGTCGAAGCCGAGTTCGACGCTGCGTGTCAGCAGCACACCGGTACAGGCCAGCCAGATCAGGAAGATGAAAGCCACCAGGCCGGCGCGCGAATGCCACTCACGCAGCAGCGCGACAAGGGGCTTCTTCTGCTTGGGCTTGGGTTTTGGCGCGCCGGCCTTGGGTTGCCAGGCCTTGAGCCGGGCCGCCAGGTTTTGGCGTGAAGGCGCTGCGGGCGGTGTCATGGCCGGCGCGCTTGCGGGTCTTGCGGACGGCATCGCATCACGCTGCCAGCGAGTCGAAGACCAGCGCGGTCCGCGCCATGCGCTGCATCATCTTCACCGACAGCGTCGCGCCGGAGATGTTGTCGACCTTGCGGTCAAGTGCGGCGCCTGAAGCCTTGGCGCCGATCAGCTGCTTGAGGAAAGAGGGTTCGGCAACCTGGGCGCCACGCGATTCGCGATAGATCAGCACGCGCGCATGCGCGATTGCGCCGTTCTCGACGATGAAACCGCAGGTGGTGGGCACATAGCCTTCCTTGCCGATGTCGTCGAAGATCCAGGCCGTCTTGCCTTCGGCCTTCCAGTAACGCAGGCGTCCTTGTGGGTACTGACGACCGAAAACCGCACTGATCTGCGCCTGCTTGGCGGCGTCGAGATCGAGCGTTTTCGGTGCTGGCGCTGCGGCCGGCGCAAACGCCTCGGAAATGAAGGCGTCCGCCGTTTGATAAGTAGTGTAGATGTCGATCGCTTCGGCCTTGCGCGCGATCAGGCCGAGCAGCGGCGCGGCGAGCAATGCGCGAAGCAGATTGCGCTTCGATGAAGAAGTAACCCCACTGGGCTCCACCATGTGGGGTTGAAGGAGGGACTGGGGGCAATGCAAAGAACGGGTTTTCCGGGTCTTTTCGGTCACGGTTCAGTACTCGATGGGTGCGAATATGTATGGTTCTAGTGGATCGACATCTCACCGCTCCGTAACCGCGGAATCTGTGCCCAGCTCTCCAGCCGTGCATGAAGCGACACAGACTCCGCGGACGGATTTGCAGCTGCGTTACTTGGTGACGATCACGCGCGTGAACGGCGCCAGCGCCGCAATCAGGTGATTGCAGGTGTAGTACGCAATGTTGTTGCGCTCGCAAGCGTTGTAGGCCGCTTCGACGACCGCGTTGAACTGCGTCATCGTGATGCCGAGGTCTGCGTGCGCCGCCGACATGCTGGCACCCTGGTACTCGACCGCGCCGCCCAGCACCATCTGTTCAAGCTGCGTGTTCAGTGCGATCTGGCGATCGACGTTGCCGAACTCCTTGAAGATATGGTTGATGCGGTTGTCGAGCATGATGTAGTAGAACAGCGACTCGACCCAGTTGTGCACGCCGTACTCGCCGCCGAAGCGGGCGAGGGAGGCGCTGGGAATGCCCATGATCGGATCGGTCTTCTGCTCGGCAGCGGTGGCCGGCTGCAGGGCGGCGATCGTCAGCATGGCGGCGCAGGTGACAGCGCCGAGTTTGGTTTTGATGCGTTTCATATCAATCTCCTGGATAGCGTCTGGGCGCGGCCGCGCATCAGAACGTCAGGTGGGTGGAGAAGTAGAAGCCGTTCTGATCCGGCGCCACCGAGATGTTGCTGAACATCAGGTAGGCCACGACGAACGAGATGTTCTTGTTAGGCGCATAGGCCATGAACAGGTCGAACCAGTCGCCTTCCTTCTTCTGCGTCAGCATGTCGGCCGCACCCGGCAGGATGCCCTGCACGAGGGTAGTGACCGCGGTGGCGTCGATGCCGCCGAGGCGGACGCTCTTGCCATCGAGATTGTCGCCATGCTGCTGCCACTCGCCGCCGATCGCGGTGTTCTTGGCAACCAGGTGAGCGATCGACACTTCCATGCGCACTTCGCGCTTGTTCGAGCAGTCCAGATCGCTACCCGGGCCGCTGCACTCGCCGAAGCCGGTCAGACCGTCCTCGTTTGCCGACGTGTAGCGTGCCGTGAAGTTGACCAGCGTGCTGATCGGGAACAGGACCTTGGTGGCTGCGAGATAAATCTCGTAATCCTTGTTCTTGTTCGCGCCAAGCGTATGCACCAGCTCTTCGCTCTTGTTGTCCTTGTAGAGGAAGCCAAGAGAGACCTGCGGGATCCAGCTATCGGAGGTGTAGACGGCGTCACCGAACAGCCGCAGCTTGGCGCCGTAGGTGTCCATCTTCAGCGTCGAGTTCCACGGATCGGTGCCGACGCCGAGGCTTCCGGGCGAGAGTGCGTTAACCGCCAGTGCGACCGTCTGCAGGTTCGGAAGATTCAGAGACAACCGGGCGGTGACATACGAAAGCTCAAGGCGATCATAGAAGCCGACGTTGACGCCATAGAACGACACCTGCAGTGCCGGCAGGTTCACATAAGTGAACGCGGCGCTGCCGTTGATACCGTCGCGCGTTTCATAACCGCTGATGGTCGCCCACGGCACCGCACCGCCACCGCCTGCGCCATCGACCGTGAATACGCCGCCCGTCAGCAGCACCTTGCCGTCGTTATAGACGCCGGCATGTGCCGCAGTGCTTGCAAGACCTGCTGCTAGCAACCCTGCGCACTGGAGAACGCGCAGACCACTCACTGATACCCGTTTCATTAGCCCCAACTCCTTTTGTTTGAATGAAAACACCAAGTCGTGAAAAGCCAGTCTTAAGACGACAAGACCCCGCATCACGGATGAAGCTCTAACTGAGGTGTCAACCACACCTCGCTCCCGCACCGGCACCACACGCAAAAAAAAACGCCCACGTATGAGCTCGAAATTTGAGCTTTCACGTGGACGCCGGTGTCCGTTCTTGAAGAGCAGGCGGCTTTGCCTGATCACTTGACGCGTCGCATGCACCATCCCTAGCGCATGAATGACAAGGAGCAAAGCCTGTGCCAACTTTCTCGGGGCGAGTGATGGACAGCCTGTTCATCGTTGTGTCGGCGCAGGATGACAAGCTGTCAATCGATGATTGGACGCCATGTAGAAAATGCGGCTGGAGCTTGCTGCGAAGCGGATTGCATCGCTGCGCGAATCGCCGCAGAAAAGGCAGTTGCGACGCTTCGCCAGCGCTGCACATGCCGGTCGCCGGCGCGGCCTGCAGGGCGTCCCCGTGGCGAGCTCAGGGAGATGAAAAGGCGCCGACTTGGGTCATCGAAGCGGTGCGCTACCTCAAAACTGTGCACCGCAACACAGCAATGCGGCGCCGAGTTCTTGTAGGTCTGCGCTCACGCCGGTGGGTCGCGAGGCGGGCTCTGGCCCGCTGCAGCGCACTGGGAGGGTCATTCTTGTGGCGGATTTGCCATGGTTTGGCACAAGCATTGCTCGATGTTTGCGCAGGCGCGAGCCGTGTGCCCGCGCCTGCCGTACTGATTGAGCAATAGCGCTCGAAACCAGGGACAACGACGTCCACGCGCCGGAACACACCGGCGCGTGGATTTTTTTTGTCGTCGAGATGGCATTGCAAAGCTGCGCGAGCGTCGTTTCAGCACTTCAGGGATGCACGTTTCACCATGCCTGCCGGGCGTCTCCCTCAAGCGTCTCCATCACAACGCAAAGTCGAAAGGGATCTTCATGAATACTGATAAGAGAATGTTGGGACTGCGCCGCAAGGCTGCAGCTGCGCCGCGATACGCGCTGGCGCCGCTTGCGGCGGCGACGATACTGATGAGTGGAGTAGCGCGCGCAGACTGGTTCGACGACACCTATGTCTCGCCGATGTTCTCGTACGCCATCGCCGACGACGATCGCCATACCAAGGACGGCATCGGCGGTACCCTGGGCTTCGGCTGGCGGCTGACGGAGCGCACCGAGCTGGAATTGCTCGGCACCTATCTCAAGTACAAGTCGGACGGTGACTATGCCTGCACCGGCCCGCTCGGCGGTAACGCGACCTGCCCGGCGCGCAGCGACGAGCTCGGCGGTGGTGGTGTCGGCATCAACTCCTTCCTGACGCCGGGGCCGGGCGGTCCGTTCATTCATATGGACGTGATGGCCGCCGACGAGGCTTACCTGCACGCCGGCCTGGGCTACGACTTCGCCTTCACCAAGAGCGGCATGGCCTTGCGCGCCGAAGCGCTGCTGCAGGGCGATGTCGACGGTAAATACAAGGAGCCCTTGTTCAACATCGGCCTGCGCATTCCGCTCGGCACGCCGCACGATCCGGTGCTGCCGCCGCCGATGCCGGCTCCGGTCGCGGTCGTCGAGCCGACGCCGCCGCCCCCGCCGCCGCCGCCGCCGCCGCCATGCGAGGTCCAGGCCGGCGCGCCGGTCGACTTCAGCAGTTGCAAGACGGGCGACACCGTGGTGCTGCGTGGCGTCAACTTCGATTTCGACAAGTCGACGCTGACCAGCGACGCCCAGCTGATTCTCGATGGCGTCGCCGAAGCCTTGACCAAGCGCGCCGACATCAAGGTCGAAGTCGATGGCCATACCGACAGCAAGGGCACGGACAGCTATAACCAGAAGCTGTCGCAGCGCCGCGCCAAATCGGTGGTCACGTATCTGACCGGCAAGGGTATTGCCTCCGACCGCCTGAGCTCGAAGGGCTTTGGCGAATCGGCACCGATCGCCGACAACGCGACCGACGAAGGGCGCGAGCTGAATCGCCGCGTCGAACTCAAGGTGCTGGAAGCGA
>CAMLDZ010000027.1 GCA_946478985.1 uncultured Solimonas sp.
GCGAAAGAAAGTCGTTCCACAGCACTTCCGCGATATCCGCCATGCCCATCGGCATACCCGGGTGACCGGAATTGGCTTTCTGGACGGCATCCATCGCCAGCGCGCGGATGGCGTTGGCGAGATCGAAACGGCTCGGCATGAAACAGCACCGGGGGAGAAAGAGGGGCGCGTATTGTCCGGGTTTGGGCGGCGGCGGGCAAGAAATCGCCGATCAGACACCACGACCCAGGCCGTGCAACTTCTATACTCCGCTCTTCCCGTCGAACCAGAGCGCCTCTCGTGTCCGAAATGCCAGATCCCGCGGCGGCGATAGCCGCGGACAGCCCCGCCCCGACCGAGCAGGTGGTGTGCAAAACCACCGAGAGCTTTGCCTCAGCGCTGCAGCAGCTGGGGATTTCGGTGCTGATCTCTACCTATCAGGCAGGCCGCGTGATCGTTGCGCGCGCGGAGAATGAGCGGCAGGTCAATCTGGCGCATCGCTTGCTGCCGAGCCCGATGGGCATCGCGCTCAGCAACCGCGCCCTGGCCATCGGCACGCATCATCAAATCCACGAATACGGCAACAACCGGCAGCTTTCCGCGCATCTGGACCCGCCCGGCAAGCATGATGTCGTGTTCGTACCGACCAACAGCAAGTTCACCGGCGACGTCCGCGTGCACGAGATGGTCTATCTCGGCGACGAGCTTTGGTTTGCCAACACGCATTTCTCCTGTCTGGCGACCATGAGCGGCCGGTACAGCTTCGTGCCGCAATGGCGCCCGCCGTTCATTTCAAAATTGGCGCCGGAAGACCGTTGCCACCTCAACGGCATCGCCGTGAAGGACGGCCGGATCGCCTATGTGACCGCACTGGGCACCACCGACAGCTACCAGGGCTGGCGTCCGGACAAGGCCTTCGGCGGCGTGATCATGGAAGTGCCCTCGGGCCGGGTCGTCGTTGATGGCCTGTCGATGCCGCACAGCCCGCGCTGGCATCGCAACCGTCTTTGGGTACTGGAATCCGGCAAGGGCTCGCTGGCCTATATCGATGAGCACGGCAGACCGCAGACGGTGATCGAGTTGCCCGGCTTTACGCGCGGCCTCGGCTTTGCCGGAGCCTATGCCTTCATCGGCATGTCCAAGGTGCGTGAGAGCAATGTCTTTGGCGGCATCCCCCTGAACTCACGCGTCAAGGAAAAGCAATGCGGCGTCGCCATCGTCGATCTGCGCGACGGCCGTTGCGTGGCGATGCTGCGCTTCGAAAGTGGTGTCGCCGAGGTCTTCGATGTCCAGTTGATCCGCGCCCGCTGGCCGGAGCTCTGCGACTTCAACTCGCCTCTGGTCCCTGCCAATTTCTTCGTGCCGGACGAGGCATTGAAGGACGTCGCGGTCAATCGCCAGACATCCACGCAGCCTTTGTAGCTGTCACCACCCATCGCTGCGAGTAAGCCGCGCTCTGCGCGGCTTTTTTACGCCAAGACAACAAAAAACCGCCCCACCTTGCGGTGGGGCGGCTTCATTTCAGCTTGAAGCTAAGACGACTTAGCCGATCACCGAGGTGCTGCCGTTGATCGCGCTGGTGTCCGTGCTCAGGCCGCTCAGGTCGTGGATACCTGCCAGCTCGATCACCTGGTCACCGGTGGTCGCGTTGTTCAGGAAGGTGTCGGAAGCAACACCACCGGCCTGGCTGTTGTTGTTGTCGATAACAACATACGTGTTGCCATTGAACGTGAACCAGGACACCGTCGCAACAGCGTCGTCCGTCGAGTCACCCGAAGCAGCAGCGTTCAGGTAGTCGGCGAAAGCAGCGTTGGCGCCCAGCGTGATCTTGGCGTCATTGAACTCGATGGACGTGTTCGCAACCGCACTCACGCCGGTGAACAGCACCTGCGAGAAGTCGATCGAGTCATCACCAACCGTGAAGTCCTTGACCGTCGAGTAGGTGTTGCCGTTGGCGTTGCCGGCGAGGACGAACGCATCGTCGCCTGCGCCACCCGTCAGCTGATCGAAGCCCGCGCTGCCGCCGAGGATGTCGTTGCCCGCGCCACCGATGATGGTGTCGGCGTGCGTGTCGTCACCGCCGAACAGCACGTCGTTGCCGGCGCCGCCCGTGAGCGAGACCGAAGCCGTGACGTTGGTCGAGTCGAACTCGACGCCGCCCTGCGTCACGCCGGCGGCGTTCAGCACGGTGACGATGTCGTTGCCCGAAACGGTGGTGACCGTCAGTTCGAGGCCTGCGTTGCCAACAACCGTGATCGTGTTGACCAGATCGTCAACCAGCTCGATCTGATACTGACCCGCACCCGGATTGGTATCGGCCAGCAGGAAGTTGACCGTCTCGACGCCCTGCGTTTCAACGGTGCCGAGGTCGACCGCCGCATCGCCCAGACCGAAGGCCTGCGGGTTGGTCACCGCCGAGGTGGCGGCGATGTTCAGCACGTCGTTGGTCTGCGTCAGCTGCGTCGCGTCGCGAACATTGACGATCAGATCGGTCGAGCCGCCGAGGAAGTGCACCGTGCCGGTCGAATCAATGTTGTTGATCGCCGTGCCCTGGCCATTGGACAGGAAGATGTAGTCGATGCCATCCAGCGTATCCATGTCGATATCGTTGGTGTTGGCGCCGATATCACCCACGTTGATGCGCTCGAAGCCCGAGACCGAGGCGTTGAACACGCCATCCGGATCGCTCGCCGACGATGCGTCGTTGAGGCTGATGTCGAAGGCGTCAGCGGCATTGATGACCAGCGTGTCCGCCGCGCCAGCGCCACCGTCGAAGGTGACGTTCGGCGTGAACGTGAACGTCGGCGACGGGCCGATGTTGGCCGCTTCCAGCAGGTCGAGCAGAACCGCGCCGCTCTGCAGGCCGTCGATGTCGACGACGTCGTCGCCAGCACCGGCGTCGATGTCGAGGCGGGTCGCGCTCAGCGGGCCGGTGTGGAACGTGCCCGACAGGTCGATCGCATCCGCACCGTCGCCACCGTTGACGGTGGTGAACTGGCCGGCCGCAACGCGGTCGATCTCGATTGCGTCAGAGCCCGTGCCGCCGTTGACGGTCAGCTTGCCGTTGCGGTTGTCCGCCACGTACAGAACGTTGGTGCCGCTGGTCAGGTTGACCGTGGTGTCGCCATCGTTGACGGCGAGCAGGCCGATCACGTCGTCGCCGGCATTGGCCGTGACCACAGCGCCGTCCGCCAGCGCTTCCTGAACCGTCAGGACGTCGTCGCCCTGGCCGCCCTTGATCGTCGTCAGCAGCGAATTGCCGCCGAGATCGTAGTCGGCAAAGATGTCAGCGGTAACGCCGCCAGCCAGACCGGAAGCGTCGAGGGTTTCGATGCCGTCGTTGTTCTGGAAGGTGAGAACCACGTCGCCTTCGCCGCCAACGGTGACGTCGGCGATCGTGTCGCTGGTGTCGATGTTGACCACGTTGAAGAACGCGCCGAGGCCACCCGACAGCGTCAGGTTCAGCGTCGAGGTGTTGTCCGAGCTCAGGTCGGTCGCGTTGATGATCGCGTCCGAGCTGGTGATCGACAGGTTGACCGTCGAAGCTGCATCTAGATCGCTGAACAGCGGGCTCAGATCAACCGTCGTGACGTTGAACGGGCTGCCATTGGTCGTGCGGGTGTTGACGACATCGACGTCGATTTCAGCGGCCGTCAGGTCCGTGACACCGGCAACGTTGACGTTGGTCAGAGCCACCGAGGTCAGACCTTCGCCGAACAGCGCGATGCTGTTGACGCCGATCGGCTGAATGCCAGTGACCGAAACAGCCGTGGTGTCGTCAGCCAGGTACAGGGTACGCAGGCCGCCGGCCAGCGCGTTGGTAACGTTGACGGTCTCGACCGAGGTGGTGTCGACCAGCAGCGCGCCCGTGCCGCCGTTGAGCGACAGGTTCAGCGTGTCGTTGCCGGCGCCGCCATCAGCGGTGTCGCCGTTCTCGAAGGTTTCGAGGATCGTGCCGCCGTTGCTCTGGATCAGCGGAGCATTGAAGACGTCATCGCCAGCGCCGCCGACGATGTGATCTTCACCCACGCCCAGCGGCGGGATCGGCGTCAGCGAGGTGTCGTTGATGCCGGCGGTGGCGGTCTTGCCGCCGACCGTCAGCGTCATCGTCTCGGCGCCTTCGGTGGTTTCGTCAGCGGTGGTGATGATGGTGATGATGCCCTTGCCATCCGCGCCGATCGTCACCTCGCCCGACAGCTTGTCGACGTCCGAGGCGCTGACGCCCGTGATCGAGTAGGCAAAGGTCGAACCCGGCGTGCCGGTGACCGTGAAGGTGACAGCCTGACCTTCGTTGGCAGCGCCCGAGGCGGTAACCGCGGTGACTTCCGGAACGACCGGAGCTTCATCGTCGTCGCCGCCCTTGTCGTCGTCATTGTTCGCGGCGATGGCAATGCCGCCGCCAACGAGGAGAACGCCGCCGATGGCGAGCAGGGTGCCGGTGCTCATGCCGCCGCCCGAGCCGCCCTGCGGAGCTGCCGCGGCAACCGGAGCCGCCGAGGCGACTTCAACCGGAGCAGCGTCGCTGGCAAAGATGCTGTCCGCGGAGGCGACGAGCTGCTCGCCCTGCGCGGATGCCGTGGTGGCCGAGGCCTCGCCCTGCGATTCGGTTGCAACTTCGGCCTTGGCTTCCTGTGCCTCGGCCTCAACCTTCATCTTCTTCAGAAGCTCAGCAACGTCCTGCTGCTTAGGAGCATCCACCACATCGCCCGCGCCCGCGCGAGTCGCGCGGCCGATTTCATCCTTTGCCATTACAATGATCCCCTTGCGTGAACTGTCTTAGACGAGAGTCAAACCAAATCGCACTGCCGCAAGCCAACAGAAGAAGCTTTTGGCGCAAACCCGACGTAACGTAGACGTAGGGGCTGCCTCTTAAAGCTAATTTAGGTGAGCACTAAAGTGGTGTCAACCAAATTGAACCGCTTGCCCTGCAAACGTGCGAAGCCGCATTGCAGATGCGTGATATCCGTCACTTTGCACGGCATTTTTACCGCAAATGTTGTTGTTTCCATATGCCCCATTACCGTTCAACCAGCGCTTCGCTGCTGACGCGGCGCAGGGGTTTGAGCAAGTACTGTGCCACAGTTCTCTCGCCCGTGATGATTTCCACCTTCGCGGTCATGCCCGGAATGACGTCGATCTTGTCCCGATGCTGCTCAGGAAATTCATCGATCTGGATGTGGACACGGTAGTACGGCTCCTCGTCCTTTTTCAGGTCTTCTTCCAGGGTATCGGCACTGATATAGGTCACGTGGCCGAACATTGAGCCGTATACGGTGTAATCGTACGCGTCCAGCTTCACGTTGGCGCGTAAATCCTTGCGGATGAAGGCGACGTCGACGGGCTTGACCTTGGCCTCGATGATCAGTGGCTCATCGGACGGCACGATCTGCATGAGCTCGTCACCCGGCTTGAGTACCGCGCCCATGGTGGTGATGCGCACATTCTTGATGATGCCGGACATGGGTGCGCGCACCTTGGTCGAGTCCAGCGCCTGCTTGCGCTGGGTCAAGACCTGTTCCGCCTGTTCGAGTTCGGCGCGGTTCTTCGTCAGATCCGATTGCGCTTCCTGGCGGTAGCCATTGCGCTTGTTGGTCATGATC
The DNA here is from genome assembly GCA_946478985.1 of uncultured Solimonas sp. The sequence continues at coordinate 5,580 of CAMLDZ010000027.1, forward strand.
GACTGCGCGTCGTTGACCTGCCGCCGCGCCTTGAGCACTTCGGCGCGGGAAGCGTCACCGGTCTTGGCCAGCTGTTCAGTCAGCTTGAGCTCCTCGTTCGCCAGCTTCAGCGTTTGCTCCAGGCCGCTGACTTCCTCCGACTGCAATTGTTTGCGACGCTCGTAAAGATTGCGCTGTGATTCGACGATGTCCTTGTAGGGCGCCACATCCTTGGAGAACTGCAGCGGCTTGCCCTCCAGTTCGGCTTCCGCACGCTGGATGGCGGCTCGCAAGGAAATCACCTTGGCGTTGATTTCGTCGGAGCTTGCGGCAAAGCGCACCGTATCAAGCTCCGCCAGCAGCTCGCCGGCCTTGATCGTGTCGCCCTCGCGGACATGCAGCTTGCGCAGCACGCCACCATCGACCACCTGGACGACCTGCGAGCGGCTGGAGACGATGACCGTGCCCGGCGCGCGCACCTGCTCGTCGATGATCGCCCATGAGGCCCAGGCCGCCGCGGCGGCGATGGTCGCAATGGCGATAAAGAGGTGGGTGGTGCTGCGCACCGTGTTGAGCGGCTCAGCACGTGCGAAGAGGCGGGCGGCGAGGCTCATGAGGTAATCGCACTGGCATTGGGCGGCACGGGCTTGCCGCCGGTGATCGAGGAGACGGCGGACGCCTGGATCGTGCGGACTTTGTCGGCAGGCTGATCGACGCGCAGCTGGCCGTCTTCGATGAACAGCACCCGATTCGCCAAGGCCAGCCAGCCCTGGCGATGCGAGGTGAAGATGACGGTACGGTCCGCCGGCAGCTCGCGGATGATCTTGACCAGGCGCTCCTCAGCCTCGCGGTCCAGGCTCGCCGAGGGCTCGTCCAGCAACCAGATCTTGGGGTCCTGCAGCACCAGCCGGGTCAGGCCCACCATCTGCCGCTGGCCGCCGGACAAGCCGCCACCGCCTTCGCGGATCGGCAGGTTCAGCCCCATGGGGTGACGGCCCAGCGATAGCGACAGGCCCGTCTTGTCCATCGCCGCGCGGATTTTCTCCTCGCCCGGAAAGCTCAGACCCAGCGTGAGATTCTCCGCAAGCGTGCCCGAAAACAGCCGCACGTCCTGTGGCAGATAGCCAATGCACTCGCGCAGCCAGCCGGGCCGACATTGCTGCAGGTCCATGTTGGCGATGCGCACCTCGCCCTGATTGGGCGTGGCGATGCCCGCGAGCAGCTTGAGCAGGGTGGTCTTGCCGCTGCCATTGCGTCCCAGCACGGCCACCCGCTCGCCGGCCTTGATGGTCAGCGCGGGGATCTGCAGCTGCGGCGTGCCGCTGTTGGCGTCGTAGGCGTAGCTGAGGTCACGCAGCGACAGGTCCAGTGCCGCGACGCGGGTATTGGCCTCGCGCCCCGGCGTGTCATCGCTCGGGCAGGACAGGACCTGGTCGAGGATCTCCAGGGCGTACTTGGCGTGATGCCACTGCAGCAGCAGTCGCGTCAGCTGCGAGGTTGAGCCCAGCACGCGGCCGGCGAGGATCGAGCAGGCGATCAGGCCGCCCATTGTCAACTGCCCCTCGGCGATGACGTAGACGCCGACGATGATGACGGCGATATAGCTCAGCTGCTGCAGCAATGCCGCGGCGAACTGCGTGTAGTTGGACAGGTTGCGCAGCCGCATCGCGTTGTCGCCGGACTGCCGCGTGGCGCGCAGCCAGACATCTCCGAAGCGCGGTTCGCCGCCTTGCGCCTTGATGCCTTCGGCCCCGGCGACCGCTTCGAACAGCACGCCGGTGCGCCGCGCGGCATCGTCGTTCTCCTGCCGCTGCAGCTTCGCCATCGGCTTGTAGACCACCAGACCGGCCAGCAGGCTGATCGGCACGAAGACGATCAGCACCCAGGCGACCGGGCCGCCGATCATCGCCACCACCATGATGAACAGCAGGATGAAGGGCATGTCGGCAATCGCGAACAGTGTCGACGAGGTAAAGAAAGCCTTGACCGATTCGTAGTCGCGGACCTGCGCCACCAGGCTGCCGACGCGCGACGGGCGACGATCCAGCTTCAGCGCCAACAGTTTCTCGAAGAAGTACAGGGACAGGGCCTCGTCCAGCCGCAGCGCCGAGGCCTCCAGCAGCTTGAGGCGAATGACCTTGAAGATCAGCTCGAAGATGAAGGCGATGAAGACGCCGCTCGCCAGCACCCAGAGGGTCGCGTAGGCGAAATTGGGCACGACGCGGTCGTAGACCTGCATCGTGAACAGCGAGCTGACAATCGACAGCAGGTTCATCGCCAGGCTGGCGTAGCCCACGCGCCGGAACAGCGGCACGTGATCGCGCAGCGCCGTGCGGATCGCCGCACTTGCCGGGCCGCGTTTCTTGCGCGGCACGAAGGATTCATTGCTGATCAGCCCGGGCGAAACGGGGACGAACAAGGTTGTCAGCTTGGCGTCGGCGACGGGCGCGCCCACCAGCCACTCGACGCGCATCGGCCGTCCGTCCTCGGCCAACTTGCTGACCACGCCCAGGGCGTTGCCTTGCACCACCCAGGCTGGCAGCTGCGCGTTGTGCGCCAGCGGCGTGGCGATCGGCTCGACGCTGTGGCCGGCAAACAGCCAGGCCCAGGCCGCGCTCAACTTCTGCTCAAAGCTGCGCCCGGCCACCATGCGCCAGGCCTGCTCGGCCTCGTGCTGGCCTGCGTGCAAGCCGCGTCGCCTCGCCATGTCGCACAGCGCCTTGGCGGCAATGGCATCGTTGATCAAGCTTGCTGCTTCCATAGTTGCGGCGCTCACTGCTTGACCGGCTGCCCGGTCTCGTCGACGACTTCGGCTCCGAGACGGTTCCAGTACATGCCGTCCAGCGCCAGCTTCGCGTTGGCCGCCCAGTACGAGCGCCGCAAGGCGATCGACTGGATCAGCGTGTCGTTGGCTTCGCGCTGCGCGTTCAGCACTTCAAGCCAGGTCTTGCGGCCCGCCTCGAACTGACGGATGTAACTGTCCACCAGCGCGCTGGTCGCCTTCGCCGCCTCATACTGCACCTCCAGCTGCGCAGCCGTGGCTGTCAGCTGCGCGCGGTCCACGGCGACGGTGGCGGCGATCTCGCGATTCACCGCTTCCAGACGGGCCTTGACGGCGGCGATGCGCTGCTGCTCGGCGCGATAGCCCAGCAGTCCCTGCACGCCATTGGTGGTCTGGTAGCTCATGACCACCAGGGTGGCGTCGTTGCTCGGATCGAACTCGACGCCGTCCAGCTGACGCCGGTGCTGCAATGAGAACTCCGGCCAGACCGAGGCCTTGGCACTTTTCGCCGTGCTCTCCTGGATCTCGACTTCGGCCCGTGCCGCCAGATAAGCCGGGTGCCGCTCGCCCTGCCGGGCAGACTCGGCGACCTCTTCATCGCTGAGGATGAACGAATCCTCGGGCCATGCCAGCGATCCCGGCGTGGCATTGAGCAGGCTGGCCAGTTGCGCGCGGTTGGTCACCAGCATGGCGCGATTGGCCTCCGCACCCGCCTCGGCCTGCTTGACGCGGGAAATGGCGGTCTCGACGTCGGCCTGCGGGGCCAGGCCCTGATCGGCGCGGCGCTTGATCGTCGCCAGCAGCTTCTTCAGCGCACCGACGTAATTGCTCCACTGAATCTGCTGATCCTGCGCGCCGGCGATATTGAAGTACGCCTCCAGCGTACGCTGGCCCAGCTCCAGCCGGGTCCGCGCCAATTCGGCCAGCGCCGCGCGCTGACGCGCCTTGGCAATGCCGACCTGCGCCCCTCGCGCGCCGCCATCCCAGAGCGGCAGCACGACATATAAGGTGGAGATGCTGTCCTGCGAACGATCGGCCACCGCAGACTGCAGCTGCAGGTACGGCAGGTAAGCCGCGCGCGCAGCGGTGATGTCGTAGCCGGAGGCGCGCAGCGACTCCTCGGCCTGCAGCACCTGCGGATTGTCCAGCCAGACCTTGGCCATGATCGACTGCAGGGTGTCCAGCGCCCGCGGCGCCTCCGCCGCGGGCGGCGATGCCGCCGCCTGATCGTCGGCTGCCTGCTCTGCCTGCTCGACGGCCGCCGACGGCTCCGCAACCGGCTGCGCGGGCACCTCCGCCGCGGGCGCTACCGGCGCCGCCACGGCATCGCCCGCAGCAGCCGGCTCGCCCGCTTGCAGGCTCGACTGCGGCGCTGGTTCCTGCGCAAAGCCGGAGAGGCTGAACACGGACACGCCGAGCAGACAAAACATTCTGAGCATCTGATGGCCCCACGGCGTCGTTGCGCGCCGCCTTACCGAAATCTTCACTTCAACCCCCGATCGATCGCGTAGCACCGGTCCGCAATCCGCATTTCGGCGCAAACACCGCTCCCGCTGTACGCCGCAGCCCCCCTTCGTCCACGAGGCCGGCATTTAGTTCACGTCATCATGAACCCCGGCATCGAAACCGGTGACCGCACATGCGCGGTTCCGTCCGCGCAAAAAAAATCCCCGGCGGTTACGCCGGGGATTTGGATACACCAGACGGAACCCGCGCGAGTTACTCCTCGACGACGAGCACCTCGACGCGGCGGTTCAGGGCGCGCCCTTCATCCGTGTCGTTGTCAGCCGCCGGCTTGGACTCGCCGTAAGAGGTGATCTCGATCTTCTCGGCTTTGACGCCCTTGGCGATCAGATACTTCTTGACGACGGTCGCACGACGCTCGCCGAGCGCCTGATTGTACTCCGGCGTGCCGACGCTGTCCGTATGGCCATAGAGCTTGATGATGATCTTGCCGTTCTTCAGCTTGTCGATTTCCTTGGCGGCGGTATCGAGCTTGGCGCGCTCCGCCGGCTTCAGATCGGACTTGTCGAAGTCGAAGTAGACCGGGCCGTAGCGCTTGAGCGCATCCGCCGGATCGCCGACCTGCGCGGCCAGCGGGCAGCCATTGGCGTCGACCTTCACACCCTTGGGCGTATCCGGGCACTGATCCTTGGAATCCGGCACGCCATCGCCGTCGCTATCCGGATCGACCGCCGGAGCCGCCGCCTTGGGCGCTTCGGGCCGCTTGCCGATCATGGTGATGATGCCGAAGCGGACCACCGCCTCGCCGATCTTGTCGTCGAAGCCGGCGCTGGCAATGCTGCCGTCGCCAAAAGCGCTGTCGCCGATATCGACCGTGCGGTAGCGCGCGTCGAAGCGGAAGCCCCAGTCACGCGACCAGGCGTCGAACAGGTAGAAGAAGCCGCCGCCGAGCGAATACGTCAGGTCGGTGCTGGAGCCCACGCTCTTCAGGCGCGACTTGGCAACGCCGCCGTGCGCGGAGAAGAACGGAATCCAGCCGTTGCCGACCGGAATCGTCAGCAGGCCGCCCGCCTGTGCGCCGTAATCCTTCCAGCGGAAGTCGTTCGGGGCGCTGTCGCGCTCCCAGACGTCATAGAACATTTCGCCTTCCAGGGCGAACCACTTGTTGATCGGTGCGCCGCCGCCGGTGTAGAGGCCGACGCCGTAGTCCGACGCGCGCTCGTCGTGGTCGGTGGGGATGTACTGCAAACCCAGTCCCAGATAAGGCCGCAATTCGGTCGGAGCGGCGGCATGGCCGGCGGCACTGACCGCCAACAACGCTGCTCCCAAGCAAGACGTTAACTTGTTCACGTGAATCCCCAATTATGTTTGTAGCGTATTCAGCGGCTTACGCCGGGCGCCCAGCCAGATCCTATTGTGACGGGGTTTTACCCCGCTGACAAATGAAATCCGGTTATTTGTGTTTTAGTTGCGACAAAAGAAACGCCGCCTGAACGGCAGCGTTTTGAGTGAGCTTTTACGCGCCAGAAACGGCTTGATTGATCTGTATACCCTCGATCTTGACACCGAGTAATCCGTTGGCGCTGTCCCCGCTCACGGTTTGAGGAGCTTGAGCCCCCGACAACTCTACGGCGTGGACCCCGGCCTCCTCGCCGCGCACGCTTTCCTCGGCAAACCGACAGTGGGAACGTCCGACGGTCTCGACAGACGCGCCGTCATTGGGCGACAACGCAAACTGGGCACAATGCGCGCCCCGCCGCGGCAACCGCGCCGCCGCGGCTTTGATTTACACTATCCGTTCATCCGTATAAGCAGATCATCACGCTCCGAGGGATCATCGATGTCCGAATACCTGTTCACGTCCGAATCCGTTTCCGAAGGCCATCCCGACAAGGTCGCGGACCAGATCTCGGACGCCGTGCTCGATGCGATCCTGCTGCAGGACAAGCGCGCGCGCGTGGCCTGCGAGACGCTGGTGAAGACGGGCGTGGCGATCGTCGCCGGCGAGATCACCACTAGCGCCTGGATCGACCTGGAAGCACTGGTGCGCAAGGTCATCACCGATATCGGCTACACCTCGTCGGCGGTCGGCTTCGACGGCGCCACCTGCGGCGTGCTCAACCTGATCGGCAAGCAGTCGCCGGACATCGCCATGGGCGTCGACCGCAAGAAGCCCGAGGAACAGGGCGCCGGCGACCAGGGCCTGATGTTCGGCTACGCCTGCGATGAGACCCGCGAACTGATGCCGGCGCCGATCTACTACTCGCACCGCATCGTCGAGCAGCAGGCCAAGGTGCGCAAGGCGAAGAAGTCGGCGCTGCCGTGGCTGCGCCCGGACGCCAAGAGCCAGGTCACGCTGCGCTACCAGGATGGCGAGGCGGTCGGCATCGACGCGGTGGTGCTGTCGACTCAGCACGACCCGAGCGTCAAGCTCAAGACGCTGCGCGAAGGCGTGATGGAGGAGATCCTCAAGCCGGTGCTGCCGGCCAAGTGGATCAGCAAGGCCACCAAGTTCCATATCAATCCGACCGGCAACTTCGTGATCGGCGGCCCCGTTGGCGACTGCGGCCTGACCGGTCGCAAGATCATCGTCGACTCGTATGGCGGCTGGGCCCGCCACGGCGGCGGCGCATTCTCCGGCAAGGACCCGTCGAAGGTGGACCGTTCGGCCGCCTATGCAGCGCGTTACGTCGCCAAGAACATCGTCGCCGCCGGCCTCGCCGCGAAATGTGAGGTGCAGGTCAGCTACGCGATCGGCGTCGCCGAGCCGACCTCGATCATGGTCACCACCTTCGGCACCGGCAAGATCAGCGACGTATCACTGGAAAAGCTGGTCCGCAAGCACTTCGATCTGCGTCCCTACGGCATCAGCAAGATGCTCGATCTCGTGCACCCGATGTATCAGGCGACCGCCAGCTACGGCCATTTCGGCCGCAAACCCTACGAGGTCAAGCTGGCCGACGGCACGACGTTCACGGCGTTCTCGTGGGAGAAGACCGACAAGGCCGAGGCGCTGAAGGACGATGCCAAGAAGCTGAAGTAAGGCTGGCCGTGGTGCCCGCACGAAGGCCGCGCGAGCGGCCTTCGTCGTTTCTGAAGACCTGCGGCTTCAGCCGGTGTTCTGCAAACCCTGCGCCACGCCGTTGACGCTGCCGACCAGCGCGCGCAGCAGGCCCTCGTCGTCGGGCGCCCGCCGCCAGCGTGCCAGCAGATCGATCTGCATCAGCATCATCGGATCGATATACGGATTGCGCAGCCGGATCGATTGGGCAAGACGGCCGTCGCGCAGCAGCAGCCGCTCGGCGTCCTTGACGCGCAGCACCCATTGCACGGTGCGCTCGAACTCCGCCCGGACCATCGGAAAGAAACGCGCATGCAAAGGCCCGGACAACTGCGAATAACGCTCGGCGATTTCGAGATCGCACTTGGCGAGCACCATGTCGACGTCGTCGAGAAAAGCGCGGAAGAATGCCCAGTCGCGCGCCATCTCCTGCAGGCGCTCCAGGCCGAACTCACCGGCGGCTCGCTCGAGCGCGCTGCCCAGCCCGTACCAGCCGGTGATGATCGAGCGGCACTGTGTCCACGCGAACACCCAGGGGATCGCGCGCAGGCTTTCGACGCCCTTCATCGTACCGCGCCGCGATGGCCGCGAGCCGAGCATCATGCGCTCGATCACGTCGATCGGCGTCGCCGTGCGGAAGTACTCGACAAAGCCTTCGGCGGTGACGAAGTCGCGATAGCTCTCGCGGCCGTACTGCGCCAGCGCCGCCATCGTCTCCTTCCAGTCCGGCTCGCGCGGCTCCAGGGCTCGCGGCCGCACCGAGGCCAGCAGGGTCGCGCTGACCGATTGCTCCAATTCTCGTAGCGCCAGCGCACGGATGCCGTACTTGCGGTGGATCACCTCGCCCTGCTCGGTCACGCGCAGCACGCCGCCGACCGAGCCGCGCGGGCTGGCCATCAGCGCATTGGTGACCCGCCCGCCGCCGCGGCTGGCCGAACCGCCGCGGCCGTGGAAGAACGTCAGCTGGATGCCGCGCGCGCGCGCCACTTCCATCAGCTCCACCTGGGCGCGCTGCAGGCCCCAGCGCGAGGCGACGATGCCGCCGTCCTTGCCACTGTCGGAATAACCGAGCATCACCACCTGGCGGTCGCCGCGCGCCGCCAGGTGGGCACGATAGACCGGGTCGGCGAACAACGCGCGCAGGGTGTCGGGGCCATTGCGCAGATCGTCGACGGTCTCGAACAGCGGTGCGACGTCCAGCGGCACCGCGCCGCGGCCATCGACCAGTCCGCCGTGACGCGCCAATGCCAGCACCGCGAGCACATCGGCAGCTCGCTGCGCCATGCTGATGATGTAGAGCCCGGTCGCATCCGCTCCGTAGCTGTCCTGCGCCTCGGCCAGCGCCGCGAACACTGCCTGGGTGCGTTGCGCGACGGCATCGGTGCTGCTGGCGAAAGCCTTCTCGCGGCCGGCGTAGGCGCGCAGCACGGCGGCCTGCTCGCCGGCCTCCCGCTGTGCCCAGTCGGCATCGCCGAGCAGGGCGGCCAGGGCCTGCGCGTGCAGGCGCGAATCCTGGCGCACATCGAGCCGCGCCAGATGGAAACCGAAAGTCTGCGCCCGCCACAGCAGGCGGCGCACGGCGAACCAGCCGGCATGCTCGCCCTTGTGCTGGCGCAGCGAATCGGCAATCAGCTGCAGATCGGCGACGAAATCGGCGGCAGCGTGATAGGCGCCAGCTTCATCGCGCAGGCTTGCACGCAAGCGGGCGCGAATCAGCGTCAGCAGCACGCGGTAGGGCATGTCGGCATGGCGGGGGCGGATTGCCGCCGCAGCCTTGGGCAGCAGCGAGCGGTAGTCATCAAGCCGTTCGAGCAGTGCCTCCGACGCCGTCACCCGGCCCAGTGACTGGCTGAGCAAGCCGCCGAGCGCACCGACCTCGGCGACATACCGCTCGAGGATCAGCTCCCGCTGCGCCAGCAGGGTGGCGCGGATGGTGTCGGCGCCGACATTGGGGTTGCCGTCCATGTCGCCGCCCACCCACGACGCGAACCGCAACAGCCGCGGCAGCTCGGGGCGGATGCCGTAGACCTCGTGCAGGGCATCTTCGAGCAGTTCGTAGAACACCGGCACGATCAGGTACAGGGGCCCCGCCAGATAGAAGCCGACGTGCTCGATCTCGTCCTGCACCGAGGGCTTGACCGGCGGCACGTCGCTGGTCTGCCAGCCGGCGGTCAGCGCCATACGCAGGCGCTGCCAGTCGGCGCGGCGCTCGATCGGGGTGCGTGCGTCGTCGAAGCCGTTGACCAGACAGCGGACGATCTCCTGCTCCTTCTCCAGCAATGCGCGCCGCACCGCCTCGGTCGGATGCGCGGTGAACACCGGCTCCACATCCAGCCGCTGCAGCCAGCCCAGCAGCTCTTCCGCCGCGACGCCGGCCGCCTTGAGCTTCTGCAGACCATCGACCAGGCCGTCCGGCTGCGGCGCGCTGCTGGCGCGCTGGTAATCGCGGCGGCGACGGATACGGTGGACGCGCTCGCCGATGTTGACGGCCTGGAAATAGGTCGAGAACGCGCGGATCAGGCTGTCGGCACGCTCGACCGACAAGCCTTCCAGCTCCGCCGCCAGCGCCTCTATGCCCTGCCCGCGTTCACGGCGCTCGATCGCCGTCGTACGCAAATGCTCGACCTGCGCGAGAAACTCGGCGCCCGCCTGCTCGGCGAGCATCTCGCCGACGGTGGCGCCCAGGTGGCGGACGTCCTCGCGCAGCGGCGCATCGTTGGGCAACGGCTCGCTGCGCGACGGCGCTTCGAGGCGGGATACGGCGAGGGAGGAATCGGCGCTCATGGCAAAACCGTAGCAAACAACGTGACAGCGGTGCCGGACGGACGTCGCTGCGATCTATATCTCTTTATCCGCATAAGCGGATATACTTGTCGCCTCGCGGCCCGATCCGGCCGCCGCCCGTCCGATCTGCCAAGGAGCTGTCGATGAACGCCGTTCTCAAAGCCGGTTTTTCCGACTTCAATATCCGCGACCTGAACCTGGCCGAACTCGGCCGCAAGCGGGTGGTGATGGCCGAGGAGGAAATGCCCGGCCTGATGTCGATCCGCGCCAAGTACGCGCCGCTGCAGCCGCTGGCCGGCGTGCGCGTGACGGGCAGCCTGCACATGACCAAGGAAACGGCCGTGCTGATCGAGACGCTGGCTGCGCTCGGCGCCTCGGTGCGCTGGGCGTCGTGCAACATCTTCTCGACGCAGGATGACGCCGCCGCAGCCATCGCTGCCGCCGGCATTCCGGTGTTTGCCTGGAAGGGCGAGACGCTGGAGGAATACTGGGACTGCACGCTGGACGCCCTCACCCATCCGCTGGCCGACGGCCAGCTCGGCGGCCCGGAACTGGTGGTCGACGACGGCGGCGACGTGACGCTGCTGATCCACAAGGGCTATGAGCTGGAACAGGGCGATCGCTGGGTCGACACGCCATCCGACAACCACGAAGTGCAGGTGATCAAGAACCTGCTGAAGAAGGTGGCCAAGGAACGCCCGGGCTTCTGGACCCGCGTGGTCAAGGACTGGCGCGGCGTCTCGGAAGAAACCACCACCGGCGTGCACCGCCTCTACCAGATGATGGAAGCCGGCAAGCTGCTGGTGCCAGCGATCAACGTCAACGACTCGGTCACCAAGAGCAAGTTCGACAACCTCTACGGCTGCCGCGAATCGCTGGCCGACGGCATCAAGCGCGCCACCGACCTGATGATCGCCGGCAAGCTGGCGGTGGTCTGCGGCTACGGCGACGTCGGCAAGGGCTCTGCAGCCTCGCTGCGCGGCTTCGGCGCGCGCGTGGTGGTCACCGAGATCGACCCCATCAACGCCCTGCAGGCGGCGATGGAAGGCTATGAAGTGGGCACGATCGAGGACTACCTCGCCAGCGGCGACATCTTCATCACCACCACCGGCAACTGCGACGTCATCACCATCGAGCACCTGCGGGCGATGAAGTCCGGCGCGCTGGTGGGCAACATCGGCCACTTCGACAACGAGATCCAGATGGATGCGCTCAATGCCGAGCCCGGCATCTCGCGCGACACCATCAAGCCGCAGCTCGACAAGTACACCTTTGCCGATGGCCGCAGCATCTACGTGCTGGCCGAAGGCCGCCTGCTGAACCTCGGCTGCGCCAATGGCCATCCGAGCTTCGTGATGTCCAACTCGTTCTCCAACCAGACGCTGGCGCAGATCGACCTGTGGGCGCACAAGGACCAGTACGAGAAGACGGTCTACCGTCTGCCCAAGAAGCTCGACGAGGAAGTCGCGCGCCTGCATCTGGAGAAGATCGGCGTGAAGCTGACCACGCTGAGCGACAAGCAGGCCGCTTATCTGGGCATCGACAAGGATGGCCCGTACAAGCCCGAGCACTACCGCTACTAAGTCACAGGACCGCCGCGGGCGCGCATAGCGCCCGCGCTTTCGCACATGGCACAAACGATCCATTTCTCGTTCGAGTTGTTCCCGCCGCGCACGCCCGAAGGCGTCGCCAAGCTGCCGGCCACCGTCGCACGGCTGGCGGCGGTGCAGCCGGCATTCTTCTCGGTGACTTATGGCGCCGGTGGCTCCGACCAGGACGGCACCTACGACACGGTGATGCGCGTGGTCGGTCAGACCGGCATCGAGACGGCGCCGCACCTGACCTGTGTCGGTGCCACACGCGCCGGCATCGCTGCGCTGCTGGACCGCTACAAGGCCGCCGGCGTCCGCCGCATCGTCGCGCTGCGCGGCGATCTGCCGGCTACCGCGATCAGCAGCCAGGCACCCGGCGAGCTGCATTACGCCAACGAGCTGGTGGCTTTCATCCGCGAGCGTCATGGCGATCACTTCCAGCTGGAAGTCGCCGCCTACCCCGAGATGCACCCGCAGGCCGAAAGTCCGCAGGCCGACTTCGAGGCGTTCAGGCGCAAGGTCGAGGCCGGTGCCAGCGGCGCGGTGACGCAGTACTTCTTCAACGCCGACGCTTACTTCGATTTCGTCGAGCGCTGCGCGCGCGCCGGCATCACGGTGCCGATCGTCGCCGGCATCATGCCGATCACCAATTTCACGCAGCTGGCGCGCTTCTCGGCTGCCTGCGGCGCCGAAATCCCGCGCTGGATCCGCCTGCGGCTGGAACAGCTGCAGGACGACAAGGCGGCGCTGCAGGACTTCGGGCTCGACGTCATCACGCGGCTCTGCGAGCAGCTGCTCAAGGCCGGCGTGCCCGGCCTGCATTTCTACACGCTCAACCAGGCCGAGCCGACGCTGAAGCTGTGGAAGAACCTCGGCCTGCCGCTGCCGCAGGCCTGAGGCACGCCGGCTGCGCCGCTCAGGGCGCAGCCGGATAGCCGCACTACAATCGCGGCATGACCCTGTTGCGCATCCTCGATCTCGTCGGCGTCGGCGTGTTTGCCGTATCCGGCACGCTGGCCGCCGGACGCCAGCGCTTCGACTTGCTCGGCGTCGCCATCATCGCCACCGTCACCGCCATCGGCGGCGGCACCCTGCGCGATCTGCTGATGGACCGCCCGGTGTTCTGGTTCACCGACACCGCCTATCTGCTGGCGATCTTCGTCGCCATCGCGCTGACGATGCTCTACGTGCGCTTCCGCCATCCGCCGGAAAGGCAGCTGGAGATCGCCGACGCGCTGGGGCTGGCGCTGTTCGGCATGGCCGGCGCGCAGATCGCCGAGACGGCGCAGCTGCCGGCGCTGATCGTGATCTTCATCGCCACCGTCACGGCGACTTTCGGCGGCGTGCTGCGCGATGTCCTGTGCAACGAAGTGCCGATGATCCTGCAGCGCGGCAACATCTACGCCAGCGCGGTGATCGCCGGCGCCGGCATCTATCTGCTGCTGCAACATCTCGGCATACCGCGCGCCTACGCCTCGATCAGCGGCATGATCGTGGTGGCCGGCCTGCGGCTGGCGGCGATCTGGTGGCAGATCAGCCTGCCGGTATTCGACCTCGACCGTCATCGGAACCGTCCATGAGCCTGCGCCCCCAGAAGCGCCCGAACCAGCGTTTTAAGCAGCGCCGTTCCCCCTGGCCGCGGCGGCTGCTGTGGCTGCTGCTCGGCGGCCTGGCGGTGACTGTGCTGCCGGTGGCGCTGCTGCGCGTCGTACCGCCGCCGACCTCTGCCTTCATGCTGCAAAGCCCGGTCAAGCCGGTGAAGTACCAATGGGTCCCGCGCGCGAGGATTGCCGAGACGGCGCGCCGCGCGGTGGTGGCGTCGGAAGACCAGAAGTTCTGGGAACACGAGGGTTTCGACCTGGAAGCCATCGAGAAGGCGCGCGAGCACAACAAGCGCTCCAAGCGCCGCCGCGGCGCCTCGACGATCAGCCAGCAGACCGCCAAGAACCTGTTCCTGTGGCCGGGCGGCGGCTATTTCCGCAAGGGCGTCGAGGCCGGCTACACCGTGCTGATCGAAACGCTGTGGCCCAAGGAACGCATTCTTGAGGTCTACCTCAACATCGCCGAATTCGGACCCGGCATCTACGGCGTCGAAGCCGCTGCGCAAGCCTACTTCAAGAAACCAGCCGCCAAACTCAGCGCCAATGAGGCGGCCCGCCTGGCGGCGGTGCTGCCGAGCCCGCGGCACTGGAGCGTGACGCGGCCGGGAGGCTTCGTCAGCTCGCGGGTGTCGTGGATCATGGGGCAGATGGGCTACGGCGGCCGCCGCCCGGCGGACGAGCCAGAACCGGAAATTCCGGCCGATCTGCAACGGCTGATCGACGCCGAGGAGCAGGGTCGCAGCCGCGCCGCGGAAGCCCTGCCGCCCAGCGAATGGCCGGCCGAGCCGGACGCGGTGGAGCCGACCGGGCCAGCCGAGCCGCCGGAACCCGCGCTGTCGACCGAGCCGATGCCGGAACCTGAGGCGCCCCCGCCAGCGGAGCCTGCAGCGTCAACAGGCCCCAGCTAAGGCACCACGCGCAGCAGCGGCGCCGGCAGCCGCTCGCCGGCGATCAGCAGCTCCCGGTCACTGGCCCAGCCCAGCGCCTCGAAGATCGTGCGGCGGCTGACGCCCTGCCGCGGCAAACGACCGCTGGCCTGCGGCGGCCGCGCCAATACGGCATTCCAGTCCATGCCCGGCGGCCGCGCGAAGACCATCCAGTGCGTGTTGGTGAGAATCGCCAGCCGCCGGCCGTCCGGCGACAGGTCCATGGCCGTCGCCGCGCCGCGATAGCGCCGCTCGCCGATGGTCTCGACCGGGGCGCCGGCTTCCGGCCACCAGTCCGGCAACACCGCGACTTCCTGCGCCAGCTGCTGCTCCGGCCCGTCCAGATCCAGCGTGTAGAAGCGCGCCGGCGGCCGGCACTTTTCCAGCAGCAGGATCTTGCCGGCGGCGGCATCGACCGTCATGGCCTCCAGATCGCGTGCGCCGCCGGGATAGCGGAAGTGCAGCGTCCGCGCGACCGGCACCGCGCCGTTCAGCGCTTCCGGCTCAGGCAACAGCAGAATGCTCACCTCTGATCGGATCGCGAAGTTGTCGCCGGTATCGGCGATCGCCAGCCAAGGCTGGCCCTGATCGACAAACGCGGCGATGTCCTCCCAATCGAGAGTCTGCGCGCCCTGCAAATCGAGCCGCTGCAGCACGCGACCCTGCCCGTTCAGCGCGAAAAGGCGCGCGGGATTACCGCTGTCGTTATGGACCCAGAAGCGCTCCGGCAGGCGCCGCGAGGCCGCCAGCCCGGAGATTTCCGGAAGCTCAGGATCGCCGACCGTCATGACCGGACCGCCGGCCTGCGCCAAGCCAGTGAAAGCAGCGCAAAAAATGAGCGCGCCGCTCAGCCGGAGACGGTGGAGAGGTCTGCACATTTCACTTGAAGTACCACGTATAAGTTCATGCCATCACGCAAAAAACACGGTTTTGCCCACAAACTCTGTGGATATCTCTGTGCATGATATCTGTCGTATGGACTTAAGTAGCGGTAAGTGGGCTGTTTTCTGCCGTCGGAACACTTAGTGATCAACGAGTTTTTATTTTTTATATCATTGCCTTGCGTATTTCTTACGGCGTTTTGACAGAAAAAAGTCGTAATCAGTACCTCTCAGGATGCCCTGCGCCGGCACTGTGCATAAGATGTCGCAGTGCAGCGAAAAAAATCTGGCATTCCGACCGCGGATATGCATGTGCCCAGGAGAACCCGCTTGAGCCCCCCCGCCCGCCCTCTGGTGCTGTGCCTGTCCGGTCACGATCCGGGCGGCGGCGCCGGCATTCAGGCCGATATCGAGGCCATCGCCGCGCAGGACGCGCACGCGATGTGTGTAATCACCGCACTGACCGTGCAGGACACCTGCAACGCACGGCGCGTGGAACCGATCGCGCCGGAGCTTTTTGCCGCGCAGATCGAACTGCTGATGGCCGACAGCCCGCTCGCCGCGATCAAGATCGGCCTGATCGGCTGCGTCGAGCAAATCCCGGTCATCGTCGACGCCATCGCGCGCGCGCGCGTGCCGGTGGTCTGCGACCCGGTGCTGCGCGCCGGTGGCGGCTCCAATCTGAGCAGCGAGCCGTTGATGGAGGCGATGCGCCGCGACTTGCTGCCGCGAGTCGACGTCATCACTCCCAACGCCGCCGAAGCGCGTCGCCTGGTGCCGGAAGCTGCCGATTTGCCGGCCGCCGCCGCGGCACTGCAGCGTGCCGGCACGCCGCACGTGCTGATCACCGGCGGCGACGAACCCACCACCGAGGCCATCAACCTCTGGCATCGCCCGGATGGCGCGCCGCAGGAATTCCGCTGGCCGCGCTGGCCGCAGGCCTTCCACGGCTCCGGCTGCACGCTGGCGGCGGCGCTGGCCGGCCGGCTGGCGCTTGGCGAGGACATGGGCACGGCGCTGGAAGCGGCGCAGCGCTACACGCACGGCGCGCTGGGCCGCGGCTTCGCTAGTGGCCGGGGGCGCTTGCTGCCGGAGCGGCTGCGCCGCCGCGCCGCCGCGCAGGGCCTGTCATGAACGGCCTGCGCGGTCTTTACGCGCTGACGCCGGAAGCGCTGCTGCGTGATCCGGCGCGGCTGCCGGCAGCGCTGGACGCGGCGCTCCGCGGCGGCGCACGGCTGATCCAGTACCGCGACAAATGGAGTGCGCCGGCCGAACGCGCGCCGCGCGCACGCGCCATCCTCGCGCGCTGCCACGCGGCCGGCGCCAAGCTGATCATCAACGACGACGCGGAGCTTGCGTCGGCGATCGGTGCCGACGGCGTGCATCTGGGCCAGAGCGACGGTTCGCTGGCCGCCGCGCGCGCGCGGCTTGGCCCGGCCGCGATCATCGGCGCCAGCTGCAACGATTCGCTGGAGCGTGCCCGTGCCGCCATCGCCGCCGGCGCCAGCTACGTCGCTTTCGGCCGCCTGTTTGCTTCCAACACCAAGCCCGACGCGCCGCCGGCGCAGCTGGCAACGTTGACCGCGGCGCGGCGCGAGTTCGCGCCGCAGATCGCGATCTGCGCGATCGGTGGCATCACCCCGGCGCTGGCGCCGCAGGCCATCGCCGCCGGCGCCGATCTGGTTGCCGCGGTCGAAGGCGTGTTCGGCCCCGGCGCTGACGAAGCGCAGATCGGGGCGGCGGCACGCGCTTATGCCGCCGCTTTTCGCGAGAGCACCGGCGGCATCCCGTAAAATCGCCGGCCCGGGCTCGCGGCGAGCCCGCCCTATCGCTGCCACGGCCCATGCGGGCATCCAGGAGTGCGTTGATGAGTCGCTCGGAAACGCTGTTCGCCAGAGCCCAGTTGAGCATTCCCGGCGGCGTCAACTCGCCGGTGCGCGCGTTCCGCGCGGTCGGCGGCACGCCGCGCTTCATCGGCTCGGCCGAGGGCGCGTACCTGACCGACGCCGACGGCCAGCGCTATATCGACTACGTCGGCAGCTGGGGGCCGATGATTACCGGCCACCAGGACCCGGACGTGATCATGGCGATCCGCCGCCAGGCCGAGATCGGCGTGTCCTACGGGGCGCCGACCGAACTGGAAATCGAGATGGCGGAACTGCTCTGTGCCCGCGTGCCGGGCATGGAGATGGTGCGCATGTGCAACAGCGGCACCGAGGCGACGATGAGCGCGCTGCGGCTGGCGCGCGGCAGCACCGGCCGCGACTACATCGTCAAGTTCGAGGGCTGCTATCACGGCCACGGCGACGCGCTGCTGGTCAAGGCCGGTTCGGGGCTTTTGACCTTCGGCGTGCCGACCTCGCCGGGCGTGCCGGCCGATCTGGCCAAGTACACGCTGACCGCGCAGTACAACGACATCGCCTCGGTCGAAGCCTTGTTCAAGGATCACGCGGGCGAGATCGCCGCGGTGATCATCGAGCCAGTCGCCGGCAACATGAACTGCGTGCCGCCGCGCGAGGGTTTCCATCAGGCCCTGCGCGCGCTGTGCACCCGCGAGGGTGCGCTGCTGGTGATCGACGAGGTGATGACCGGCTTTCGCGTCGGTCCGCGCGGCGCCTGCGGCCGCTACGGCATCGACGCTGACCTGATCGCGCTGGGCAAGATCATCGGCGGCGGCCTGCCGGTCGGCGCTTTCGGCGGCAAGCGCGCGGTGATGGAAAAGCTGGCGCCGCTGGGCCCGGTCTATCAGGCCGGCACCTTGTCGGGCAATCCGCTGGCGATGGCAGCAGGCCTGGCGATCCTGCGCAAGCTCGATGATGCGGCGATCTACACCAACCTGGAACGCACCACCGCCGAATTGCTGGCCGGCCTGCGCGAGCGCGCCGCCGCCGCCGGCGTGGCGTTCACCACGACGCAGGTCGGCAGCATGTTCGGCCTGTACTTCCAGGACGGCCCGATCGAGACCTACGCCGACGTCATGAAGAGCGACGCCGAGGCTTTCAAGCGCTTCTTCCACGCCATGCTGGCGCGCGGCGTCTATCTGGCGCCTTCGGCCTACGAGGCCGGCTTCGTGTCGAGCTGCCACGGCGAGGTCGAGATCGCGGCGACGCTGGACGCGGCTGCGGAGGCGTTCCGCGCGGCCTGATGACAGAAGCGCTGCAGACGCTTCTGGGCTGGATCCAGGCGCACCCGCACGGTGCGCTGGGGCTCCTGTTGCTGATCGCCTTTGCCGACTCGCTGCTGATCATCGGCGCCTTCGTGCCGGCGGCGCTGCCCTTGTTCGCGGTCGGCGCGCTGGTGGCGCTCGGCGCACTCGATCTGTGGATGGCGATCGGCTTCGCCGCCGCCGGTGCGCTGGCCGGCGACGCCCTGAGCTTCTGGGCCGGCCATCGCTATCGCGAGCGCCTGTTCGCCACCGCGTTCTTCCGCAAGCATCCGGAGCTGCTCGGCAACGCGCAGCGCTTCTTCGACCGCTACGGCGCGCTGAGCGTGCTGCTGGCGCGCTTCCTGGGGCCATTCCGCTCGATCACGCCGGCGCTGGCCGCGGCCTCCGGCATGCGGCCCTGGCTGTTCCTGCTCGCCGACCTGCCGGCCGCCGTCGGCTGGGCCGCCGCCTTCATCATGCCGGGCGTGGTGTTCGGTGCCTCACTGGGTCTGGCGGCGGAAGTCGCCGGCCGGCTGGCGACGCTGCTGATCGCGCTGGTCGCCGGCCTCTGGGCGGTGTTCTGGCTGACCAGCCTCGCAGTGGCCGCGGTGCGCCGCCGCGGCGGCGCCTGGCTGCACCGCCTGCTCGACTGGAGCCGGCGGCACCGGCGGCTGAGCCGCGTCGGCTTCGCGCTGATCGACGATGAGCTGCCGGAGACGCCGGCGCTGGCGGTGCTGGCGCTGCTGCTGCTGCTCGGCGCCGGTGCGTTGCTGTATCTGGTCGGCGGCACCGGCCTGCATCGTTACCCCTCGGCGCTCGACGCCACCATCATCCAGACCCTGCAGGATCTGCATACGCCCTGGGGGCTGGCGCTGGCGCAGCGACTGCTGCAGCTCGGCAGCTGGCCGGTCTACGCGCCGCTGGCGGTCTTCGTGCTGGTGCTGCTGCTGATACTGCGCAAGCCGCGCGCGGCTGCGCACTGGGTGGCGGCGCTGGCCTTCGGCGCGGCGATCGCGCTGGGCCTGTACGCGATCCCGCTGCTGCCGGAACCGTTCCGCTATTTCGCCGAGCAGGTGCCCAGCGCAGCGCGCGGCCGCGATTTCGTGCTCGCCACCGTCACCTACAGCTTCCTGCCGATCCTGCTCGCCGCCAGCGGCGCTGCGCACCGGCGCACGCTGTTGTATGGGCTCAGCACGGCGCTGCTGCTGCTGGTGCTGTTCGCGCAGATTTACCTGGGCGTGCAGTGGCCGAGCATCGCCGTGCTGCTGCTGGTCTTCGGCCTGGGGTGGAGCACGCTGCTGGGCATCGGCTACCGCTACCACCGCCCGGAGCGGCTGCCGGTGCGCGCCATGCTGCCGCTGCTGCTGCTGTGCCTGGCGCTGGCCGCCGGCCTGCGCTGGGCATCGACCCAGCCGTCGACGCAGGCGGCGCTGCTGCCGCTGCGCGAGATCACGCTGCAGCAGTGGCAGAACCAGATCTACCGCGAGCTGCCGGCGCAACGCCAGGACGTCGCCGGCCGGCCGCGACAGCCGTTCACGATCCAGTGGGCCGGCGATCTGGCCGAGATCGAGACCGCGCTGCGGCAGTCGGGCTGGCAGACGCCGGCGCCGCTGACACCGGGCCGCACGCTGCACTGGCTGTCGAGCGAATCGGCCGTCGACGAGCTGCCGGTGCTGCCGCAGGTGCATGCCGGCAACCATCCGGTGCTGTACCTGCGCCTGCCGCTCAGCGACACGCGGCAGTATCTGATCCGCCTGTGGCCTTCGCAGTACCGTCTCGCCGATGGCCGGCCGATCTGGATCGGCAACATCGCCCTGCAGGAGGCGCGCAGCTTCCGCCGCCTGCTGCGCTATCCGGTGGCGATCGACAACGAGCCGGCGCTGGCGCCGCTGTTCGCGACCCTGCCCATCGCCCATCGCCGCAACCTCGGCGCGATCTGGCTGCTATGGCCCTAAACTTCGACTTTGCCCTGAATCCCCATGGCTGAATCCGGACTGCTGTCCAAGCTGCGCGCCCGCCTCAACAAGGGCGACTCCTGGCTGACGCGTGATATCTCGACGCTGTTTGCCGCCGACAAACTGCGCGACGACGCGCTGGAGGAGCTGGAGACGCGACTGCTGCTGGCCGATGCCGGTGTCGATGCCACGCAGTGGCTGATCGAGCGCCTGCAGAACGAGGTCAATGCCGGCCGCATCAAGAACGAGGCGCAGCTGCGCGCCACGCTGAAGAAGGCGCTGGTCGAACTGCTGGCGCCGATCGCCAAGCCGCTGGTGATGCCGGCCTTCATCAAGCCGTACATCCTGTTCGTCGCCGGCGTCAACGGCGTCGGCAAGACCACCACCATCGGCAAGCTCGCCGCCTACTACAAGGCGCAGGGCCGCAAGGTGATGCTGGCGGCGGGTGACACCTTCCGCGCCGCCGCCGTGCAGCAGCTGCAGACCTGGGCCGACCGCACCGGCGTGCCGATCCTGTCGCAGGGCGAAGGCGCCGATTCGGCGAGCGTGATCTTCGACGCCGTGCAGTCGGCCAAGGCCCGCGACATCGACCTGGTGATCGCCGACACCGCCGGCCGGCTGCACACGCAGAGCCACCTGATGGACGAGCTGCGCAAGATCAAGCGCGTGGTGCAGAAGCACGACCCCTACGCGCCGCACGAAGTGCTGCTGGTGGTCGATGCCACCACCGGCGGCAATGCGCTGACACAGGCGATCCAGTTCCATGAGGCGATCGGCCTGACCGGCCTGGTCATCACCAAGTTGGATGGCACGGCCAAGGGCGGTATTCTGCTGGCCATCGCCCGGCGGATGGCCTTGCCGGTGCGCTTCATCGGTTTGGGTGAAGGCGTCAACGATCTGCAGCCTTTCGACGCCGAAGCCTATGCGGACGCTTTGATCGGGGAATGAGCGCGTCGCCGTCGCCGCGCCAAAGGGGAATCTTGAGTGCGTTTCGACCGTCCGCCATCGGCAGGCGCTGAATGAACGAAATCATTCGCTTCGACCGTCTCTGCTACCGCTATCCCGGCGGCGCCGACGTATTGACCGACGTCAGCTTCTCGCTGAGCCAGGGCGAGATGGTCTACGTCACCGGCCCCAGCGGCGCCGGCAAGAGCACGCTGCTGCGGCTGATCGCGGCGCTGTGCCGCGCCAACCGCGGCCAGCTGATGGTGATGGGCCAGAATCTGGCGACGATCAAGCCGCGGCAGATTCCGCGCTTTCGCCAGCACATCGGCCTGGTGTTCCAGAACTTCAACCTGCTCAATGACCGCACCGTGTTCGACAACGTCGCGCTGCCGCTGGTGATCCGCGGCTACGCGCATGCCGACATCGGCCGCCGCACGCGCGCCGCGCTCGACGCGCTGGGCCTGCTGAAGAAGGAAAAGGCGATGCCGCTGACGCTGTCCGGCGGCGAGCAGCAGCGCGTCGGCATCGCCCGCGCCATCGTCACCAAGCCGGCGCTGATCCTCGCCGACGAGCCGACCGGCAATCTCGACCCGGAGATGGCGCACGACGTGATGAAGGGTTTCGAGCGCTTCAACGACGCCGGCGTGACGGTCATGATCGCCACGCATGCGATCGATCTGGTCGAAGCGATCCCGCACCGCATCATCCACCTGGAACGCGGCCAGATCACCGACAAGCGGCCGATCGCCGCCTCGCGCGTCGGAGATGCCCATGGCAGTCGCTGAATCCGGCCTCGCCAGGCCGGGCTGGCTGTCGCGGCTGGCCCAGGAACACCTGCGCGTATTCTTCTTCTCGCTCGGCAAGCTTGGCCGCGCGCCGCTGGCCACGGCGATGACGGCGCTGGTCGTCGGCATCGCCCTGGCGCTGCCGGCCGGCCTGCACGTGCTGACGCGCAATTTCGCCGTGGTCGGCCACAGCTGGCAGGAATCGCTGCAGATCTCGCTGTTCCTCAAGGACAGCGTGCCCGACGAGCGCGGCGCCGCGCTGGCGCAGGAACTGCGCAGCAGCCAGGGCGTCGCCCGCAGCCGCTACATCTCGCGCGCCCAGTCGCTGGACGATTTCCGCGCGCAATCCGGCTTCGGCGAGGCGCTGGACATCCTCAAGGACAATCCGCTGCCGGCGGTGATCGCGGTAACGCCGGTCGCCGACCTGGGCAAGGACGGTACCGCGGCGCTGACCGCGCGTCTGGCCAAACTGCCGGAAGTGGAACTGGCCAAGCTCGACCAGAAATGGCTCGAGCGCCTCTATGCGGTGCTGACCATCGCCGAGCGCGCGGTCGGCATCATCGGCCTGCTGCTGGCCATCGCGGTGATGGTGATCGTCGCCAACACCATCCGCCTCGACATCGAGGCGCGCCGCGAGGAGATCGAGGTGATGAAGCTGATCGGCGCGCCGAACAGCTTCATCCGCCGGCCTTTTCTCTATGCCGGCATCTGGTTCGGCCTGCTCGGCGGCCTGCTCGCCTGGCTGCTGCTGGCCTTGGGCGTCAACAGCCTGGCCGGCCCGACGGCGACTCTGGCGCAGACCTATGGCGCGGCTTTCTCCTTGACCGGCCTGGGTTTTCTCGAAGGATTAGGCTTGGTCGGGCTGGGCGTCGCGCTCGGCTGGTGGGCGGCACTGGCGACCGTCAGCCGCCGCCTGGCGCTTATTGAACCGCGCTGAAACGCCCCCAGGAATCCTCCTTGCGCCTCGGGGAACCCGGAACTTTTTCGGGCTTTAGCACTCATACAAGCCGAGTGCTAGACTGCGTGTGGGAGGTTTGACGCCATGAGCGATACGACGACGCTTGCAATTCGCCAGCCGACAGCGGTGATGCCGCTGGCCGGCAGCATCGATGCCTATATCAGCTATGTGAACCGCTTGCCGTCGCTCGACGCCGCCGGCGAGAAGACGCTGGCCGAGCAACTGCGTGACCAGCAGGACGTCGGCGCCGCGCAGCAGCTGGTGCTGTCGAACCTGCGCCATGTCGTGCACATTGCCCGCGGCTACCTCGGCTACGGCCTGCCGCTGTCGGATCTGGTCCAGGAAGGCAACATCGGCCTGATGAAGGCGGTCAAGCGCTTCGACCCGGACGTCGGCGTCCGCCTGATCAGCTTCGCCGTGCACTGGATCAAGGCCGAAATCCACGAGTACATCCTGAAGAACTGGCGCATCGTCAAGATCGCCACGACCAAGGCGCAGCGCAAGCTGTTCTTCAACTTGCGCTCGTCGAAGCGCTCCCTGGGCTGGCTCAACCGCGCCGAAGCGGAGGCGATCGCCGCCGATCTCAAGGTCAAGCCGGAAGAAGTCTTCCAGATGGAAGCGCGCCTGTCCGGGCACGACATGTCCTTCTCGATGGGCGCCTCGGACGACGAGGAATCCAGCTACACGCCGGAGGACTGGCTGGCCTCGGAGCAGGACGACATCGGCGCAATGGAAGAAGCCGAGTGGCAGGATGACCGCGAAACGCGCATGCAGCGTGCGCTGGCGGTGCTCGATCCGCGCTCGCGCGACATCCTGCAGCGCCGCTGGCTGAACGAGGACAGCAAGACGGGCCTGCAGGAACTGGCCGACGAATACGGTGTGTCGGCGGAGCGCATCCGCCAGATCGAGGCGGCGGCGATGAAGAAGCTGCGCAAGGTCATCGAAGCGCCGGAAGAAGACGCCGTACCCGCCTGATCGGCCGCTGGCCGCCTTGCAGTACCAGAACGCCCGGCTCCGCCGGGCGTTTTCGTTGCTGCGCGGCGCGCGCCTTGTGCGGCAAAGCTGGCGATAATCGCGGCCTTGCCCGCACCAGAATCGCGCCTTCATGTCCTCGGCCCTCTTGCACTGGCTGCACAGCTTCCGCCCGGCGCCGAGCAGCGCCGGCGCCCGCGAGCGCTTGCGCGCCTGCTGCGGCGCCTTGTTCGGCATCGCCCTGACCGGGGCCCTCAGCCATGCCCTGCTCGGCGACACCCGCGCGACGCTGTGGCTGATCGCGCCGATGGGCGCCTCGGCAGTGCTGGCCTTCGCGGTACCGGCCAGTCCGCTGGCGCAGCCCTGGTCGATCGTCGGCGGCAATGTGCTGGCCGCGGTGATCGGCGTCAGCTGCGCCAAGCTGATTCCCCTGCCCGTCGTGGCGGCCGCGCTCGGCGTCAGCCTGGCGATCGCCGCCGGCTTCGCGCTGCGCTGTTTGCACCCGCCGAGCGGCGCGGTGGCGCTGACCGCGGTGCTGGGCGGGCCGGCGATCCAGGCCGCTGGCTACGAGCTGGTATGGGCGCCGGTGGCGATCAACTCGCTGCTGCTGGCCAGCGCTGCGCTGGTCTACAACAACGCCACCGGCCGCCGCTATCCGCATGCGCAGAAGATCGAGCGCCGCAACGAGCACGGCACCCTCGACCTGCCGCCGACCGCGCGCCTGGGCTTCAGCGAGCAGGATCTCGACGCGGTGCTGCAGCGCTACAACCAGGTGCTCGACGTCAGCCGCGACGATCTCGAGGACCTCATCACGCAGACCGAGATGCAGGCCTACAGCCGCCGTCTCGGCGACATCCGCTGCGGCGCGATCATGTCGCGCGACGTCGTCAGCGCGGTGTTCGGCACCGAACTCGAAGAAGCCTGGCAGCTGATGCGGCGTCATCAGATCAAGGCCTTGCCGGTGCTCGACCGCGCCCGCCGCGTCATCGGCATCGTCACCCAGGCGGATTTTCTGCGCAGCGCCGATCTGGAGCGTTACGACAGCATCGCCGCCACCCTGCGCAGGTTCCTGCAACGCACGCCGAGCACGCATACCGACAAACCGGAAGTGGTCGGCGTGATCATGACGCCGAAAGTGCAGAGCGTGCATGTCGACACGCCGATCGTGGATCTGGTGCCGCTGATGGCGGACTCGGGGCTGCATCACATCCCGGTGGTCGACGACGAGCGCCGGCTCGCCGGCATGGTCACGCAGTCCGATCTGGTCGCCGCGCTGTATGCACGCGGGGCGCAGGCGGCTTAGACGGTCTTGTTCTCGATCGCGCGCACCAGCGTGTGCAGCGCGTGGTTGACCGGCGTGGCGATGCCATGCCGCTGCGCGCGGCGGACGATCAGGCCGTTGAGGTGATCGATCTCGCTGGGTTTGCCGCGCGCCAGATCTTGGGCCGTCGACGAGTACTGCTCGGCCATC
Organism: uncultured Solimonas sp.; assembly: GCA_946478985.1. The sequence continues at coordinate 30,881 of CAMLDZ010000027.1, forward strand.
GTCTCGGCGATGCGCTCGGCGGTCGCCAGAATGTCCGGCGCCACCGCGACGCCTTCGGCGGCCGCCACCTGCAGGCATTCGTTGACCACATCGCGCATCAGCTGCGGCATGCCGGCGTTGGCAACCAGGCGGCCGTACGGCTGCTGCAGGATCGCCGACAGCGCGTTGTAGGCGCAGTTGATGATCAGCTTGCCCCACAGCGCCTCGCGCGCCGACGCGCTCAGCGTGACCGGCACGCCGGCCTGCTCGAAAGCCTGCGCCGTCGCGGCCAGCCGCGCGGCAGCGGCGGTGCCGGCCAGTGACTCGATCAGCAGTTCACCGCGACCGTGATGCAGGACATGGCCGGGCGCCGCCATTTCAACGGCGACGTAGACCACCGTCGCCGCCACCGCCTGCGGAATGACCGCGCGCAGGCGCTCGGCGTTGTCGATGCCGTTCTGCAAGCTCAGCACCAGGGCGTCGGCCGGCAGATGCGGCGCCATCAGCCGCCCGGCGGCTTCGGTGTCGCCGGACTTGACGGCGAACAGCACCACCTCGGCGCCGTCCAGGGCGGCGACATCGGTATCGGCCACCACGCGCAGGCGCTCGTCGGAGTGCGCGGTCTGTAGCCGCAGGCCGTCGCGACGCATCGCCTCGACATGCGCGCCACGGCCGATCAGCGTCACCTGGTGGCCGGCGCGCGCCAGCATGGCGCCATAGAAACAGCCCACCGCCCCCGCGCCCATGACCGCAAACCGGCTCGGCAGGCTCATCGCGGCCTCAGCCGAACAGCAGCGTGTGCAGGTAGTGGTCGACCAGCAGCAAGGTGAAGATGCCCATCAGGTAGACGATGGAGTAGCCGAAGGTCTTCATCGGCAGACCGGGCCGCGGCCGCCACTTGAGCAGGATCGCGTAGTACAGGAACACCAGGTTCAACGCGACCGTGCCGACCAGATAGATCCAGCCGGACATGGCGGTGGCGAACGGCAGCAGCGTCACCGCGAACAGCAGGATCGTGTACAGCAGCACCTGGGTGCGCGTGAACTCGATGCCGTGCGTGACCGGCAGCATCGGGATATCGACCTTGGCGTATTCGTCGCGGCGCTCGATCGCCAGCGCCCAGAAGTGCGGCGGCGTCCAGATGAAGATGATCGCGAACAGCACCAGCGCGTGGGCGTGGATCTCGCCGGTGATCGCCACCCAGCCGAGCAGCGGCGGTGCGGCGCCGGCTGCACCGCCGATGACGATGTTCTGCGGCGTCGCGCGCTTGAGATACAGCGTGTAGATGCCGGCGTAGCCGATCAGCGTGAACTGCGTCAGCACGGCGCTCAGCGGATTGCAGAAGGTCCACAGCACTGCGAAGCCGCTGATGCCGAGCACGGTCGCGAAGGCGATCGACTCGGTCATCGTCAGCCGGCCGGTGACCAGCGGCCGGCCGCAGGTGCGTGCCATCCGCGCGTCGACGTTGCGGTCGATGATCTGGTTGATCGCCGCCGCGCTCGAAGCCTGCAGCGCGATGCCGAGCGTGCCCCACAGCAGCGCGCCCCACGGCGGCAGGCCGGGCACCGCCAGGAACATGCCGACGATCGCGGTAAAGACGATCAGCATCACCACGCGCGGCTTGCACAGCTCGTAGTACTCGTGCAGGCGCGACGGCGAGGCGGCTGGGTTCATGACTTGCGCCATCTCAGGCCCGCCGCCAGGCGAAGAAGTTGAGCGCGACCACGGTGCCGAGCAAGGTCTCGGCGCCGAGGTTGTGCGCGGCGGCCAGCAGCAGCGGCAGCTGCAGGTGGACGATGCTGATGCCCAGCGTGATCTGCAGCGCCAGCACACCGAGCAGCGCCCAGCCGAGGCGCCGCCACAGCGGCAGCGGCTGGCGCAGCAGCAGGCTGGCCAGCAGCAGCAGCGCCGCCGTCACCACCAGCGCACCGATGCGGTGGAAGTAATGGATGGTCACGCGCGCCGGCACGTCGAGCACGCCGCCTTCGTAGTTGATGCCCAGGCCGCGCCACAGCGTGAAAGCCTCGCCGACATCGAGTTCCGGCAGATAGCTGCCGTGGCAGGTCGGCAGGTCCGGACAGGCCAGCGCCGCGTAGTTGGTGCTGGTCCAGCCGCCGAGGAAGATCTGCAGCCCCACCAGCAGCAGTGCGACGCCGGCCAACGGCCGCAGCCAGGCCGGTGCCGCGGCGGCAGGCGCTGCGGCATTGGCCGGCTTGCGCGTCGTCAGCCACATCCACAACAGCAGCGAGAAGGTGGTCATGCCGCCGAGCAGATGGCCGGTCACCGCCAGCGGCTTGAGCTGCCAGGTGACGGTCCACATGCCGAGGACGCCCTGGAAGATGACGATGCCGAGCAGCAACCACGGCAGCTTCTTCGGCATGCCCGGCTGCTTGCTGCGCAGGCTGATCAGCGCCAGCACGACGATGAACAGGCCGAGGGTCTCGGCCAGATAGCGGTGAATCATCTCCTTCCAGGCCTTCGGCGCCTCGACCGGGCGATCCGGGAAGCGCTGCTCCGCGGCGGCCACCTCGTGGTCGGCCTGCGGCACGCCGAGGTGGCCGTAGCAGCCCGGCCAGTCCGGGCAGCCCAGGCCGGCGTCCGACAGGCGAACGTAGGCACCGACGGTGACCAGCGCGAAACACCAGATCAGGGCCAGCAGATTGAGACGACGGAACCAGAGCATGGACGACGACACCGGGTGG
>CAMLDZ010000028.1 GCA_946478985.1 uncultured Solimonas sp.
CCGTAGTTCAGCTTCTCATCCATGTTGTCCTGGTAGTACCGGTCACGGACGAAGAACGCCGACGGAACGACGTTATACGGCGTGTTGATGTTGGTCAGCACGGTCGGGCGGAACTGCTGCACGAAGGCGTCCGCCACGATCGTATCGGTGGCCTGATAGGTCAGGCGCAGACCCGGCGCCGACATGCGCTCGTCGGCATACTCTTCCAGACCGCGATCGATGATGAGATGGCGGCGCAGATCGAGACCGTTGGCGGTGTCCATCACGCGGAAGAACAGCAGCTGGCCCCAGGCGATCGTCTGATTACCCAGGCGCGCCGTCAGATTGCCGCTGTTGTACTGCAGGAAGAACGCCGGCAGGTCGACCATGTAGTTCTTGTCCGACCACTCGAACAGGAACGGGTTCTTCTTGCCGTCGATCGACAGGCCCATGTAGTTCGGCTTGCCGCGATGATTGGCATCCGTACCGCCCTGGATGCCGCCGTTGATGTTCGCGTAATCGCGCGCATCGAACTCGGAATAGCCCAGCTGACCCGGGTCATAGACGGCGCGGACGCGCGAGACCAGCGACCAGTCGCTGCCCCACGAAATCGTCGGCGTCGCCTCGAAGCGGAGCAGATGGTAGTTCATCGTCGGCTTTTCGGTCTTGATCGGTCGCGTCACCGTGTCAGCCGTGCCGATGTAGTTCGTGACGCCGCGCTGCTGCAGCGGGCCGACAGCGGACAGGTCGATGCCGAGGAAGCCCAGCGCACCCGTGGGCGCCAGCAGATTATTCAGCGCCGACGGCGTCAGCGGCGTGGCCCACCCCAAAACCGGATTACCCGCCTGGCGGTTGACGGGCGTGTCGTTGAATGGGTTCGTGGTGTGGTTCTGCGTGTTCTGCTTGCCCGTGGTTTTATAGGCTGCTTCCACACGCAGCAAGCCGTTCATCGAGAACGTGCCGCCGAGGAAGTTGCCTTCGGACGCTGCGTCGAAATCCTCCTGCGCATGAACATTCCCGCACGCCAAGGCCGCGCACAGGGCCACAGGACAAATTTTGAATATGCCGGTACGGCTAATCATGACTCCCCTCCTCTCTGTCTCGCTGTCAATGCAAGTTCTGCGGCTATGCACAATGCACCGCAGTCACTCACTAAAGCTGTAACTCTTTATGGAACCACCTGAATGATCCGGCCGGAATGTCCGACCGCGATGACGGTCGCGCTGGCTCCCACCGCGCGCGGGGTCTGATACCACGCCACCGGGATGTCGATCTCGTTCAGCGGCGTCCAGCTGGCACCCGCGTTGTTGCTGACCAGCATGGCGCGCATGCCGGTGACGACCACACGTCCGCCCACGGCGATGTCCACGCCCAGAAGATTGGCCTCGGTGCCGGAGGTTTCGTCGGTCCACTTGCGGCCGCCGTCGACCGACTTGAGGATGCGCCCGCTCTGGCCCACTGCGAAGCCGATCGGCTTACCCTGGTCGTCCAGGCCCAGACGCAGTGCGAAGATGGATGACGCGCCCTCTTCTGCCGGATGCACGGGCTGCCAGGTCGAGCATCCATCGCTGGAGCGCAGGATCAGGCCGAATTCGCCGGCCGCGATGCACTGGTTGCTCTCACCCACCTGCACCGTGTAGATGTGCGGCTCAGCACCCGTCGGGATCAGCGACGGCCAGTCTGGCGCCGTCGAGGTCCAGGTTTTGCCGCCGTCGGACGACTTCAGCATCGTGCCGAATTCTCCGACCGCAGCCGCCGTACCCTGCGAGTTCACGCTGACCGAAAGCAGGCGTGATTTGGAACCGCTGTCCACCGCGGTCCATTGCCCGGCCGACTGCTCCACCAGCACCGTGCCAAGCTGGCCAACGGCAATGCCGTAGGATCCGCGACGATCGACGCCCAAGAGCGACAACTGCGTGGCCTTTTGCTCGACGCGCTTCCATGTTGCGCCGCCGTCCGTGGTCTCGGCGATGACCCCACCTGCGCCTACCGCCAAGCCTTTTTGACCTTCGAAGCTCAGGCCAAAAAACGCATCGTGGGGCGTGCCCGTGCCGATGATCTTGACCTGATTTGCTGCAGCGATCGCCGTACCCGCGGCAAGCACCGCCCCCAACGCCAGAATCTTGACTGCACCCTTCATTTGTTCTCTCTCGAACCCGTAACTTCCCGCTCCGGACTCCGGAGCGGGAAGCCACATTACGGCCGAAACGCTTTTGCGTTCTTAGTTTTTTACACCGCGCCGAGGCGCGCGATGGCCGCCTGCGTCAGGTACTTCTCGTACACCGCGTTCTCGTCCGGGAACTCGAACTGGGTGCGATAGCCGCCCTTGATCTCCTTCACTTGGGTCAGAAGACTCATGCGCTTGGACTGGAAGTCCTGAATGTGCACGAAGGTCCACGACCAGTGCGGAGCACCGTTCTTGTCGTTCCATGCGGCCTTGCCGTCGACCTTCTGGCCGAAGCAGCCTTCGACCTGCTTCCAGATCTGGCCACGACGGTCATAGGTGATGTAGCCGGCGAGCATGCCGTTGCGGACGTCCATCCACATGCGCTTCTTGCCGACCGGCGCGCGCGGATAACCCGTCGGCTCCGCCTCGACGATGATGGTCTCCGGGACCAGCTCCATCACCGTATCCATGAAGGTCTGACCCTTCGGACCGCCGTGACGGCCGGTTTCCCAGTTCGGATGACGACCGCCGTACCAGTTGCCATTCATCGGCACCAGATGCGGTTCGCGACCGACGACCTTGTAGTTACCCCAGGTCAGCATCGGATCGCCGGCGCCCCAGGCGTCGGAGAGGAACAGCGTGATGCCCGGAACGAGCGGCTCGAAGCGCTGGTTGGCCGGGAACTGACGAATGCGACGGAACTGCGGCAGGTAGCCATAGAGATCCGGCAGCTGGCGCTGGTCGTACTTCCACGGGCAGAGGAACGAGGCACCGGCCTGTTCGTTCGGCGCCGTGAACCAGACCGACTGGTAGCGCAGCATGTCCTTCTTGCCCTGGAACACCTTCTCCTTGCCGGTACGGCAGGTAGCGTTCAGCTCGACCCACGAGAAGTCGTAGGTGTAGGCCGGCGTGCCATCCGGGTTGATGTCGAAGCTGCGGACCGCGTACTGCGAAACGTCGTGGCGGCCCCAGCTCAGGGTGATGTTGGCAACCGCTTCCTGCGCGGTCTTGGGGTCCGGGAACGGGTTGCCGCCGATCCACGGTCCGCCGGTAGCGGCTTCCACGACGTTGCCGTTGGCGTCGAACTTGGCCTTGCCGGCGTTGGCAAGCGTGGCCTTGTAATACTCCGACGGGAACAGCTTGCTCGGATCGGTCGTCGTCGGCCCGATCTTGATCTTGCGACCCTGCTTGAGGACCTGGTCGTACATGATCGGGTCCATCAGGTGCTTGACCGCCTCGACATTGGCCGAGGTGATGGTGTCGCCGACCTTGACCTTGCCCTTGGTATTGGCTTCGATCGAGATCAGTTCATCCGGGTAAGCCTTGGACACGTCGGCGCCCTTGGCAACGAGCGGCCAGAGAGGCGCGAGGACGCCGGTCGCCATGCTGCCCTTGGCCATCCGGTCCATGAATGTTCTGCGGCTGTAGTCGAAATCATATTTTTTGATGCGCATCGCAACTTCCTCCTGAGATACCGCCCGTTAATGGTTATCGGGAAAGGTCTCGCGGCCGCATGGACCTGCCGCCTTTCCCAAGTGGCGTGTTCGTACAGTTTCTACGGCGTACGGTACGCCGGCACACCTGCTGCCGTCACGCGGTTTCGCTCGCCCAGAAGACGAGATTCGAACCGAACTGGAGCCGTGAGAGGGGTAACGGGGATCGAGAGCATCGCGTGCTCGCCGCTACGGGCTGGGTACGACGATGTGACGGCATCTCGAAGGCTCTCCCCATGGCAATAATTTTATACCGCTTTTTAGTTTTGTTAACCCACTTATGATATGGAACCATATCACCTACTTTGCGACTGTCAAGCACTAATCCACAGCCGCTAGACAGAACATCGTGGTTGCTGGCGCCTTTCCACATCGCATTGTAGTTTCTATAGACCACTATAGGCGCCGCGCGCAAGTTGTGCAGACTGATCCAGGGCCGCATCGAACTCGATTCGCAAGCGCTCGATCAGATCTGCGGTCGCCGGGATATCGTCGATCGATCCACAACCCTGCCCAGCCGACCAGATGTCGCGCCAGGCCTTGCCTTCAGAGCTGAGTTCCGCGCCCATGTCGATCTCGCCGTGATGCTGCAAGTGTGCGAGGTCGATGCCGTTGTCGATCAGGCTTTGTGCGATGAAGTTGGCGCTGACTCCGGAGATCTTGGGCGTGTAGACGATGCCGGCGGCGCGCGTCTTCAGGATCATCTGCTTGTACGCCTCGGACGACCGGCTTTCACGGGTGGCGATGAAGCGCGTACCGATGCTGACCATGTCGGCGCCAGCGATCAGCGCAGCGGCAATCTGCGCGCCGGTCGAGATGGTTCCCGCCAGAATCAGCTTCTTGTCGGTGAGCTGCCGCAACTCGTGCAGGAACGGAAAAGGGTGCAGCGTGCCGCCGTGTCCGCCGGCGCCGGCACAGACCGCGATGATGCCGTCTACGCCCGACGCCACCGCCTTCTCGGCCTGACGCAGGTTGACGACATCATGAAAGACGCGGCCGCCATAGCTGTGCACGGCGTCGACCACCTCGCGGACCGCGCCCAGCGAGGTGATCACCAGCGGCACGCGATGTTCGATGGTGACCTTGAGGTCGGCGTCGAGGCGACGGTTGGTTTTGTGCACGACCAGATTGACCGCGTGCAAGCCCAGCGAGCCGGCGCCGGGCAAGGGTCCTTCGGCGACGGCGGCTTCGATCTGCGACAGCCATTGCGCGTATCCCTCGGTCGTCCGCTGATTGAGGGCAGGAAATGCACCGACGATGCCGGCACGACAGGCCGCTATCACCAGCTCGGGCCCGGACGACAGGAACATCGGCGCGGCGATCGCCGGCAGTCGCAGCCGGCGCGGCTGCTGCGCGGGATTTTCTGAGGAACACATTGCGTCACGGACTCCTTAAAAGGTGATCGGTGCAAGGACGCCGAACGGTACCTGACCTGGCCAGCAGGCAGGCTGCATGTTGCCATCCCCATCTGGCCACCCCCGATCGAGGGGGCCATACAGGCGCGCAATAATCAGTTGCAGCACGGATCTACATGGCGCCGACGCGGCGACCACAAGGCGCAGAGCAGGACGACGCCGGACGTCGGGACGCTGGTCTCGCGGCCTCTCCTCCATTCGTATGAGCCCGGCCCGGACGGCCGCGGACCGCTGTCTGGCTCGGCCTCCATCGACGTGGCCGGCGGCGTCGGCGATATAATCGTATGGCACAATACCATCCCCTTATCGCCCGTTCTCAGGATTCTTGCCGCGGGCGTTGCTGCTTACCCCCAACTTTCTTCCAGTTGGCAGGAGACCTAAAGAAATGATTCGTCAGGCGACAGGCATCAAGGCGTTCGGCGCCTTCATCCCCCGTGCGCGCATGCCTCGCGGCCTCATCGCGGAAGCGCACTCCTGGGCTTTTCCGAGCCTGCGCGGCAAGGGCGAAAAGGCCATCTGCAGCTGGGACGAGGACGCGGTAACGCTCGCCGTCGAGGCTGCCCGCGACTGCCTCGGCAGCCTGCCCGGCGCCAAGCCAGGCACCGTGACGCTGGCTTCGACCACGGCACCGTTCTCGGACCTGCAGAACTCGGTGCTGATCGCCAGCGCTTTGCAGCTCGACCGATCAATCAACTGCGCCGACGCGTCCGGCTCCACCCGCGCCGGCTTGCGCGCACTGGCACAGGCGCTGAGCGGCACCGGGGATCAGCTGGTACTGGCTGCCGAGCGCCGCTCGGCCAAGCCGGCCAGCGCACAAGAGATGCAGTACGGCTCCGGCGCCGCGGCCGTGCTGACCGGCTCGGACGACCTGATCGCGCGCTTCCTCGGCAGCGAGGCGGTCAATGCCCCTTTCGTCGACCACTTCCGCCAGAGCGGCCAGAAGTACGACTACAGCTGGGAAGAGCGCTGGATCCGCGACGAAGGCGTCTCCAAGCTGGCGCCGGCGGCCGTCAAGGCACTGCTGAAGAAGCTGGATCTCAGCGGCGACAAGGTCGCCTGGTTCGGTCTGGCCGGCGCGCCAGGCGGCAGCGACAAGCTGGTCGCCAAGCTGCTGGGCATTGCGCCGGAACGCGTGCTGCCGGATCTGTCCGATTGCGTCGGCGACACCGGCACCGCGCACGGGCCGCTGCTGCTGGTGTCGGCACTGGAACGCGCCAAGCCGGGCGACATCATCGTCATCGCCAGCTTCGGCAATGGCGCTGAAGCGATCGCCTTCGAGATGCAGGAGCACCCGCGCCGCCCGGCGCGGGGCCTGGCCGCGTCGATCGCCGCCGGCGTGCAGGAGAAGTCGTACCTGAAGATGCTGTCGGCCGAGGGCGAGATCAAGCTCGACTGGGGCCCGCGTTCGGAAACCGAAATCAAGGCCGCGCTGACGCAGCTTTATCGCTCGTCCGACCAGGTGATGGGCTTCGTCGGCGGCCGCTGCAAGGCCTGCGGCGCCGTGCAGTTCCCGCGCCTGCCGAACTGCGTGCAGTGCGCCGCCACCGATTCGCAGGAGCCGGTCTCGCTGGCCGACGAGAAGGGCAAGGTCGCAACCTTCAGCACCGACTGGTTGCAGTTCTATCCGTCGCCGCCCCTGTATGTCGGTCTGGTGCAGTTCGACATCGGCGCGCGCGTGCTGATGGAGATCGTCGACGTCGCCGGCACCAGCGGCGTCGATGTCGGCACGCCGCTGCGCATGGTGTTTCGCGTCAAGGCACGCGACAACCTGCGCAACTTCAGCCGTTACTTCTGGAAGGCCGTTCCGGCCGCCTGATCCCACACTACATATTCGGAGTCACGTCATGGCGACGGGCATCAAGGACAAGGTTGCAATCATCGGCATGGGCTGCACGCGTTTCGGCGAACGCTGGGACGTCGGCAGCGAGCAGCTGATGAACGAGGCATTCCAGGAAGCGATCAAGGACGCCGGTATCGAGCGCTCGCAGATCGGCGCGGCCTGGCTGGGGTCGGCGCTGGACGCGGTCAACGTCGGCAACTCGGCGATCCCGATGTCGACGGCGCTGCGCCTGCAGGGCATTCCGGTGACGCGCGTCGAGAATATGTGCGCCACCGGCACCGAGGCGCTGCGCGGCGCCACTTACGCGGTGGCCAGCGGCGCCGTCGATATCGCCCTGGCGATCGGCGTGGAAAAGCTCAAGGACAGCGGCTTCGGCGGCCTGCCGGTGCCCAGCAAGGGCACGTTCAACGATTTGTGGATTCCGTATTGCTCGGCGCCGGCCGGCTTCGCGCAGCTGGCCGCCGGCTATCGCGCCAAGTACGGCATGAGCAAGGAAGAACTCAAGCGCGCCATCGCCCGCGTGTCGTGGAAGAGCCATCAGAACGGCGTCAAGAATCCCAAGGCGCACCTGCGCAAGGCCGTCGAGATGGACACCATCCTCAAGGCGCCGATGATCGCCGACCCGCTCGGCGTGTTCGACTGCTGCGGCGTCAGCGACGGCTCCGCCTGCGCGATCGTCACCACGCCGGAGATCGCCCGCGCGCTCGGCAAGAAGGATCTGGTGACGATCAAGGCGCTGCAGCTGTCGGCCAGTGCCGGCCGCGAGGCCAGCACGGGCGATTGGGACGGCAGCTATGTTCCCAACACGCGCATGGCCGCAGCCGCCGCCTACAAGGAAGCCGGCATCACCGACCCGCGCAAACAGCTCAGCCAGATCGAGGTTCACGACTGCTTCTCGATCACCGAACTGGTGACGATGGAGGACCTCGGTGTATCCAAGGACGGTGAAGGCTGGCGAGATGTGCTGGACGGCGTGTTCGATGCCGACGGCGCCCTGCCCTGCCAGATCGACGGCGGCCTGAAGTGCTTCGGCCACCCGGTCGGCGCCTCCGGCCTGCGCATGGTCTACGAGCACTATCTGCAGCTGCTCGGCCGTGCTGGCGAGCGCCAGTTGAAGAACCCGACGCTGGGTCTCAGTCACAACCTCGGCGGCGTGCCGTACAACGGCGTCGCGGCCATCAGCATCGTCGGCCTACACTGAGGGCTGCGCCAGTGTCAGCCGGTGGGATGGATGGTACGCTACCATACAGTAGCTATCGATCCTATCGGCTGTCGCGCGCTCCCCGCGCGAAGTTCGCTGGTCACTCCGGGCGATGTCCGTTATCCGGTGCGGTGCCACGCGCGGTCGGCAGCGCTGCCAAACAGGATGAGCAATGAAAGACAAAGCGCGCCGCGCCGGCAGGCCGTCGCCCGCTCGGAGTCCGAAGCCAGCGGCGACCAACGTGTCGCCCACACAGCCGTCGACCGCCAAAGGCGGCAAGAAGGCTGTGGCGGTCACCGCCGCGACGGTGCCGTGGCAGGACGATCCGCTCGCCTTCGATGCCGGCAACGCCGGATCGGATAGCGAAAAGCGCCGCCAGGGCATCCGCCTGGGCTTTCTGATTCACGACGTATCACGCTTGCGGCGCGCCGCTTACGACCAGTTGATGCGCCCGCTGAACGTGACGCGAGCGCGCTGGTGGGTTCTCGCTCACCTGACCCGTCATGACGGCATGATGCAATCCGAGCTGGCGGAGGTGCTGGAGGTTGGCAAGGCCAGTCTGGGCACGGTCATCGAGCAACTCGAATCCGCCGGCTGGGTGGAGCGCCGCGCCGATCCAAGCGACAAGCGCGCCAAGCGCGTGTTCCTGTCGTCGACGGCGCAGCCGTTCATTCAGCGCATGATCCTGGAAGAAGAGCAGTTCAACGAACGCATACTCGCGGCGCTCGATGCCGATAGCCGCGAGACGCTGTTGCAGCTCCTCAACACCATCAAGCAGTCGATCATGCAGATCGTCACCGCCAAGCCGGATGGGCTGGCGGGAGACTGAGTAGCAACAAAAAAAGCGCGCCGGTCGGCGCGCCTTCTTTACTGTAGTCGCGGGAAGCTAGAGGCCGAAGCGCCGCCCGAACGACAGACCCATCATGTAGACCTCGTTGCCGATATCGGCTTCGCCACCGCCAAAAGCCGCGGGGATCGAATTCTCGCCACGCACGGTCTGCTTCGGCGCCCACGCCGTGTAACCCGATACATCCCATTGGCCGAACTTGTAGCTCGCACCGAGCGAATAGTGCGTGGTCAGTGTCACGCAACCGAGAAATGCGAACAGCGTGTCACTCGACTGAACGATCTGCGACGCTGCCAGATAGCCCGCCCGCAGGTCGAGCTGCGGAGTCGCTGACCAGATCATCGCGATCTTGTAGACATTCTGATCCGCCCAGCCGAAGCCGGGCCCCTGGTCGGACCCCAGCAGATGGCCTTCGCCCAGCTGCGCAAGCCCGTTGCCGATGGCAGTCTCCGAGGCATATTCGACCCGCTGGTAATCGAAAGCCAGCAGCACCTCCGGCACCGGCCTGTACGTCAGGCCGCCGCCCCACATGGCTGGCAGTTCCAGCTTGCCGCCTTCGGCGAGCAAGCCGCGGTACTCGCGATGCCGCTGCGTCCAGCTCTTGGAACGGTAACTGAGCGCCGCCTTGAATCCAGGCGCCAGCTCACCGATCCAGCCAAGGGTGAAACCACCCGACAGCGAGCCATCCTTGCCTTGATTGGTCACATGATCCGGGTCGACAGATACCGCCGCGAAGGGCTCCAAGCCCTCGGTCATGAATGTCTGGTATCCGACATTGGCCGCCACGCCCAGATGCTGGCCCGGCATCAGCTCATGTGCCAGAGCGAATGAAATACCGGCCTGCCCCAGTCCGAGCGAGGTGCGCGGCGCGCCGCCGTAACGCGCGTAGGGGCTGTCCGGATAATCGGGACCCAGGCCCGCGGCAAAGGCCGTTGTGCCGAACGCCCAGCGCTCGTTCAGGCGCAGGCTCAAACCCACTTGGGGAATGCCGTAATAGCGCTTGGCGTCGGTGCGATAACGCCCGTCGGGCTGGCCTGGCACGTCACGGACTCGCGCATCGGCAAGCGGCGAGAACACGTCATAGCCGATGTCGTAGCGGTTGCCGAGCGACAAGGCATGCGCCGGATTCGCACTCAGCGCGATGGTGTCCTCAGCATAACCATAGGCGACACCGGCCGCCCCCATCGACTTGATGCCCTAACCATGCTCGAAAATGCCCAGCGTCGCGTGGGCAGTCGGGACTGCCAGCACAGACAAGACCAGCGCACCGAGCGGCAGAATCCGCCGCCTCCACATCTGCTCCCCCCTGGCAGCTCGCGTCGGCTGCCCTATATGTTCTGACCATGAAGACGGCCCGGAAAGCACCGTCCCGCGGCGATATGGACGTAATCGTATGGTATGTACCGATACTAAGTCAACGCGACCTTCATGCCGCGGCCGGCACGATCAGCCGCGCGTCGAACCATGAGCGCAGCCATTGGGGAACTGGCTGCGGCCGCCGCGTCTGCTCGTCGATCAGAACAATGGTGGTATCGGACGTGCCGATGCAGCGGTCGCCGTCGAACAGGCCCTGTCCCACCCGCACCGAGGTTTTGCCGATCGAGATCACACCGGTGCCGATGTCGATCGTGGCGGGCCAATGCGCTTCGCCTAGGAAATTGATCGTCAGCTGCACCGGCAGCAGCATCGCCCGGCGATCAGTCTGGGCTTCCAGCAGCTCGCGAACGAAATGGCAGCGGCCGGTTTCACAGAAAGCGCCGAATGCCAGGTTATTGGCGTGCCCCACCAGATCCGTGTCAGACCAGCGAATGCGCTCCTGCATCCAGTGCTGGTAAACCTCGCGCTGTGTCAGAACGCTATTGCGCTTTTGAGGCTCGGCCCCGCTCATCATGCTTCTCCCAGTCGTTGCTAATATTGTTGCACAAGCCTCGCAGGCTGCCGCGCTCGGTCATCCCGATAAAGAACCGCAGGAGCTCACTATGTCGTCCCGTCTTGCAGCCCTCGGGCGCGTTGCCGGCCTCGCCTGCGCCTTGTGCGCACTCTTGCCCGGCGCCGAGGCAGCAACGCCGATCGAACGCAGACTCGATCTGACGGTAACGATCGACGGCGAGCAGTCCTGGCGCAACGTGCTGCAATGGTCCAAGGGCAGCACGCGCCAGCGCTACGACATCAGCGTCAATCTGCATTCCGATGGCCGCTTGTATCCAGAGAACCTGCTCGACCCCGACATCACCAAACGCCTTGCGGTCCGCGAGGAGTTTCTGACGCGCCGCGGCCTTGAGGACTTGCGGCGCCGCAACGGAGGAAAGCTGCCCACAGCCGCGCAAGCCGCGCAGCTTTACTCCAAGGGCTCCACCACGGAAAACATCGCCTGCAAGGGCGACGACCTGTGCACCGGCCCGCTGGCAGAGCGGTTCGCCGCCCTGGCCGCACTTGAAGCGAACTCGATCGAGGATCTGGAAGCATTCCTGGACGAGGGCGATCATCAGCCCAATGGCCGTTACTACTACTTTCTCGGCGACACCCGCTGCCAGGCCCGCTTTCACGGCACCCAGCAATCCCACGTCGAAGGCATGCAGGCCAACGACCGCAAGAAAGAGAAGCTTGTCCCCTTTGTTTTCGATCGCAAGGCGGACAGCAGGGGCACGCCCGACGAACTTGCGGCGCTATGCCGTCGCTACCTGATCACACTCGACACTCAGACAGGCGACATGTATCTGGAAAACGCCTTCCTGCCTTCGCCGCAGGGCACCACGGTGACGAAGCACGGTGATGTCGCACTGACCAAGCAAGGCCCCTTGCCGATTCCTGTGCAGGCCCTGGACTGGACCAGCGAAGTGGTGCGCAAGACCAAGGAAGCCGGCAGTGCCAAGGTCTCCCTGCCGTTCACCCGCCCGCTGGACGGCAACGCGACCGTGCTCGGCGACTTTACCGGCACGCTCAAGATCGACATGAGCTGGTCCTTCAAGCCCTCAACCGCACGCTGATACGCCTCCTGGCGCCGGCTCGCAGGCTTCGCCGCTCGACGGCTGCGCGCGCCGATCACCGCCGAGGTGGATGCGGGGCGTCATAAAGCCTCCGCATCATCATGCTGAACTCGCGTGAAAGTGCCGTGTCGCGGCGCTTCGATTCTTGTTGCACGCATACTTTTCGATGCGATCTGCACTAGAATCCGCAAGACATGGCGTCCATTTTTATTGTGCGTTGCGGCAAAATTATTGCGCGCTATAACAATCCCTTAGCGAATTTCGTTCATCGGCCAGAATCTACCGTTCGTACGCTTGCGCATTTTTCAGTTGTAGGTGATTTTTGTACCGTCGGTACACCGGGGGCAGCGGCCACATTCATAACTCGACACGCCGCCACAGCCATTCGACCGTTCTGACATCGCTGGCAAGCCGCCAGCCTGGCAAAAGAAATACACGATAGCCACATGAGAGGAGTGACCATGTTCAAGGACAGAGCGCCGATCGGGCGCAATGCATTTGTGCGTCCCGGGTTCGCCGGCATGCTGCTGCCGGTCCTTTGTGCGACGTATCTACCGCAGGCCAATGCCGGCACCTTCAACTGGGGAGAAGCCATCGATGGCACCTGGTCCCTGAACGCATCGGTCGGCACCAACTGGCGAGCCGCCAATCCGGACGAGGACCTGATTTCGGTTGGCAACGGCGGCACCGCCGGCACCAGCCACGACGACGGCAACCTCAATTTCAGCAAGGGCGAGACCTTTTCGACCCTCGCCAAGGCCGTCGGCGAGCTGCAGTTGAAGGCCGGCGACTTCGGCGTGTTCTTCCGCGGCAAGGGCTGGTACGACTACGAACTCAAGGAGCATGGCGTCTCGCACGGCCATGTTCCCAACAACTATCAGAAGGGCGCCAAGCTCAACGACAAGGACTTCGATGATCTGTCGAAGTTTTCGGGAGTCGCCCTACTCGACGCCTATGCCTTCTATGACGGCCAGGTCGGGGACAACCCCTACTCGATCAAGATCGGCAACCAGGTGGTCAACTGGGGCGAAAGCCTGTTCGTGCCGGGCATCAACCAGTTCGGCACCGTGGATCTGTCGGCGGCCCGCCGCCCTGGCGCCACCGTCAAGGAAATCCTGCTGCCGATCCCGCAGATCTCCGGCACCTTCGGCATCACCGACACCCTGAGCCTCGAAGCCTTCTATCAGTTCCGCTGGCGCAACACGATTCTCGACGGCTGCGGTACCTACTGGGCCGGCGCCGACCTGATCAACTGCTCGGATCAGCACACGCTGGTGCCCGCTGGTGCGGCCGCCAATCTCTACGGCGACACCGCCCTGTTCAACGATCAGGTCGGCGGCCAGCCAGGTGTGCCACCGGGCGTGACGAATTACCGCATGGGCAACGCCGGCGACCAGAAGCCGAAGGACTCCGGCCAGTTCGGCGTGGCCACGCGCTATTACTTCGCGCCGCTGGCCGCCGAGTTCGGCATCTACTTCGCCAACTACCATCAGCGTGCACAGGCGATCAGCGTCGCCAACCGTGCCAACGACCCCGCATCGTTCTGGAACGGCGCACGCGCCATCCAGTACGCCTGGGACTGGTCGGCCGAGAACATCAAGGTCACCGGCCTGTCCGCGTCGAGCGCGATTGCCGGCTGGTCGGTGTTCGGTGAAACCAGCTACACCAAGGACTTCCCGGTGCAGATCAACGGCGTCGATCTGCTGCGCGGCGCCCTGGGTGCCGGTCCGATGGCCAGCCTCGCCACCACGATCATGACCAATGGCGGCCTGTTCACCGGCTATGACCGCAAGGACAAGGCGCAGGTGCAGATTTCGACGCTGAAGGTGTTCCCGCGCGTGCTGTTTGCCGAATCGATGAGTCTGATCGGTGAAGTGGCGTATCAGAACTGGAAAGGTGTGGGCTCCTCGCCGGGTTCGCGCCGTTATGGCCGCGCCTTCGTCTACGGCTTCGCCGAGACCGAGACGATCCCCTGCGCCAACACCGGTAACACGGTCGCCGACTACTGCAAGCACGACGGCTTCTTCACCAACGACGCCTTCGGCTATCGCGCGCAGATCGAGCTGAGCTATCCGGACGTACTGTTCGGCATCAACGTCAAGCCGCGCGTGTTCTGGCAGCACGACGTCAAGGGCTACTCGGCGGACCAGGTGTTCGTCGAAGATCGCCAGGTGCTCGGCCTCGCCGCCCGCTTCGATTACCTCTACCGCTACTACGCGGACTTCGGCTTCACCAAGTACAACCGCGATGCCACCTACGATCTGTTCCACGATCGTGACTTCTACTCGGCTGTCGTCGGCATCAACTTCTAAAGGACTATGGAGCGCTCCATGACCAAGACCATTCATCGCCGATCCGTGTCGGCCGCCGCTGCGCTGCTGTTCGCCGCGTTCTCGCAGGCCCCGCTCGCCGAGATGACGGCGGACGAGGCGGCGCGCCTCGGTGCCGATCTCACGCCGATCGGTGCCGAGAAGGCCGGCAATGCCGATGGCAGCATCCCGGCCTGGGACGGCGGCATCACCAAGGCACCGGCCGGCTTCAATCCGGCCAAGGGCTATCTCGATCCGTACGCGTCCGAGAAGCCCCTGTTCACGATCACCGCGGCCAATGCCAAGGACTACGCCGCCAAGCTCGCCCCCGGCCAGCTGGAACTGCTCAAGCGCTATCCGAGCTACAAGATTCCGGTCTATCCGAGTCATCGCAGCGTTGGCCTGCCGCAGAGCGTGTATGACCTCGCCAAGAGCGAGGGGATGAAGGCCAAGGTCGCCCCGGGCGGCCGCGGCCTGCTCAACGTCGAGAAGTCCAACGTGCCGTTCCCGATTCCCAAGAACGGTGAGGAAGTGATCTGGAATCACGTCGCGCGCTATCTCGGCGGCACCTGGCAGCGCAACACGGCGGAGTTCCCGGTGCAGAGCAGCGGCCGCTTCACGCCGGTGACGCGCATCGAGACGTACGCGATGCCGGCAGCGATGGAACGCCCGGACCCGAACATGCTCTTCTACTACATGAGCAAGATCACCGGCCCATCGAACGTCGCGGGTGAAGGCGTGCTGGTGCACGAAACGCTCGACCAGAACAAGGAAGAGCGCCGCGCCTGGCTGTACAACCCGGGCTCGCGCCGCGTGCTGCGCGCGCCGGAGTTCGCCTATGACGCCCCGGGCACCGGTGCCGACGGCCTGCGCACGGTCGACGACTACCAGGGCTTCACCGGCATCACCGATCGTTACGACTGGAAGCTGGTCGGCAAGAAGGAGATGTACATCCCGTACAACAGCTACAAGCTGACCGACAAGTCGCTGAAGTACAGCCAGATCATCCAGCCGACCAACGTCAATTCGGATCTCACCCGCTACGAGCTGCATCGCGTCTGGGTGGTCGAGGCCACGCTCAAGAAGGGCATGCGCCACATCTACGCCAAGCGCGTGTTCTTCATCGACGAGGACTCCTGGACCGTTTCGCACACCGACCAGTACGACGGTCGCGGCGAGCTGTGGCGCGTGCATGAACTGCACCTGGCACAGTTCTACGACGTGCCGATGCCGTGGCTGACCATCGAAGCGCTGTACGACCTGCAGGCCCGTCGCTACCTCGCCAGCGGCGTGCAGAACGAGGAAGCCCCGCAAAAGTTCGGCGTCAAGCTCACCGGCGCCTCGTTCTCCACGGAGTCCTTCCGTCGTCAAGGTCGCTGAGACGCACTTGCCGCTTTTTTTGTAGCGCTTCACGGGAAGCCCTGGCCGCTTGCGGCCAGGGCTTCACCGCTTCAGCTTCATTGCCTGTCTTCTGATTCGATCCAAGGATCTTTCGATGTCGAAACGGATCTTCGCGCCGCTGGCCCTGACCGCCGCTGCGGCCCTGCTCGCGGTCGGCGCACCCCGGGCGGCCGACTGGCTTGAGCAACCGGCGCTGCAGGCGGTTCGCGCCCCCCAGTCCCTGCTGCTGGCAAGCACCGTCGCCGGCAAGCGCTGGTTCGCCGCCGGTGAGCGTGGCGTCATCATCTGGTCCGACGACCAGGGCGCCAGCTGGACCCAGTCCGAGGTTCCGGTCAGCGTGACGCTGACCGCTCTGTCGTTCGTCAGCCCGGAGCAAGGCTGGGCGGTCGGCCACGATGGCGTGGTTCTGCAGACCGCCGACGCCGGCAAGACCTGGCAGAAGCTGTCCGACGGCAACAAGGCCAATGAGTTGCTGCTGGCGGAAGCCGAGGCCAATCTCGCCAAGGTCAAGGCCGAGGTCGGCGAAGAGCCGGCCGGCGAGGCGCAGCGCACCCGGCTCGAAGAGGCCGAGTTCGCGCTGGAGGACGCGGAGGCTGCCAGCGAGTTCGGCCCGTCACGGCCGCTGCTCGGGGTCAAATTCATCAGCGCCGCGGAAGGTTATGCAGTCGGCGCGTTTGGCCAGGTGCTGCATACCGCCGACGGCGGCAAGACCTGGGAATCGTGGACCACGCGGCTGAACAATCCGTCGCGGCTGCACTGCAACCAGATCACCGTCACGGCCGAGGGCACGCTGCTGATCGCCAGCGAAAGCGGCACGCTGTTCCGCTCCACCGATAGCGGCGCCATTTTCGAGACGATCAACGTCGGTTACGACGGCCCGCTGTACGGCGCGCTGAGCCTCAACAGTGGCCGCGTGCTGCTGGCCTATGGCTTCGCCGGCAACGTGTTCCGCTCCGACGACGGCGGGACCAACTGGAGTCGCCTCGAACCGCTGGCGCGCAAGTCGCTGGTCAGCGGCATCGTCGCGCCGGACGGCACGCCACTGCTGCTCAGCCAGGACCGCCAGCTGCTGCGCGGCGACGCCTCCGGCCAGCACTTCAGCAAGATCGAAGTTCCCGGCGGCGGTCCGGTCGCAGCGATGGCGCTGACGCCGGATGCCAGCGCTGCCATCCTCGTCGGCTTTGGCGGCGCCAGCGCCGTCAAGCTGCGCTGAGCCGCCCCTTT
This sequence comes from uncultured Solimonas sp., assembly GCA_946478985.1. The sequence goes on from CAMLDZ010000028.1 coordinate 16,864, forward strand.
CTCAAAGACCCTACTCATGCAAGGCCATAGCGCATCCCGCCTCGAAGCCTTCTTCGAACGTCATCTCTTCCGCCACCGCGTGCTGGTGTTGCTACTGGTGCTGCTCGCCTCGGCGCTGTTCGCCATGCAGGCGCTGAAGCTGCGGCCCGAGGCTTCGCTGCAGAAGATGGTGCCGTCCAGCCATCCGTTCATCGTCAACTACCTCAAGTACGAGAACGAGCTGCGCCCGCTCGGCAATGTGCTGCGTATCGCCGTCGAGAACACCCAGGGCGACATCTACGACGCCGACTATCTGGAGACCTTGCACAAGGTCACCGACGAGGTCTTCTACATCTCCGGCGTCGACCGCGGCAATCTGAAGTCGCTGTGGACGCCGAACGTGATGTGGATGGAAGTGACCGAAACCGGCCTGATCGCCGGCCAGATCATCCCGCAGGGTTTCGACGGCTCCAAGGACAAGGTCGACCAGGTACGCGTGAATGTCGCGCGCTCGGGCCGCGTCGGCACGCTGGTGGCATCCGACCACCGCTCGGCGATCGTCATGGCACCGCTGCTCGAAGTCGATCCGGAAACCGGCGGCAAGCTCGACTACGGCGCATTGTCGCGGCAGCTGGAAGAGAAAGTCCGCGACGTCTACCAGAACGACAAGATCAAGATCCACATCGTCGGTCCGTCGAAGATCATCGGCGATCTGATCGAAGGCGCCAGCGCGATCGCGATGTTCTTCGCCGTTTCGTTCGCGCTGACCACGCTGGTGCTGCTGTGGTATTCGCGCTGCTGGCGCAGCACCGCGGCAACGCTGTTCTGCTGCAGTCTGGCGGTGATCTGGCAGCTCGGCATCGTGCAGCTGCTCGGCATGGGCCTGGACCCGTACTCCATCCTGGTACCGTTCCTGACTTTCGCGATCGGCGTCAGCCACGCGGTGCAGAACGTCAACACGATGGCCACGGAGGTGGCCCATGGCGCCAGCAGGATTGACGCGGCGCGCGCCACCTTCAGCCAGCTGTTCATCCCCGGCTCGATCGCCCTGCTTTGTGACGTGGTGGGCTTCTCGACCCTGCTGGTGATCGACATCGGCGTGATCAAGGAGCTGGCGATCAGCGCCAGCATCGGCGTCGGCGTCATCATCCTCACCAAGATGTTCCTGCTGCCGGTGCTGATGTCGTACATCGGCATCAGCCCGCGCGCGGTGGAGCACCAGCGCCGCAAGGACGCCAGCGCGCATCGCCTCGCGCATGCGATCTCGCGCTTCGCCGAGCCGAAGATGGCGAAGATCGCGCTGGCCGTGTCGCTGGTGGTGCTCGCCACTGGCTTCTGGATCAGCCGCGATCTGAAGATCGGCGACCTTGCCTCCGGTGCGCCGGAACTGCGCGAGAACTCGCGCTACAACCGCGACAACGCCTATATCGCATCCCATTACGCCGCCAGCTCCGATGTCTTCGTGGTGATGGCGGTGTCGCCGCCGGGCGAATGCGGCGCCTATCCGGTGGCCTCGGTCGTCGACCGCTTCCAGTGGGAGATGGAGAACCTGCCGGGTGTCGAATCGACGTCCTCGCTGTTCACCTCGATGAAGCAGGTGCTGTCCGGTACCGCCGGTGGCGATTTGCGCTGGTACTCGATCACGCGCAACCGCTTCAGCTCGAACGCCGCGCATCGCACGCTGCCGTCGGAGCTGTCGAACAGCGATTGCTCGATGCTGCCGATCCTCATTTATCTGGAAGACCACAAGGCCGAGACGCTGACGCGCGTGGTCAAGGCCGTCGAGGCCTTCGCCGCCGCCCACAACAGCGATGCGGTGAAGCTGGAACTGGCCGCCGGCAACGCCGGCATCGAGGCGGCGACCAACATCGTCATCAAGCAGGCCGAGCGCCTGATGCTGGTGCTGGTCTACGGCATCGTCGCGCTGCTGGTGCTGTGGGAGTTCCGCTCGATCGCCGTGACGATCTGCCTGGTCTTCCCGCTCTACATCACCTCGGTGCTCTGCGAGGCGATCATGGCCAAGCTGGGTCTGGGCGTGAAGGTGGCAACCTTGCCGGTGATCGCGCTGGGCATCGGCATCGGCGTCGACTACGGCATCTACATCTACAACCGCCTGCAGGGTTTCCTTGCCCAGGGCCTGGCGCTCAAGGAAGCCTACTTCCAGACCTTGCGCACGACCGGCGCCGCGGTGGCGCTGACGGCGGTGATGCTGGCGCTGGGCGTGTTCACCTGGACCTTCTCGGAGATCAAGTTCCAGGCTGACATGGGCCTGCTGCTGACCTTCATGTTCCTGTGGAACATGATCGGCGCGATCATCCTGATCCCGGCGCTGGCGGCACTGCTGGTCAAGCCGAAGCCAGTCGCTTCCGCCTAGCCTGCCGCCCTTGCCCCGGCGCGGCCAGACCGCGCCGGGGCAAGCGGCTATAGTGCGGTCCTGCTCGTACCGACTGCGCCATGTATCCCGAAACCCGCTTCTGCAACGCCTGCGGCCACCCGGTCGAATTCCGGGTGCCGGATGGCGACCACCTGCCCCGCCACATCTGCGGCGCCTGCGGCAACATCCAGTATCACAACCCCAAGATCGTGGTCGGCGTCGTGCCGGAGCATGCGGACGGCCGCATCCTGATGTGCCGCCGCAACATCGAGCCGCGCCACGGCTACTGGACCTTCCCGGCCGGTTTCCTCGAACTCAAGGAGACCAGTGCACAAGGCGCCGCACGCGAGGCCCTGGAGGAGTCGCAGGCCGAGATCGAGGTCCGCGAGCTGCTGATGGTCATCAACGTCCCGCACGTCAGCCAGATCTGCATCGTCCACCGCGGCCTGATGGTCGGCGAGCATTTCGGCCCGACGCCGGAAAGCTCCGAGGTGCAGCTGATGCACGAGGACGAGATTCCGTGGAAGGAGATCGCCTTCCCCACCATCCGCTACAGCCTGGAGCATTTCTTCGCGCTGCGCCGCGCCGGCAACGGCTACCACGCGCGCAGCATCGACCTCGTCTACAAGCCGCGGCAGCCCTATGCCGCCGAGGTCCGCGCCGAGGACTTCCAGGCACTCTGAGCGCTGCGATCGGGCGGTCCTCCCCGCCCGCGCATTCGTTTAAACTACGCGCCCCTTGCAACTACCGGCGGGTTCCCGCCAGCGCAACGCATCATGACTTTCGTCGTCACCGAAAACTGCATCAAGTGCAAATACACCGACTGTGTCGAGGTCTGCCCGGTCGACTGTTTTCATGAAGGTCCGAATTTTCTGGTGATCGATCCGGAAGAATGTATCGACTGCACGCTGTGCGAGCCGGAATGCCCGGCCGAGGCGATCTTCGCCGAGGATGACCTGCCGGAAGCGCAGGCCGACTTCAAGCCGATCAACGCCGAGCTGGCCAAGAAATGGCCGGTCATCACCGAGAAGAAGGACATGCTGCCGGACGCCAAGGAGTGGGACGGCAAGGACGGCAAGCGCGAGCTGCTGGAGCGCTAACCCGCCGCGGCACATCCGCTGAGAAGCGCGGCCGGAGCGCCCTCCGGCCGCGCTTTTTGTTGGGCTCGGCGCCAGCTCAGAGCGTGCGCAGCTTGCGCAGCTCGCGCACGCCGACCGCCAGGTTCATGAAATCCGCGGCGCCGAGCGTCTGCAGCTCGCGCAGGCGCTGGATCCCGAAGCGCACCTTGACCGGATTGGCGGCGATCCACGTCTCCAGCCGCGCCTCGGCGGTATCGCCCGCCGACTGCAGCACGCGGCAGGCGATCTTGCGGTGCAGCCGGTAGCTGTCCTCGCGCAGGTTGGAGCGCGCCAGCGCCTGCCATTTGCTCTGCACCGGAAAGGCGTTGATCGCCGGCAGCAGCCAGAGGATGTTGAGCTGCTCTCCGACCAGAAAGTAGACACGCGCGGCCTCTACCAGCGGCAGCCCGGTCTCGGCGGCGATCTCGACGATATCCGGTGCACTGCCGAGCACCAGGGTGCCGGCCAGCTCCTGCGCAAGGCCGACCGGCACGCCTTCCGCCAGCATCGCGTCGACCGCCTTGTCCCATTCAGCGCGGTAGACCGGCGGCAGCAGCGCCGGCAACTGCGCCGCCAGCGCGCGGATGCCATCAGCAAAGCCGTTCACCGCCTCGGCGATCGGCAAGGCGGTGCGTCGGTAGTTCAGCAGCCAGGTCGTGGCGTGGCGCAGCAGGCCGATCGCACGGCCGAACAGCTTGAGCTGCAGCGCGGCCGGAATCCTGTTGTCCAGATCCTGGATCGGCTGCCAGTAGTGATCGCCATCGAAGATTTCATGGGCGATCGCATAGGCCTTGACCACCTCGGCGCGCTCGACGCCGTGATCCTCGGCGAAGCGGTGCGCGAACGCGAAGCCCATGCGATTGACGACCGCATTGGCGAGGATGGTGGCGACGATCTCGCGGCGCAGCCGATGCTGCGCCAGCGAGTCGCGGTGCGCCGCCACCAGCTCCGGAGGAAAGTAGTCGAGCAGCGCCTGCGTCAGGAACGGATCGTCCGGCAGCTCGGAGTCCAGCACCGCGTCGAACAGCGAAATCTTGCTGTACGACAGCAGCACCGCCAGTTCCGGCCGCGTCAGGCCGCGGCTCTTGGCGCGGCGCTCCTTGAGCGCGTCGTCGTCGGGCAGGAACTCGACGGCGCGGCTCAGCACACCGTCGCGCTCCAGCGTGCGCATCAGGTCATCGTGTTCACCGAGCAGGGGCACCGCGTCGCGCTCGATCAGGCTGATCGCCAGGCTTTGCACGTAGTTGTCGTGCAGCACCGCCCGGGCGATTTCATCGGTGCAGGCGGCCAGCTGCGGATCGCGCTCGACGCGGCTCAGGCGCTGCTCGTGCATCAGTCCGTTCAGCGGGATCTTGATGTTGACCTCGCGGTCGGAGGTATGGACGCCGCCGGCGTTGTCGATGAAGTCGGTGTTGATGCGCCCGCCTGCGCCGCCAGCACCATACAGCGCGTATTCGACGCGGCCGAGTTGCGTGAAGCCCAGGTTGCCGCCCTCGCCGACCACGCGGCAGCGCAGCTCGCGGCCATCGACACGAATCGCGTCGTTGCTGCGGTCGCCGACGTCCTGGTGCGACTGCAGGTGGCTCTTCACATAGGTACCGATGCCGCCGTTCCACAGCAGGTCCACCGGTGCCAGCAGGATGGCGCGGATCAGCTCCTGCGGCGTCAGCCGGGTCTTGTCGATGCCCAGCGCCTGCCGCGCCTGCGCCGACAGCTCGATCAGCTTGAGCTTGCGTGAGTACACGCCGCCGCCGGTCGAGAGCCTGGCGCGGTCGTAGTCGTCCCAGCTGCTGCGCGGCAGCGCGAACAGCCGCTGGCGCTCGGCGAACGCGGCGGCAGGCTCGGGGTCCGGATCGATGAAGATGTGCCGGTGATCGAAGGCAGCGACGAGCCGCGTCTGCTCCGACAGCAGCATGCCATTGCCGAACACGTCGCCACTCATGTCGCCGATGCCCACCGCCGTGAACGGCGTGGCCTGGATATCGCGCCCGGCGTGGGTGGCACCGTTGTCGTCGGTCCAGCCCAGCTCGCGGAAATGGCGCTTGACGCTCTCCCAGGCGCCACGCGCGGTGATGCCCATCTTCTTGTGGTCGTAGCCGGCGCTGCCGCCAGAGGCGAAGGCGTCGCCAAGCCAGAATCCGTATTCGGCGGCCACGCCGTTGGCGATGTCCGAGAACGAGGCCGTGCCCTTGTCGGCGGCGACCACCAGGTACGGATCGTCCTCGTCATGGCGGACCACATCGGCTGGCTCCACCACACGGCTACCGACGCGGTTGTCGGTGATGTCGAGCAGGCCGCGCAGAAAGGTCTGGTAGCAGGCGATGCCCTGCTGCTGCCAGGCCTCGCGATTCGCGGGATCGCCGTTCTTGACCACGAAGCCACCCTTGGCACCGACCGGCACGATGATGGCGTTCTTGACCATCTGCGCCTTCATCAGGCCCAGCACCTCGGTGCGGAAATCCTGACGCCGGTCCGACCAGCGCAGGCCGCCGCGCGCGACGCGGCCGCCACGCAGGTGGACGCCCTCTACCTCCGGCGCGTAGACGAAGATCTCGAACATCGGCAGTGGTGCCGGCAGCTCCAGCACCTGTTTCGGATCCAGCTTGATCGAGATGTAGGTCTTGTCGCCGCCGTCGGCCGACTTCTGGAAGTAGTTGGTGCGCAGCGCCGCACGCACCACCGCGATGTAGGCACGCAGCACGCGATCGCCGTCGAGCGTGGCGACCTTGTCGAGGGCGTCGTCGAGCGCCTGTGCGGTCTTGATCTCGCCATCGCGGCGCTGCTCGGCAGACAGCCGCGGATCGAAGCGTTGCTCGAACAGCTGCACCAGCAGGCGCGCCATGGGCGCGTATTCGGCGAGCAGGCGTTCCTGATAGTCCTGGCTGTACGGCAGGCCGGTCTGCACCAGGTAGCGCGTCAAGGCGCGCAGGCAGACCACCTGGCGTGGCGCCAGGCCCGCCAGCAGCACCAGGCGGTTCAGGCCGTCGTTCTCGGCCTCGCCCGCCCAGGTCTGCAGGAAGGCGCTTTCGAAGTGTGCGCGCTGCTGGTCCGGCGGCAGCGGGCAATCGCTGGCGATCTGCACGTGGAAGCGCTGGATCCACAGCGGCTCGCTGTCGCGCGGCCGCAACTCGGTCGGTTCCTGCGAGATCACGCGCAGGCCGAAGTTCTCCAGCACCGGCAGGACGTCGGAGAGCGGCAGCGGCTTGCCCCAGGCATAGAGCTTGAGCGCGGTCGGCCGCGCCGGGCTGTCGGCGGTGGCTTCGACCAGCAGCCGCGGCACCAGCCGCCGTGTCGCCGACAGCTCCTGCAGCACGCGGCTGTCGAGCACCGCCTCGTCGACGGCGGTGGATTCCTGGTAGGCGATCGGAAACGCGTCCACGAACCGCGCCCAGGGCGCAGTGGACGCACCGTGGGCGCCGCGCAGCAAGGCCTCGCGCAGCTGGTCGCGCCAGGAGCGCGTCGCCGCCAGCAGGCGGTTCTCGATCTGCTGCGCGGTCTGCGTCAGCCGCGTACCCGGTGGCGTGCGTACCGTGTAGTGCACGCGCGCCATGCCGTGACGCAGGAATTCGGTATTGCGGTCGATACCGCTGCCACCGCAGGCACTGAGCAGCTCGCCGCCGATGCGGTCGCGCAGCTCGCGCGAATAGCGCTCGCGCGGCAGGTAGACCAGGCACGAGAAGAAGCGGCCATAGCGATCGCGGCGCATGAACAGCTTGAGCTGCGCGCGCTCGCGCAGCGCGCGGATGCCCATGCAGGTCTCGAACAGTTCATCCTCGTTGGACTGGAACAGCTCGTCGCGCGGCAGCTGATAGAGGATCTCGCGCAGGTACTTGCCGGAATGCGAGTGCTCGGGCAGCCGCGAGCGCTGCATCACGTGCTCGGCCTTGCGGCGAATCAGCGGGATATTGCCGGGCCGCTCGATATAGGCATCCGCCGAGAACAGGCCGATGAAGCGGCAGGTGCCGGCGGTGCTGCCGTCGGCGCGCACGCGCTTGACCGAGATGATGTCGAGGAACTCCGGGTGATGGATCATCGCCCGCTGGTTGCCTTTGGTGATCACCACCAGGCGCGGCGATTCGCTGTACTTGTCCAGCTCCTCGCGCGGCGCGATCAGTGCGTCACCATCGCTGTAACGCCTGCCGGGCCGCGCCAGGCCGAGCGCCGCCGCCGGCTTGGGCACGAAGCCATTGCGACCCTGGGCGTCGCTGACGACGTCGGTCTCGATATAGCCGAGGAAGGTGAAATGTCCCTCGTCGAGCCAGTGCAGAAAGGCCGCGGCTTCGCTGCGCTCGTCGGCGCTGCCGGCCTGCGGCGCGATCAGGCGATCCGCCAGCTCGACCGCGCGTGTGCGCATCGCCGAGAAATCGTCGACGACGCAGCGGGTGTCGCTCAGCACTTCGCGGACGCTGGCTTCCAGACGCCGGTAGCAGGCGGCGTCGGCGAAGGCCTCGAATTCGACGTGGATGATCGACTCCGCCTCGCCGTCGTCGGCCAGCTCCTCCCAGTACTGCGCACTGTCGCGGACCACGTGCAGGATCGGGTGCACCATCCAGTCGATCTGCGCGCCGGCCTCGCGGATCGCCATGCTGATCGAATCGACCAGGAACGGCATGTCGTCGACATCGGTCTCCAGCCGCGCCAGACCGCGGCTGTCGCGCCCGCTGCCCGCCACCGGCGGCAGCGCACGCACCAGCGCTTCGCCGGGCGCGCGGCGCGCGGCAAAGCTGAAATGCCGCGCTGCGATCTCGACCAGCTCCTGCGGCGAGCGCAGCTGCAGGGTATCGAGCGAGGCCATCTCGTAATAGGCAGAGACGAAGGCGACGAAAGCCTCCTGCTGCTCGCCCATCTCGTGGGTCCTGGCAAGCTGCTGCAGTTGCTGCAGCAGGCGCTTCAACTCCGGTTCGGCTTCTGCCTTCATGCCCGCTCTCCCTCTTGCTGTGATGGAGGTGCTCGTCTCTTTGGGGACGGTGCGCGGTGGGCCGCACGACTTGCAGTATAGGCCGGCATGAATGAACGCCCGGTACATGCCGGCGGCGTCGAAGCCACCGCCGATCGGCCCATCACGGGCGATGGGTGATTTGGGCTACAGTCGCCGTCGACGTGCGGAGGAGCCGCAATGAGTACCGAGCGACCAGAAGGCGTCAGACCTTCGGCCCGGGTCGATTCCCACAAGCTGTTTCCGCCACCGGCGAGCCGTGGCGCGGTACCGCGGCGCGCGATCCTCGATCGTCTGGCGGCCGACACCGGTGTGCGCGCGGTACTGCTGCAGGCACCGGCCGGGCACGGCAAATCGACCCTGCTGCAGCAGATCATGAGCCAGTGTCACCAGCGCGGCGACTCGTCCGGCTGGCTGAGCTTCGAAGACGCCGACAACGACCTGCGCCGCTTCAACAGCCATTTCGATTCGCTGCTCGACGCCATCTGCGGCGACAGCAGCCCCGCCCGCAGCAGTCCGACGACCAGCCGCCCGGACGCGGTGATCGCCCGCCTGCTACGGCATCCGGCGCCGGTCGCGCTGTTCTTCGACGAGTTCCAGGAGCTCGGCAATCCGGCGATCCTGCGTTTCTTCCGCGAGCTGCTGGAACGGCTGCCGGAACGTCTCACCGTCTTCATCGGCGCACGCGCCTTGCCCGATGCCGGTGCCGGCCTCGGCCTGTCGCGCCTGCTGGTCAATGGCCGCGCCCTGGTGCTGCATGCCGACGAGCTGCGCTTCAGCAACGCCGAAGCCGCACAGTTCTTCGCCGAGGCCGGCGACCTGGGGATCGGCGCCAGCGAGATCGCCGCGATCCACCGCCAGACCGAAGGCTGGCCGGCCGCGCTGCAGCTGTTCCGGCTGAGCCTGGCCAGCCCCAGCGTGCGCGGGGCATTGGGCGATCTCGGCGGCTACCGTCCGCGTGAGCTGGCGGACTATCTGGCCGACAACGTGCTGGCACTGCAGACGCCGCGCATCCGCGAATTCCTGCTGCGCACCAGCCTGCTGACGCGCCTGTCGGCACCGCTGTGCGATGCCTTGCTGGGCAGCAGCGATGCACAGGGCATCCTGCAGTTTCTCGAACGCAGCGGATTGTTCCTGCACAGCCTCGACCCGGAGCGGCGCTGGTTCCGCTACCACGGGCTGTTTTCCGCCTTCCTGCTCGAGCAGTTGCGCGAGAGCGATCCGCAGGCGCTGCGCGAACTGCACCTGCGCGCCGCGCGCTGGTATGCCACGCAGGGCCTGCACGACGCGGCGATGCATCACGCCGTCGAAGCCGGCGAACCGGGGCTCGCGGTCGAGGTGATGGAACGCTGGAGCGGCGATCTGGTCGCGCAGGGCCACCTGGCCACCGTCGAGCGCTGGTACGACCGCCTGCCGCTGGATCTGGTCGTACAGCGGCGCGCGCTGGCGGTGAAGATCGCCTATGCCCTGAGCTTCCGTCGCCGCCACCGCAAGCTGCGGCCGCTGATGCAGTTGCTCGACGCGCCCGGCGAGCAGCTGGGCGCCGGCAATCCGGATGTCGTGGAGACGATGGTCGCACTGCTGTTCGACGACATTCCGCGCGCCTTCGCGCTGGCGGGCGAGATCGACGTCGGCGACGACCGCGGCGATCCGTTCCGCGCCTTCGAGCTGTCGGCCGCCTGCAACGTGCTGGCCTACCGCGCGACCGCAGCCGGCGACTACGAAAGCGCGCGGCAGCAGGTGATGCGCTCGCGCGCTTACAGCGAACGCGCGCACGCGCGCTTCAGCGGCGGTTACTCGGTGGCAGTCACCGGCATCAATCTGCTGGTGCAGGGCGAACTGGCGGCAGCGCTGGAGCGCTTCCGCGCCGGCCTGGCCGACGCACAGGACGACGCCGATGCCTCGGTCGCCGCCGCCGCACTGGTCTGCTGCTACATCATGGCGCTCTACGACGCCGATCAACTCGACGCCGCCGACGCCTTGTTCACGCGCTTCCACGACATGATCCGCGACGGCGTGCTGCTGGATTTTCTCGGCGTCGCCTATCAGTTCATGTCACGCATCCACGAGCGGCGCGGCAACGCCGCGCTGGCCGTCGAACTGCTCGACGAGGCGGAGAACATCGGCCACCTCGCCAACTGGCCGCGGCTGGTGCGCATGGTCGATCGCGAGCGCGTGCGCCGCCATCTGCTGCGCGGCGAGCGCGAGCGTGCGCAGCTCATCGCCTCGCGGATTCCGCCGCAGCCGGAGTTCATGCTGCCCGAGGGCTGGCTGCTGTTCTCGGACGACAGCGAGGGCGAGACGATCGGCCAGATCCGCCTGCTGCTCCACTGCGGCCGCGCCGACGAGGCCCTGCCACGGCTTGCCGACGAGCTGGCGCGAGCCGGCCGCCACGGCCGCATCCGCCGCCTGATCAAGCTGCACATCCTCGAAGCGCTCGCCCAGGCGCAGCGCGGCCGTGCGCGGCCGGCCTATACGTCGATGCGGCAGGCGCTGCAACTGGCCGCGCCGCGCGGCTTCGTCGGCATGTTTCTCGACGAAGGCGTCGAGGTCACCAGGCTGCTGCGCGAGATCTATCCATCCTTGCGGGAGCCCGGCGCGGAGCGCGATGCCGGCAGCGGCAGCCTGCCCGACTTCGCGCGCCGCCTGCTCGACGACGGCGCCGAGGCGGCCGACGCGCTGGTTGCCGAGAAGCTGACGGAAGGCGAGAAGACCCTGCTGGCGTTCCTGGCGCAGGGGGTGTCGAACAAGATCATCGCGGCGGAACTGTTCGTGTCGGAGAACACGGTGAAGTTTCACCTCAAGAACATCTACGCCAAGCTGGGCGTCGGGAGCCGGGTACAGGCGATCAATGCGGCGCGGCGGATGGGCTTGCTGTAGGGGCTTGCTTGCGGGGAGTTACAACTCACCTTCTTTACCTGTTTTGCGTAGCTTGCCTTTCGCCCTGTGAGGCGAAAGGCGAGCCACGCCAAACCAGTAACAAAGGCGCGTTGTAACCCCGCCTCCCAAAGCACCCAACCCCGCTGTAGCTTGGCCTCAGCCGCGACGCCCCACCAGCAGATTCGGCGTCACCGTCAGCACCGGCTCCGACACCAGGCCGAAGCTCTGCAGCACACCCAGCAACTCACGATGTCCGAATGCCTGGCAGCCCGAGGCGAAGCCCCAGCGCTTGGCCGGCGCCTGCAGCAGGTGGTAGGCCGCGTACGCCTGCATCAGGCCCGTCTGCTTGTAGTTGCAGATGCCGTGGATCACGCAGTGCGCGCGGCCCAGCGGGCCGCTGGCGTGAACGGAATCGACCGAGGTGTTCTCGCGCGGGTTCTCGCGCGGCGGCATGCCGGCCTGCAGGCTGGCGGCCATCTCCGATAATTTTTTCTCGGCCTGCTCCTTCGGCAGCGGCTTGATCTGCTCCTCGACCACCGCGGCGATCTGCACCACGCCTTCCATCACCGCGCGTGCGAAGACACCGCCCTGCGCCTTGACGTTGGCGACGCGCGGATCGTTCTTGAACCAGACCGGGTGCGCGGTGCCGCCCCAGGGCAGCGCCATCGCCGTCTCATGCTGCCCCGGAACGATCACTTCTGATTTCGCAGTGGGCGACCACTGCACGTACTTGTTCTGCTCCAGGTAGTAGAAGTTGGCGGTGAGGATGCTGAAGATCGTCTGCGTCGACGCGTAGGTCGGGAAGCCTTTCCACAGCACCAGGATGTCGAGTGTGTCGAGGCCCGGGTGTTCGAGGCAGAGCTGCGCGGCGATCTCGCCGGTGGTGTACATCTGCGCAATACCCGGCGCCAGCAGCAGGTTTTTCTCTGCGAACTTGGCGCCCCAGGTCTCCTCGGCGTGGATCATCCAGTTCTGTTCGCCGTTGGTGTCGGTGTAATGGCAGCCGGTGGCCAGGCAGGCCTCCACCGCTTCCGGGCCGTACTTCATAAACGGGCCAACCATGTTGAGCATCACCTTGCGGCCCTTCATCAGCTGGGTGAGCGCCTCGGTGGTGTGCTCGACCTCGATGATTTCGTAGTCCGCGGTCTCGACACCCGGCACCTTGTCCATCACTTCCTTGATGCGCTTGGCATCGCGGCCGGCGGCGACGAACGGCACGCGATACTCGCGCAGGTATTCGGCGACCAGGCGCCCGGTATAACCGGTGACACCGTAGATGACGACGGGCTTCTTGCTCATGTGCAGGTTCTCCTGAAGCGTTTTTGTAGACAGCGAATCGGTGGAAAATCAGGCCGTCATGCCGCCGTCGACGACGAGGTCGGCACCGGTGACGTAGCTGGATTCATCGGAGGCGAGGAACAGGATCGCCGCGGCGATCTCGGCAGGCTGCGCGAAGCGGCCCATCGGAATGCGTGCCAGCGTCTTCTCGCCGAAGCCGCGCGCCACGTCGGGATCGAGTGCCGCCAGCGCAGCGCTGACCATCTGCGTCTCGGCAAAGCCGGGGCAGACGTTGTTGATACGGATACCGTAGCCGGCGCGCGCGCAATGGATCGCCGCCGAGCGCGTGAACAGGCGCACGCCACCCTTGCTGGCGTTGTAGGCCGGCAGGCCGGCCTCGCCGATCAGTCCTTCGATCGAAGCGACGTTGACGATGCTGCCGCCGCGATGCTTCATCCGCGCGATCGCCGCCTGCGTGCCGAGCATCACGCCGTCGAGATTAATGGCCAGCGTGCGTCGCCACTGTTCGGGCGGCATCTGCTCGATGTCGACGATCGCCGCGACACCGGCGTTGTTGACCAGAACGTCGATCGCGCCCCAGCGCGCGATCGCCGCGTCCAGCACCTCGGCCCACTGTGCGGCGTCGGTAACGTCCTGGCGATGAAACGCCGCATTGCCGCCCAGGCGCGCCGCCTCGGCCTCGCCGTCGGCGCTGATGTCGGTCAGCATCACCCGGGCGCCTTCGGCGAGCAGCGCTTGCGCCGCTGCCAGGCCCAGCCCGCGCGAGGCGCCGGTGACCACGCAAACCTTGTTGTGCATGCGTTTCATGTCCGGTCCTCAGGCTGCGCTGGCGCCGCCATCAAGCGCGAGTTCCGCGCCGGTGGTCCAGCGCGAGGCCGGCGACGCCAGATACAGCACGGCGTGCGCGACATCGTCCGGCTGGCCGAGGCCGAGCGGATGCATCTGCAGCATCGCGCCCTCGGCGGCCGCCAGGTCTGGCGCCATGCCGAGCCGTACGAAGCCTTCCAGCAGGTGGTTGCCCATCGCCGTCTTGATCACGCCCGGATGGATGGAGTTGACGCGAATGCCGTAGCCCAGCTGCGCGCATTCGATCGCCGCCGACTTGCTCAGCGAACGCACTGCGCCCTTGGATGCGCAGTAGGCGCCCAGGCCGGTAACACCGATCAGCGCCGCCAGCGACGACAGATTGATGATCGAGCCGCCCTTGCCTGCCACCCCGCCCGGCCGCATCACGCGGATCGCATGCTTGAGGCCGAGAAAGCTGCCCGTGACATTGACGTTCTGGATGTGCTGGAAGCCTTCCAGCGTGCCGTCGGCAAAAAATGCGGTGTCTTCGACGCCGGCGTTGTTGACCAGCACATCGAGCCCGCCGAAGCTCGCGACGGCTTGCGCCAGCGCCAGCTCCCAGTGCGCCTCGCTGGTGACGTCATGGGCGATCGACGCGGCCTTGCCGCCAGCCTCGCGGATGCTGCGCGCGGTGGCCTCGACCTCAGCGGCGAGCACATCGCTGATGAACACCGCAGCGCCCGCTGCGGCCAGCGTGCGCGCGATGTGGGCGCCGAGCCCGCGCGCCGCGCCGCTGACGAACGCGACCTTGCCGTCGAGACGAAACGCCTTCTCCGGATTGCTCATTGCGATCTCCTCGTGTCGTGATGGTTGCCGTTCGCTGAGGCCGACAAGGGCTCAGGCCGGCGACTGGCCGCGCCAGTCGTAGTCGGTCGACGCCTGCGCAAACTGCAGGTACCAGTCGATGGCCGCCGGATTCATCATCGCGTCGCGGCTCGCCGCCTTCTCCAGCGGCAGGCCGAGCAGCAGCTTGCGCACCGGCACTTCCATCTTCTTGCCGGTCAGCGTGTACGGGATCGCCTCGACGGCATAGAGCTTGTCCGGCACGTGACGCGGACTGCAGTCCTGGCGCAGCCTGGCGGCGATCGTGCGTTCGAGCGCCTCGTCGAGCACGACATCCGGCTTGAGCTTGACGAACATCGGCATGAAGAACTTGCCGCCGGGCAGCTCGACGCAGACGACGAGACTGTCGGCGATCTGCGGAATCTGCTCGACACAGCGATAGATCTCGGCGGTGCCGATGCGTACGCCATAACGGTTCAGCGTCGAATCCGAGCGGCCATAGATGTAGCAGCCGCCGCGCGCATTGACCTTGATGAAGTCGCCATGCCGCCAGACCGGCTCGCCGTCCTTGGCAAAGACTTCGTAATAGGACTCGCGGTAGCGCTTGCCTTCGGGATCGTTCCAGAAAAAGATCGGCGCCGAGGGCATCGGGCGGGTCACCACCAGCTCGCCGACTTCGTCGATCAGCTCCTTGCCGTCGTCGCTCCAGGCATGCACGTCGATGCCCAGCATGCGGCACTGGATCTCGCCGGCGTAGACCGGCAGCGTCGGCGACGCACCGACCAGGCCGCTGCACACTTCGGTGCCACCGGACTGCGAGGTCACCCACAGATCCGGCTTCACCGCCCGGTAGAACCAGGCGAAGGTTTCCGGCGTGCTCGGCGCACCGGCGACGAGGACCGATTCAAGCCGCGACAGATCATGCTCGCGGCCGGGTTGCAGTCCGGCCTTCTCCATCATCTGCACGAAGGTCGGGCTGCAGCCGAAGTTGGTGGCACCGGTCTGCGCCGCCAGCGTCCACAGAAAATCGATGTCGGGATGCGTGGGACTGCCGTCGTAGAGCACCGCCTCGCTGCCGGCCAGCAGCGAGGCGATGACCAGGTTCCACATCATCCAGCCGGTGGTGCTGTAGAAGAACATCACCGAATCGGCGCTCAGATTCAGGTGGAAGTGCATCAGCTTGAGATGTTCCGCCAGCGCGCCGGCGTGGCCGTGCACGATCGCCTTGGGCAGGCCGGTGGTGCCGGACGAAAACACCACCCACAGCGGATGGTCGTGCGCGACCTGCTCGTAGCGGAACTCCGCCGCCGCCACGTCCGGATGATCGAGCATCTGCTGCCAGCTCACCGCGCCGCGGCATTGCGGCAGCGGCTTGGCGGCGTCCAGATACGGCAGCCAGACCACGTGCCGCAGGCTCGGCAAGGCATCGACGATCGAACGCACTTCGGCGCCGCGGTCGAAATCGCGGCCGCCGAAACGATAGCCGTCCGCCGCGAACAGCAGCTTGGGCTCGATCTGCACAAAGCGCTCGGTCACCGTCTTGGTGCCGAACTCCGGTGCCGCCGACGACCAGATCGCGCCGATCGCCACCGTCGCCATCATCGCGATGGCCGTCTCCGGCACGTTGGGCATGTAGGAGACGACGCGATCGCCCGGTGCGACGCCGAGCTTGCGCATCTGCGTCGCCAGGATGCGCACCTGCCGGCCCAGCTCCTGCCAGCTCAGCTGCGCCAGCGGCCGCGTCTCGCTCAGATGGTGAAACGCCGTCTGGCCGGATGCCGCCTGCTGCTCATAGCGCAACAGGTGCTCGGCGTAGTTGAGCCGCGCGCCCTCGAACCACTGCGCGCCGACCATCGTGTGGCGATCCAGCACGCGGCGGTACGGCGCACTGGCCTTGACCTTGAAGTAATCCCAGATCGTCGCCCAGAACGCCTCCGGCTCCTGCACCGACCAGTCCCACAGCGCGTGGTAATCGGCAAAGTCCTGGCCACGCTCGCGGCGCAACCACTCCAGATAGCGCGCAATCTGCGTGCGCTTCACGAACGCCGCGCTCGGCGTCCACAGCAGTTCGCCTTCCTGCGTCATCGCCGGCGCCTCAACCCAGCACGGCGGCAAAGACGACGCGGCGCGGTGCGGCCACCGCGGCAGAATCAATCGAACGCATGACGCTCTCCTCGACAGGACGGGCGCGCTGCCAGGGCACGGGCGGCAAAGGCCCGGCACGACAGCGCGACGATTGGCCGCTGTCCCCATATCGAACGCTGAGCGCAGGGATGCGGACTCTTGCCACGCAGTCTAGGCAGCGCCCCGGACCGCAACCGCTACCCCGACGGGTAGTTTTGCCGCACCGCCCGCGAGCACTACCCGCGACGGTCCCGTAAAATACCCGCCACGCGCCTGTAGCTCAGCTGGATAGAGCATCGGCCTTCTAAGCCGAGGGTCACAGGTTCGACTCCTGTCAGGCGCGCCA
>CAMLDZ010000029.1 GCA_946478985.1 uncultured Solimonas sp.
CTGTTCCGCAACTGGCGCCAGCCGGAGCAGTTCGATTATCTGGCCAAGCTGTTCGTGGCCTTCGTCATCACCTGCGTCGGCGGCCTGGCGGCGAAGAAGATGGGCCTGGAGCTGCCGGACACCGTGCAGCCGGTGGCGATCGCGCTGATCGTCGGCGGCGTGGCGATCCTGCTGATCGAATACGCCACCGGCCGCATGCAGCCCAGCGAATCGGTCGGCTGGAAGATCGCGCTATGGGTGGGCCTGGCGCAGATTCTCGCCGCGGTGTTCCCCGGCACCTCGCGGTCGGCGGCGACGATCTTCGCGGCGATGCTCGCCGGCCTCACCTCGCGGCCGCGCGCCACCGAGTTCGCCTTCCTCGTCGGCATTCCGACCATGTTCGCCGCCAGCGGCTACGAGGCGCTCAAGCTGGCCAAGGACGGCGCCTTCGCCACCGAGAACTGGGCCGAGTTCTGGACCGGCTTCGTGGTCTCGGCGATCACCGCCTTCATCGCCGTCAAATGGTTGCTGCGCTACGTGCAGACGCACACCTTCACCATCTTCGCCTGGTACCGCATCGTCGCCGGCGCGGCGCTGCTGTTGCTGGTGCCGTCGTCCTGATCAGTCGGCAGCCGCCGGTGCAGCACCGCCGCGCGGCCGCCGCGTGATCCACACCAGGCCGGCAAGCAGCACGCAGAGCCAGCCGCCGAGCCAGAAGAAGTCCAGCGTCGACAACAGATAGGCCTGGTTGCCGAGCGCCCGCGACAGCACCGCCAGCGCCTGCGGCTCGCTCAGGCCGGCGTTGCCGAGCGACTGCTGCGCCAGTTGCAGCGGCGGCGAATAGACGCTCGACGTCTCCGCCAGCCGCAACTGGTGCAGCGCTGCGTGGTCGTCCCAGAACGTCGTCACCAGCGAGGCGGCGAAGCTGCCGGCAGTGATGCGCAGGAAGTTCGACAGGCCCGAGGCCGCCGGAATCCGCGCCGGCGGCACGCCGTCGAGCAGGATCGTCAGCATCGCCACGAAGAACATCGACATGCCGATGCCCTGCACCAGCAGCGGCGCCAGAAACACCGCGAAGCTCGCATCGGCCGTGTAGCCGGCGCGCATGAAGTACGAGCAGGCGAAGAACAGGAACGAGGCCATCGCCAGCAGGCGCGCGTCGACGCGGCCGATGTAGCGGCCGACCAGCGGCGAGACGACGATGGCGACCAGGCCGCTCGGCGAGGAGATCAGCCCGGCCCAGGTCGCGGTGTAGCCCAGCCAGGTCTGCATCCACAGCGGCTGCAGCACCACGGCGCCGAAGAACACGCCGTAGCCGAGGCAGAAGGCCACGACGCCGGCCGAGAAGTTGCGGTTCTTGAACAGCGACAGGTCGACGATCGGATACTGCTCGCCCAGCTCCCAGATCACGAAGGCGACGAAGCCGACGACGGTGATGACGGCCAGCGCGACGATGGTCGGCGAGGCGAACCAGTCGGCGTTCTTGCCGGTATCGAGCATCACCTGCAGGCAGCCGACCCAGATGATCAGCAGGCCCAGGCCGATGCGGTCGATCGGCAGTTTCTGCGCCGGCGTCTCGCGATGGCGCAGGCCCTGCCAGCAGATCGCCGCGCAGGCGAGGCCGACCGGCAGGTTGATCAGGAAGATCCACGGCCAGGAGTGGTTGTCGGAGATGTAGCCGCCGAGGATCGGTCCGAAGATCGGCGCCGCCAGCGTCGTCATCGACCAGATCGCCAGCGCCGCGCCTTTCTTCTCCGGCGGGAACAGCGACAGCAGCAGCGCCTGCGAGCCCGGAATCATCGGCCCGGACACGGCGCCCTGCAGCACGCGGAAGACGATCAGTGAGCCGATGCTCCAGGCCACGCCGCACAGCAGCGAAGCCAGCGTGAACAGCAGCACCGACATCACGAAGGTGCGCACCAGGCCGAAGCGCTGCACCAGCCAGCCGGACAGCGGCACCGAAATGCCGTTGGCGACCGCGAACGAGGTGATCACCCAGGTGCCCTGGTCGGGCGAGACGCCGAGATCGCCGGAAATGGTCGGGATCGAGACATTGGCGATGGTGGTGTCGAGCACCTGCATGAAGGTCGCCAGCGCCAGGGCGGTGGCGACCAGCGCGCGACCGCCGACCGGCGGCGCGAGCGCTGCAGGTGCGGTCGCCGCCTGACTCACAGCGACTTGCCGCGATTGGCGCTGATGATGGCGGCGATGCGCGAGTCGACGCCGGCGTCATGCGCCGGCGACACCGCCAGCTGCTGCGGCGCGGCGCGCAGTTCGCGGGCGACCAGCGAGCCGCTGGTATCGTGCAGATCGATCTGGGCCGTCATCGACAGGCCGACGCGCAGCGGATGCGCGGCCAGCTCCTGCGGATCGAGCGCGATGCGCACCGGCACGCGCTGCACGATCTTGATCCAGTTGCCGGAGGCGTTCTGCGCCGGCAGCAGGGCGAACGCGCTGCCGCTGCCGGCGGACAGGCCGGCGACGCGGCCGTGATAGACCACGCTGCTGCCGTACAGGTCCGCATGCAGCTTCACCGGCTGGCCAATGCGCACCCGCTCCAGCTGCGGCTCCTTGAAATTGGCGTCGACCCAGGCGTGATCGAGCGGTACCACCGCCATCAGCGGCGCGCCGGCGGCGATGCGCGCGCCGATCTGCACACCACGGCGCGCCACGATGCCGGCGACCGGCGCCACCACCCTGGTGCGGCGCAGCGCCAGCGAAGCCTCGCGCACGCGGGCGACCGCCGCGGCGACCTGCGGATGCGTTTCGATGGTGGTGTCGTCGATCTGCGCGCGCGTGGTCGCCAGCTGCTCCCTGCCGGCCGCCAGCGCCGCTTCCAGCCGCGCCACCTGCTGGCGCGCGTGCGCCAGTTCTTCGGCAGAGACCGCGCCGTCGCCGACGTCGAGGCGGCGTTTGAGATCGGCACGCGCGCTGGCCAGCGCCACTTCGCTTTCGCGGATCTGCGCGGACAGGCCATCGCTCTGCGCGAACACGCCGCGCACCGTGCGCACCGTGCGCGCCAGTTCGGCCTCGGCACCGGCCAGCGCGATCTCGGCGTCGGCCGGATCGAGCTGCACCAGCAGCTGGCCGGCATCGACGTGCTGGGTGTCGTCGACATAAAGCCCGGTGACGGTGCCGGCGACCTCGCTGGTGATCTGCACCAGATCGGTGGCGACATAGGCGTCGTCGGTTTCCTCAAAATAGCGGCCGTGCAGCGCCCACCAGGCGCTGTAGGCGCCGAGGCCCAGCACGACGACGACGGCGAGCGCGATCAGGCGCTTGCGGCGCTTGCCGTTGGCGCCATGGGCGGCCGTGGGCGGGGCGGAAGAAGCTTGGGTCATGGCTGGACTCCGGCGACGGTGCGGGTCTTGTTGTGATCGGGGGTATGCGGGTCGAAACTGCCGCCGAGCGTCAGCAGCAGCGTGACGCGGGTGACGGCGAGATCGGCCTGCCGGGAAATCAGTTCGCGGCGCGCGTCGAGCCATTGCGTCTCGGCGCCGAGCAGCTGCAACTGCGAGCTGAGGCCGGCGGCGTATCGACGTTCGTTCAGCCGGTATGCTGCTTCTGCGGCCGTAGCGCGGGTGCGGGCCTCGGCCAGCTGTGCGGCGGTGCTGTCGTTGAGCGTCAACTCGTCGGCGGCCTCGCGCACCGCCTTGAGCACGGTGTCGTTGTAGGCGGCCACCGCGGCGTCGCGCTCGGCGGCGGCGCCGCGGAATGCGCCCTTGAGGCGGCGCGCCTCGAACAGCGGCAGGTGCACGGCGGGACCGACGCCCCAGATCGCGCTGTTCTTGTCGAGCAGCTTGTCGAGGCCGATCGCCTGATAGCCGATCAGCGCGCGCAGGCTGATGTCCGGATAAAAGGCCGCTCGCGCCGCCTCGACACCGGCACTGGCCGCATCGACGCGCAGCCGTGCCGCTCGCACGTCCGGCCGCCGCGCCAGCAAATCCAGCGGCAGCTGTTCCGGCAAGGGCAGTGCGGCGTCGAGCTGCAACTGCGGCGCGACGATGCTGTCGTAACGCTCGGCGCCGTGGCCGCTGAGCGCCGCCAGGCGATGCACCGCCAGCTGCCGCGCCGCCTCGCTCTGCAAGCTGGCGCTGCGCGCCTGCGGCAGCAGCGCCTCGGCGCTGTGCAGCTCCGCCTCGGTGTCGAGGCCGGCACGCACGCGGTTCTGTGTCAGCTGCAGGATCGTCTCACGCTGCCGCACGGCGGCCGTGGCGATCGCGCCCAGCTCATGCGCGCGGTACAGATCGACATAGGCTTGCGCCAGCGCGCCGGACAGCGCCAGCCGCGCCGAGGCATGGTCGAGTTCCACCGCCTGCGCCTGATCGCGCGCCTGCTCGATCAGCCTGGCCTGGCGGCCCCAGAAATCGAGGTCCCAGCCGAGATTGACGCCGAGCTGGCCGAGCCACACCGTGCTGCCCGCGTACGGCGGCGGGATGTAGTAGTGCTCGGAGAAGCGTTGCCGCGTCTCGTCGCCGTCGAGCGTGACACCGGGCAGGCGGCCGGCGCCGGCGGCATAGGCCTGCGCCTGCGCCGACTGCACCCGCGTCAGCGCCTGCGCGAGACTGGGATTGTCGTTCAGGGTGTCCTGCACGAGCCGGTCGAGCTGCGGATCGCCGAAGGCCTTCCACCAGTCCTGCGGCACCGCGGGGCTGGCTGCGCCGGCCAGGCCGAGCGAGTCCTCGGCGATCGCCTGCACCGCCGGCGTGTCGCGCGGCGGCAGCACGCAGGCAGACAGCAGCAGGCCCAGCACTGCCGGAACGGCGTACGCGGACGTCTTCGCAATCCGCTTCATGGCTGCCTGCCTTCGGCATCGAGCATGCCGTGGCGCAGCTTGTCGAGCAGCCGCGTCAGTTCGGTGAATTCCGCCTTGCTGAAGCCGTCGAGGGCGATGTTGAAGCGCTCGACGACCGCCGGCACCACCTCCTCGAGCTTGGCGCGACCCGCTTCGGTCAGATGCAGCTCGACCACGCGGCGGTCCTGCAGGCTGCGTTCGCGGACGATGAAGCCGCGCTGTTCGAGCTGGTCGAGTACGCGGGTCAGCGCGCCGGCGTCATGGCGCATCTCGCGGCACAGGTCGCTGGCGGTCAGTGCCGTGCCCTCACGCAGCTTCATCAGCGAGATCCACTGCACGAAGCTGAGCTCATGCGCCGCCAGCACGGCATCGGCGCAGTCGTGCATCTGCATGTGCGCCATCTTCAGCAGATAGCCGAGGCTGCCGCGCGCGGTGAAGGTCTTGGGATCGTAGAATTTCATTGCCGGCACAGTTATTGTCCTGGCTTATATTGCCTAAACAATTATTGCCTTGGCAAGTATATAGGCGCCGTTGGCCGCTCTCCCGCGATCCGCGGAAAGCCGACGCGGATCTAGCTGGCCTGCGCCTCGCGCCAGCGACGCAGCGCTTCGACGCGACGCTGGCGCAGCCGCTCGCCGAGTTGCGGCCCGGCCGGCACGCCTTCCGCCAGCAGGGCCTGCGCCTGGATCGCGGCGGCGATCTCGCGCGCATGCCGCAGGTAATCGAGCTGCGGGTAGGCCGACTGCTCGAAGCCGAGCCGGCCGCGCGCATCGCACAGCGAAGCCTGCAGCACCTGCTCGAAGCGGTCAGTGGGGCGGAACGCGTCGATCCGCTCCAGCAGCTCCAGCAAGGTCTGCGGCCGCAGCTCGCGGACACGATGCACCAGCAGATGATCGCGAGTGTGCATCAGCGCCAGATCGCGCAGCGCCGCCGGCACGCGCAGCCGCTCGGAGAAGCGCTTGACCAGCGGCACGCCGCGCATCTCGTGCATGCGATGCGCCGGCCATTCCTCGGGCGGGGTGGCTGCCTTGCCCAGATCGTGCACCAGCGCGGCGTAACGCACGGCCAGCGCGTAGTCGTCGCGCGCGGCGACATCGACGCACATCAGCGTGTGCACCAGGCTGTCGACTTCGGGGTGGTATTCGGCGCGCTGCGGCACGCCGGCCAGCGCGGCCAGTTCCGGCATCACGCGCGCCAGCGCGCCACAGGCCTGCAGCGTGGTGAAGAATACCGAGGGCTGGTTGGTGGCCAGCGCCTTGGCGGTCTCCTGCCAGACGCGCTCGGGGACCAGATGGTCGATCTCGCCGCTGGCAACGATCTCGCGCATCAGCTGCTGCGTTTCGTCCGCAACGGTGAAGCCGAGCGCCGCGAAGCGCGCGTGAAAGCGCGCCAGGCGCAGGACGCGCACCGGGTCCTCGACGAAGGCGTCGGAGACATGACGCAGCACGCGTGCGTCGAGATCGCGGCGACCACCGTGCGGATCGATGCGCCGGCCGCACTCATCCTCGGCGATCGCATTGATGGTCAGATCGCGACGCAGCAGATCGTCCTCGAGCGTGACGTCCGGGCCGGTGTGAAAACTGAAGCCCTGATAGCCGCGGCCGGATTTGCGCTCGGTCCGCGCCAGCGCGTGCTCCTCGCCAGTATCGCGATCGAGAAACACCGGGAAGTCGCGGCCGACCGGACGGAAGCCGCGCGCGACCATCGATTCCGGCGTCTCGCCGATCACCACCCAGTCACGCTCGTGGACCGGCAGGCCGAGCAGGCGGTCGCGCACCGCGCCACCGACCAGGTAGCGCTTCAGCGGCGGCAGACTCATCGCGGTTTCACTTCAGACGCCCGGCCGAAAGACCGGCTTGAGCAGGGCGCCCAGATCGTGCGCTTCGCTGCCCTGCTGCCAGGCATGTACGGTGATATGCCAGACGATGCGCTGCACATAGCCACGCGTCTCGTTGTACGGCACGTTCTCGATCCAGATGTCGGCGTCCAGCGGCGCCTCCGGCAACCAGCGCGCGACCGCGTTGGGGCCGGCGTTGTAGGCGCTCAAGGTCAGCACGAACTGGCCACCGAAGCGATCGGTCATCTGCCGCAGGTAGGCGGTGCCGAGCTTGAGATTGGTGGCCGGGTCGAACAGGTCTTCGCGATCGGGCCGCGGCGCACCGATGCGCCGCGCGACATCGCGCGCGGTGTCGAGCTTGATCTGCAGCAGCCCCAGCGCGTCGGAGCTCGACGCCACCTGCCGCAGGAACAGGCTTTCCTGGCGCATCACGCCGTAGACCCAGGTCGACGGTAGATCGACATCCTTGGCGCTGCGCTTGATGTCGCGCGCATAGGCATCCGGATACAGCACCGCCAGCGCGTCGGTGGCATCGAGCTGGTTGAGCAGCAGCACTGCCTGCCAATGCCAGCCCCAGCGCGACGCCAGCAGCGCCGCCTGCTCGCGCTGCGCAGCGTCGAGGTCCTTGATGGCGCTGCGCCATTCGGCATTGGCCCAGTTGAGCTCGTCGACATGGAACAGCTCGCGCGCGCGCCGCATCGCCGGCTGCTCCATGAGCTGCTTCTGCACCTCGCGCTTCTCGTCGAGCTTGCGATGGCGCGGCTCGTAGTGCTGGTCGAGCCGCCAGGCCGACATCACCGCGTAGTAGCCGTTGTCCTGCGTGAGTTGCCTGAACAGCGCCTTGGCCTGCTCGCGCTGACCGAGTTCCTCGGCGACACGCGCGCGCCAGTAGATCCAGCGCGGCTCGGCGGCGAGCGCCGGCGGCATGGTGCTCAGCCACTGCGCCGCCTGCGTCCACTGACGGTTCCACAGCGCCGCACGCACGCGCCACTCGTAGCTGCGCTCGTCGAGTGCTTCCATCGGCACCGTGCCGAAGCGCTCCACTGCCAGCGCATCGCGGTTCCATGAGAGCCCCAGTGCGATCGCATTGGCGGCCTCCCCGCGCACGCCATCCGGCAGCCGCGAGGGCGCGAACTGCCGCAGCACGCGATCGGCGGCGCGCGGGTCCTTGCGCGCTAGCTTTTCGAAAGCGGCCTTCAGGGCCTGTGCCTCGACCTGTTGCGCCGGTCCGGCGGCGAGCGCGCCGAGCGCCTTCTGCGGATCTTCGAGCAGCTGCTGCCACTGCCGCAGCGGCGGCGCCCGCTCGGCCGGCAGCTGGGCGATCAGCGTCCTGGCGAAGCCGGCATTGCCATCGGCAAGCGCCTTGCGCGCGCGTTGTTCGGTGGCATCCGCCGTGATCTCGCCACGCTGCTGCAGCCAGTCGAAGGGCCGCTGGCAGTCGCTCGGCATCTGCGGCGCCGCAGTCCAGAACGCCAGCAGCTCCGCCGGCAGGCCCGCGTCGCTGCCGCTGGCGATGCGCGCGTTGAAGCGCTGGCATTGCAGCGCGCGGTCGGAGACGTCGGCGAAATAGTGGGCGAGGAAAAGCTTCCATTCGTCGCGCCGCGCCAGGTCCATCAGCCACTGCCGGCGCAGCTCGCGTGTCACCGGCAGCTCCGGGTTGGCGGTGACGAACACCGGCACGGCGGCATCGGCGATGCCGGGCGCGCCGCGCGCCATCAGCGCCTGGATGCGCGCGGCTTCCAGATACGGATAGAGCACGTAGCGGCGCAGCGCCTCGCTGTCGGTGCGTTGCGGCTCGCGTCCGGCGCGGGCGTCGGCCAGGGCGAGGCGAAACTCCTGGCGTTGCGTCTCGTCGTCTGCCGCTGCCGCGGCCAGCGGCCACAGGCTGATGAGCAGCAGCAGACCGATCAGCCTCGTCTTGATGGTGTTGTTGTTCATCTGTATCGGATCAGCGGATGGCGCCAGAGTTCAGCGCAGGCGCTGTTAGTCGGCAAGCGCGGCGGCGTCCGGCAGGAACTGCACGCCGCGCACGCCGCAGTCGAGAATCGCCTGGCGCAGCTGCTGGATCGCCTGGCGACGCGGGAAGGTCTTGCGCCAGACCAGCGCGATCTGGCGATGCGGCGCCGGCGGCACGAAGGGCTTGGCAAGCAGGCGCGAGCGCTCGTCGGCGCGGTTTTCGACCGAGGAACGCGGCAGCACGGTGATGCCGAGGCCGCCGACCACCATGTGGCGGATCGTCTCCAGCGAGCTGCCGGACTGCGGCTGCGGCCCATCGCGGTCGGGATCGACGCACTTGGGGCAGGCCTCGATCACCTGCTCGCGGAAGCAGTGGCCGGGACCGAGCAGCAGCAGCGGTTCGCCGGCGAGCTGGCGCGCCGGAATCGCCGCCTCGTTCGCCCAATGGTGGTCGGGCGGCATCAGCACGACGAAGTCCTCGTCGTACAACGGCCACGCCGACAGGCCGTTGAGGTCGATCGGCAGCGCCACGCAGATCACGTCGATCTCGTTGTCGCGCAACTGTTCGAGCAGGCGCGCGGTGAAGTTTTCCTCGATCACCAGCGGCATCTGCGGCACGCGCTCGCGCATCAGCGGCACGAGGCTGGGCAGCAGGTACGGACCCACCGTGTAGATCGCCCCGAAGCGCAGCGGACCGGCCAGCTCATCGTGGCCCTCGCGCGCCAGATCCTCGATGCGGCGCGCCTCGCTGAGCACCTTGCGCGCCTGCTCGATGATGCGCTCGCCGACCGGCGTCGGCCGCGCCTCGCCGCGATTGCGCTCGAACAGCACGACGCCGAGCTGGTCTTCGAGTTTCTTCAGCGCCACCGACAGCGTCGGCTGCGAGACGAACGAACGCTCGGCAGCACGGCCGAAATGGCGCTCCTTGTCGAGGTTCACCAGATAGCGAAGTTCGGTCAGCGTCATGAGGCGATTATGCACGCCGCCGGCGGCCCCCAGGCGCGGGCGGCCGACAACCGCCGGACTACCAGTCGCGCGGCTTGAGGAAATGCTCGTGCAGCGCTGCCTCCGGCGAACCGGGTGCAGGCTGGCGATCGTACTGCCAGGCGGCGAGTGGCGGCATCGACATCAGGATCGATTCGGTGCGGCCGCCGGATTGCAGGCCAAACAGCGTGCCGCGGTCCCAGACCAGGTTGAACTCGACATAGCGGCCACGGCGGTACAGCTGCCAGTCGCGCTCGCGCTCGCCATACGCCAGATCGCGGCGGCGCGCGACGATCGGCGAATAAGCCTGCAGGAAGTGATCGCCGACGCTGCGCTGCAGCGCGAAGCTCTGCGCGAAGCCGCCGACCTGCCAGTCGTCGAAGAACAGGCCGCCGATGCCGCGCGGCTCGTTGCGGTGCTTGAGGAAGAAGTAGTCGTCGCACCACTTCTTGAGCCTGGGATGGGCGGGCGCGCCATCGGCATCGACGAAGCCCTCGCAGGCGGCGCGCGCGGTGGCGTGCCAGTGCCGCGCGTCCTCGTCGAAGCCGTAGTACGGCGTCAGGTCGAAGCCGCCGCCGAACCACCAGACCGGTGCCGCGCCAGCAGCTTCGGCGAGGAAGAAGCGGACGTTGGCGTGCACGGTCGGCACGTAGGGATTGCGCGGGTGGAACACCAGCGATACGCCCATCGCACGGAAGCCGCGGCCGGCGAGTTCCGGACGGTTCTGCGTCGCCGACGGCGGCAACTGCTTGCCGCGCACATCGGAGAACGCCACGCCGGCGCGCTCGAACACATGGCCTTCGCTGAGCACGCGCGTCTCGCCGCTGCCCTGCAGCGGACTGTCCGCAGGCTTTTGCCAGGCGTCACTCAGGAAGCGCGCGCCGCCCTCGTCCTCGATCGCCTCCAGCTCGGCGCAGATGCGCTGCTGGAGGTCGCGCAGATAGGCCTCGACCGCGGCGCTGTCGACGATGCTGGCAGCCTGGTTCATCGGCGCAGGATGTGGCCGGTGGCGACGTCGCGGATCGTGGTCGGCTTGGCCAGGCCGCCGAGCGCGCCGGGCACGATCGCGTCGAGTCCGCTCTTGAAGTACTTGCGCACCTCGAAGCTGCTGCGCGCCGGCTCGCGGCCGGCGGGGTTGGCGCTGGTCGACACCAGCGGTCCGCCGAAGCGGCGGCTCAGCGCGCGCACCACCGGATGGCTGCTGACGCGCACCGCGACGCCGTCGTGATCGCCGCTGATCCACATCGGCGTCAGCTCGCTGGCCGGAAAGATCCAGGTGGCCGGACCCGGCCAGGTCGCCGTCGCGCGCTTGAGCGCGTTGTTCGACGGGATCTGCACGAACGGCTCCAGCTGCGCGAAATCGGCGGCGATCAGGATCAGGCCCTTTTCCCAGGGCCGCTGCTTGAGCGCGAGCAGGCGCGAGCAGGCGCGCTCGTTGAGCGGGTCGCAGGACAGGCCCCAGACCGCCTCCGTCGGGCAGGCGATGACCCCCCCGGCTTCGAGGGCATCGATCGCCTTGCGCAGATGCCAGGGCGCGACGTCCATCGGCTCGGCCATCGGTGAAGCGGCTGCGGCTGGCGTCATTGCTCGGCCGTCGTTTTCTTCGCCGCCTTCTTGGCTGGCGCTTTCCTGGCCGCCGCCTTCTTCACGGCCTTCTTCACCGCTTTCTTCGCCGGCGCAGCGCCGTCGGCCGCCTTGGCGGTCTTCTTGGTCGCTTTCTTGGCGCCCTTCTTCGGCGCCGACGCCGCCTCGGCCAGATACGCCTCGCACTCGAACACGCTCAGCGACTCGGCCTCGCGGCCGCGCGGCACTGGCGCACGACGGGCGCCGTCGCTGATGTACGGACCGAAGCGGCCCTTGATGATGCGAATGCCGGTGCCGTCGAAACTCTTGATCGTCGCCGCGTCGAGCGCTGCCGCCTTCTGCTCGATCAGCTCGACCGCGCGCGGCAGTTCGATGGTGTACGGGTCGTCGTCCTTCTTCAGCGAGACGAAGCTCCCGCCGTGCCGCACGTACGGGCCGAAGCGGCCGATGTTGACGCTGACCTCCTCGCCGTTGGGCAAGGTGCCCAGCTGGCGCGGCAGCTGGAACAGCGCCAGCGCGTCGTCGAGCGTGATGGTGTCGATGCGCTGGTTGGCGCGCAGGCTGGCATAGCGCGGCTTCTCGGCGTCGTCCTTGCTGCCGATCTGCACGAACGGACCGTACTTGCCGAGCCGTGCCGACACCGGCTTGCCGGAGACCGGATCGGTGCCGATCTGCCGCGCCTCGGACACCTCCATGCGCGACAGCTCCATCTTCGAGTCGACGGTCGGCTTGAAGTCGCCCCAGAACTTGGCGAGCAACGGCTTCCACTGCTGTTCGCCGCGCGACACCGCGTCGAGATCGTCCTCGAGGTGCGCGGTGAATTCGTAGTCGACGTAGCGGGTGAAGTGATCGGTCAGGAACTTGTTGACGATCATGCCGACGTCGGTCGGGTTGAAGGCCTTGCCGTCGAGGCGCACGTAGTCGCGCGCCAGCAGCGTCGAGATGATCGAGGCGTACGTCGACGGCCGGCCGATGTCGTATTCCTCCAGGGTCTTGACCAGGCTGGCTTCGGTGAAGCGCGGCGGCGGCTCGGTGAAGTGCTGGTCGGCGACCAGATCCTTGAGCTTGACGCGCTCGCCGACTTCCAGCGGCGGCAGGCGCTTGTCGTCGTCGTCGTCTTCCTTGCCGGACGGCGTGTCGAAGCTCTGCGTGTAGGCGGCGATGAAGCCGGGCTCGATCAGCGTCGAGCCGCTGGCGCGGAAAGCATGGTCGCTGCCGGCGCGCAGCTCGGCGCTGACCGTGTCGTAGACCGCCTGCTCCATCTGGCTGGCGATGGTGCGCTTCCAGATCAGCTCGTAGAGCTTGGCCTGATCCGGCGCGAGATACTTGGCGACTTCCCTGGGCAGGCGCGCCGCCGACGTCGGGCGCACCGCCTCGTGCGCTTCCTGGGCGTTCTTGCTCTTGGTTTTGTAGTAGCGCGGCTCCGGCGGCAAGGCCTTGGCGCCGAACTGCTGCGGAATGACCGTGCGGATGTCGGCCAGCGCGTCCTGCGCGAGGTTGACCGAGTCGGTACGCATGTAGGTGATCAGGCCGACCGTCTCGCCGCCGATGTCGATACCTTCATAAAGCTGCTGCGCCGCACGCATCGTGCGGCTGGCGGCAAAGCCGAGCTTGCGGTTGGCTTCCTGCTGCAGCGTCGAGGTGGTGAACGGCGGCGCCGGATTGCGGCGGCGCTGCTTCTTGTCGACGGCGGCAACCAGCAGCTCGCCCTGCGCGGCCTTCTGCACGGCAGCCTTGGCGGCCATCGCGCCCATCACGTTGGTCAGCGTGAACTGCTCGACCTTGCGGCCGCCGAATTCGACCAGCTTGGCGGTGAACGGCTGAGTGCCCTTCTCGACGTCGGCCTCCAGCGTCCAGTACTCGCGCGGCACGAAGGCCTTGATCTCTTCCTCGCGCTCGCAGATCAGGCGCAGCGCCGGGCTTTGCACACGGCCAGCCGACAGGCCCGGCTGAACCTTGCGCCACAGCAGCGGCGAGAGGTTGAAGCCGACCAGGTAGTCCAGCGCGCGGCGGGCCTGCTGGGCGTTGACCAGATCGTCGGAGATGTCGCGCGGGTTCTGGATCGCCTTCTGCACCTCGCGCTGGGTGATCTCGTAGAACACCACGCGCTTGACCGGCTTGCCCTTGAGCAGGTTCTTCTCGCGCAGCAGCTCGGCCAGATGCCAGGAGATCGCCTCGCCTTCGCGGTCAGGGTCGGTGGCGAGCCAGAGTTCGTCGGCATCCTTGAGCGCCGAAACGATCGCGCGCACGTGTTTTTCGTTGCGTTCGATGATCTGGTACTTCATCTCGAAGCCGTGCGCCACGTCGACGGCGCCGTCCTTGGGCACCAGATCGCGTACATGCCCGTAAGAGGCCAGGACCTCGAAGTCCTTGCCCAGATACTTCTTGATCGTCTTCGCCTTGGCAGGCGATTCCACGATGACCAGATTCTTGCTCATTCACCGCTCGGGGATGACCACACGGCCGGCGGCCGCATTCGGGCGCCTTATAAGCGGTACGCCGCCGCGGTGTCCAGACCAACTGCGCGCGCCCGCGCGTACGCGCGGTGTGCGGAGAGTTCAAGGGTTTTTATTGTGACGACGCCGCGCATCGCGGAGAGGCCGTTGTGAGCAGCGCCGATCGCCCACCCAAACTGCGCCGAAAGCGGCGCAGCCGTCGTTGTGAGCAGCCCCGAGGTCGCGGTCCCCGCGCACAGCCGTACTCAAGGTACGGCGAGCACGCAGAGCGTGAGATCGGGGCGCGCAGCAGACGGATGCGTCGCTTTCAGTGTTTGAATTCGCCGTGGTAATAGACCATCTCTTCCAGGTGGCCAAACGCTTCCTCGGCATTGGGCTGGTTCATCAGCACCAGCAGGCAGACCCATTTGACGCGTTCCAGGTCCACGTCTTCAGGCAGCGCCATCAGGCGGTCGATGATCAGCTCGCGCATTTCGCCGGTGATGATGCCGAGCTGCTCCAGGTACATCATGAAGCCGCGGCAATCGGTGGAGATCTTGGCGGTTTCGTCGCGCGTATAGATGCGGGTGGCACGGCTGGGGCCGAAGATCAAAGGCAGCTGGCGCTGCTCGGCCAGGCCGTCGAGCCAGGAGAAGGCGTGGCCGACTTCCTCGTCAGGGAACCCCGCCGCGACCAACTCCTCGCGCAGCGTGTCCTGATTGTCGGTGTCGGCAAACTCACCTTCCTGGTAGTTCTCGAACAGGTACATCAGCACATCCAGGACCGTCTCTTTCATTTTCGAGTCTCCGTGCTGTGTCGCGTGAAATCCTAAGCGGGGCGGCCTTCGCCGCCTATCCCTGCGCTGGCCCTCGGCGTTGATAGCGACCTCCAGGCGCTATCGCCAGCTGCTCATCCAGTTCCAAAGTCGTCAAGGCCGCCTGCAGCTCGGCCACGGTCAGACCGCTGCGGGCGACCAGCGTGTCGAGATCCAGCGGGGCATCGTCCAGCACCGCCAGAACGCGCGCGGCCGCCGTATCGGCGGGCGGCGGCGCCGCGGGCGCGGCCGCATTATCCGCGGTCTTTGTTGCAAGGCGCGTGCCGAGAAACGGCCGCAGCAATGGACCCAGCTCCTCGAACAGGTCGTCGACCGTCTCGACCAGCTTGGCGCCCTGCCGGATCAGCTGGTGACAGCCGCGGGCTTGCGGATTATGGATGGAACCGGGAATCGCGAAGACTTCGCGGCCCTGCTCAAGCGCCAGCCGCGCGGTGATCAGCGAGCCGGATTCGCGTGCCGCCTCCACCACCAGCACGCCGAGCGAGAGCCCGGAGATGATGCGGTTGCGGCGCGGAAAGTTCTCGGCCAGTGCCTGCACGCCGACCGGGAATTCCGACAGCAGCAGGCCCTGCGCGGCGATCTCGCGCGCCAGCGCCTGATGCCGCGCCGGGTAGACGCGATCGAGCCCGGTTGCGCAGACCGCCACCGTGTGTCCCTGTCCCTGCAGCGCACCGCGGTGCGCGGCGCCGTCGATGCCCAGCGCCAGACCCGAGGTGACGGTGAAGCCGCGGCGCGCCAGTTCGGCGGCGAACGCCCGGGCGTTGTCGAGGCCCTGCGGCGTCGCCGAGCGCGAGCCGACGATCGCCAGTTGCGGCCAGTCCAGCAGATCGGCATCGCCGATGTAGAACAGCAACGGCGGCGCCTGGGCGATCTCGCGCAGGCGCGCCGGATAGCGGGGGTCGTCCAGCGTCAGCAGGCCGCGGCGCTCGCCGCCGTCGAGCCAGCGCAGGTCGGCGGCGATGCCGTCGCGGTCGGGCCTGCCGAGCGCATCGATCTGCAGGCTGCTCAGGCCCAGGGCGCGCCACGCGGTCGGCGAGGCCTTGAGCGCCGCCTCCGGCGTGCCGAATTCGGACAGCAGGCGCTGAACGGCGACACTGCCGACGCCGGAGGCGCGGCTCAGCGCCAGCCAGGCACTCAGCCGCGCGCGGTCCATGGTTCCGGCCGGCTGCGCCTCACGGCTGCTCTCCCGGCTGCGGCTGCTCGGCGACGTCGAGCACGTGGATCTCGCGGACCGCCTTCATCACCAGCGCGTAGGACACCCGCGCTTCCGCCTTGAACACCAGCATCGTGCCGGCGTACAGCGGTGGCAGCGACACCAGCCGCTTGCTGTAGGGATCGCGTGCGCGGCGGTTGGCCTGCAGGATGCTCAGCACATGGCCGGGCTCGATGCCGTCGCGCGCGCCGCGGTTGATCGTGACGACCTGGTACTGGCCGATCTGCGAGACGCCGTCGAACACCGACAGGATGCGTGCGCCGACCTTGGCCGCCGGTGCGTGCGGGTAGAACGCGGACGCCAGGGTTTCGTCGAGCGGCGGAATCAGACGATCGCCGGCCTTGGCCTCGCGCGTGCTGCTGCTGATCAGTGCCGTGCCGGGCCTGCCCGGTTTGCGCAATTCGACACCGCCGACCGGCGTGCCCTCCCAGCCCAGCAGTTCGCCGGAGTCCGGATCGGTGAACTTCTTGCCCAGGCGCACCGCCTCGTAGCGCGGCAACGGCTGCGCCGGCAGGTTCTGCACATACACCAGGCTGCCGGCGCCCTCGATCACGTGCGGATCGACGAAGCTGAGCAGGTACGGTGCCTGGCGCAGCGCCTCGGCGTCGAGCAGGCGCGGGCTGCGCAGGAAGTCGCGGATCGCCTCCAGCGGCACCGCCGGCACCGCCGCTTCCAGCGGCAGCTCGCGGACCCGCGGCGACAGATATTCGAGATTGGCGTTGAGACCCTCGGCGGCCAGCAGCTGCGGCCGGCCGTCGCGCCAGACCAGGGTCAGTACGTCACCGGGATAGATGCGGTGCGGATTGCGGACCTGATCGTTGACGTACCAGATCTCCGGCCACTGCCAGGGCTCCTTGAGGAAATGGTTGGCAATGTCCCAGAGCGTGTCACCGCGCCTGACCACGTAGCGCAGCGGCGTGTCGCTGCGCAGCGCGACCGCCGGCGGCAGCTCTGCGGGGACCGCGACCGAGGCGGTAGCAGGCGGGGTGGCAGGCGCGGCGAGTGGCGCGGCGGGCGCCGCATCGAAAGCGTCGGTGGCAGGCGGTGCGGACGCCTTGGGCGTCGCCCCGGCACAGCCAGCCAGCACCAGCGCCGCCGTCAGCCCGAGTGCGCGGTGAACCCTCTCCAAGCCGTTATACTTGCGCATTGCCAGCGCATCCCCCGGAAGGCTCTGCTGCATCATTGGTGATTCACTCGGGCCGCCGAAACTCTAGACGGCTCAATTCTTTGCCGTCAAATTCGGATGTCCGATCTGGACAGGTCATCCACGCCACGAAGTACTGCACATGTCGCTGCTGAGCATTCTCCACCATCCCGATCCGCGACTGCGTCAAAAGGCCTCGCCGGTCAGCGTCTTCGACGATGCCTTACAGCGGCTGATCGACGACATGTTCGAAACCATGTACGACGCCCCGGGCGTCGGCCTGGCGGCGACACAGGTCGGCGTGCCGCTGCGGCTGGCGGTGATGGACTGCAGCGACGACAAGGCCAGGCCGGAACCGATGGTCATCATCAATCCGGAGCTCAGCGAGCCGGCCGAACGCGTCGAGATGGAAGAAGGCTGCCTGTCGGTGCCGGGCGTGGGCGACAAAGTGCAGCGATTCAACCGCTTGAAGTTGCGCGCGCTGGACCGCCAGGGCCAGCCGTTCGAGCTGTTGGCAGAGGGTTTGCTTGCCCAGGCGATTCAGCACGAAATCGACCATCTCGACGGCAAGCTCTACATCGATTACCTCTCGCCGATGAAGCGGGAGCGAATCATCAAGAAGCTTGCCAAACGCAAGGAAGCCTGATGATGCGCACACTCGCCGCCACCCTGTTTGTCCTCGCCTCGCTGCTGCCGGGCCTCGCTGCGGCCGAAGCGATCCAGCTGCCGGTGGAAACCCTCGACGAGCGCCTGCTCGACGTGCCCGCCGAACTGCAGAAGACGCCACGGGTACTGGTGATCGGCTTCACCCATGCCTCGCAGAAGGCCACCAAGCCCTGGTTCGACAAACTGCTGCCGGGCTGCGGCGCCGGGCTGGGCTGCTACAACGTGTCGATCATCGAACGCATGCCGGGCTTCGCGCGCGGCTTCGCCGTCAGCAAGATGCGCGACGACGTGCCGGTCGCCCAGCACGGCCAGTGGCTGCTGGTCACCGAGAATTCCGCCGGCTGGCTGCAACTGGCCGGCACGGCCAAGGCCGATGATTCGGCCTACATCGTTGTCTTCGGCGCCGACGGCGCCGTCCGCGCACGGCTGCATGGCCAATGGTCGGCGGCGCTGCAAGCCGAGGTCGACAAGGCCGTCGCCACCCCCTGAGCGCGTACCGAGGCCGTGACTTGAGACTGGTTTTCGCAGGAACTCCGGAGTTCGCGGTATCCGCGCTCGACGCGCTGCATGCGGCCGGGCATGAAATCGTCGGCGTCTACACGCAGCCGGACCGGCCGGCCGGGCGCGGCCGCAAGCTGGCGGCTTCGCCGGTAGCCGAGCGCGCCGCCGCGCTGCAGCTGCCGGTGTTCAAGCCGCAGACCCTGCGCGATCCCGCCGAACAGGACAAGCTGCGCGCGCTGGCGCCGGAGCTGATGGTGGTGGTCGCCTACGGCTTGATCCTGCCGCAGGCCGTGCTCGACATCCCGCGCCACGGCTGCTTCAACATCCATGCCTCGTTGCTGCCGCGCTGGCGTGGCGCGGCGCCGATCGCGCGGGCGATCGAGGCCGGCGACGGCGTCAGCGGCGTCACCATCATGCAGATGGATGCCGGCCTGGACACCGGGCCGATGCTGCTCTGGGAGCCGGTGCCGATCAGCCCGGCGATGTCGGCCGGCGAACTGCACGACCAGCTGGCGGCGCTCGGCGCGCGGCTGATCGTCGAGGCGGTCGCCAAGCTCGGCCTGGGCGAGCTGCAGGCGCAGGCCCAGCCGGCCGAAGGCGCCAGCTACGCCAAAAAGCTCGACAAGGACGAAGCGCGCATCGACTGGACGGAGGACGCCGCACAGATCGCCCGCCGCATCCGCGCCTTCAACCCGGCGCCGGTCGCCTGGAGCGAGCTGGACGGCGAGCGGCTGCGCCTGTTCTCCGCCGAGGCCGTCGAGGGCGTCGGCGACGCGGCGCCCGGCACCATCGTCAGCGCCGAAGCGCGCGGCATCGTCGTTGCCAGCGGCCGCGGCGGGGTCCGCCTGGGCCTGCTGCAATGGCCGGGCGGCAAGCCGCTGAGCGCTGCCCAGGCAGCCCATGGTCGCACCCTCGCCGGGCGTCGTTTTCAATGAATACCCCCGGGCCCGACGAACCCGAGCTGCCGCCGCCGCCGGACACGCCGGATTGCTGCTTCAGCGGCTGCGCGCAGTGCGTGCTCGACGACCACGCCGAGGAAATGCGCCTGTGGCGGCTGCAGTGCGACGAAATCCGGCGCCGCCATCATCTGGGACAAACGCTGCGGCCTGACGCCCCGCCCTGAGTCGCCGGGGCCTGACGAGCGGTCGGGCACCTCTCTTGCGGTCTCCCGGCCGTTACGCGATGCTGGCAGCGGCGCTGACTGACGGATGAACGGGGTCATTCACGCGCTCTTTGGAGCTTCCAGGCATTACATAACAGCCAAACTGGAAGCCAACGGGAGACCAAAGTGATGCCCCTGCTGCTGAGTCCGCAGTGCGAAGCGCTGAGCTTGCTGATCGGCTGGCTGTTCGCCGGTCTGGCGTTTCTTGCGGCCCGGCGCTCGCTGCTGGTCTGCGTCGTACTCGCCAGCCTCCTGCAAGCGACCTCTCAGGCCAGCCTGATCGGCACCTGCGCCTGGGCCTTGCTGCCGTGGCCGCTGTCGCTGACGCCGGTCCTGGCCGGCGCCCAACAAAGCCTGGCGATCCTCGCCGGCAATGCCCTGCTCGCCGGCTGCCTGTGGCTGACGATGCAGTTGCTGCGTCGGTACGCCAGCCATTGCGCGGAGCTTTACCGCCAGCGTTTCGAGCAACTGGTCGACCAGGATCAGCCACGCCGCTGACAGAAGCGCTTGTTTTACGACGACACCGGTTCTGGCGTGCCGGCGACGCGACGCCGGCGCGACTATGATGTGCGGCCTTTTTCGCATGGCCGCCCCGGCCGGTGACTCGTGCAGCCTCCGTCGCCCCGCAGCAGCAGTACCCGCAGCCTCAACGTCCGCGCTGCGGCCGCGCGCACGATCAGCCGCGTGTTGCGGGGCGCCAGCCTCGACGACGCGCTGCAGCCGGCCTCCCGCTACCGTGTCCCCGCCGATGCCGCGATGGCACGGCTGCTTGCTTACGGCGTGCTGCGCGAGCTGAGCCTGCTGCAATGGCTGGTCGCGCAGATGGTCGAAAAACCGCTGCCCGCGGACGACGAGACGCAGACCCTGCTGCTGGTCGGCCTCTACCAGCTGCGCAATCTGGAAACGCCGGCCCACGCGGCCATCAACGAAACTGTCGCCGCCACCGAATACCTGCGCCGTCCGCAGGCCAGCGGCCTGGTCAATGCCGTGCTGCGCCGCTACCAGCGCGAGCACGCCGCGCTCGAAGCACGTCTGCCGGCCGAACCAGCCCTGCGTTACTCGCATCCGGCCTGGCTGCTCCAGCAGCTGCAGGCCGACTGGCCGGCGCAGTGGGAAGCCCTGCTGGCCGCCAACAATGCACAGGGCCCGCTGACGCTGCGCGTCAACCGCCGGCGCCTGTCGCGCGACGAATACCTCAAGCGCCTGGGCGAGATGCAGATCGCCGCGGAGGCGGTGGCGGGCGTGCCGGACGCGGTGATGCTGGCCGAGCCGCGGCCGGTCGAGAAGATTCCCGGCTTCACCACCGGCCAGGTATCGGTGCAGGACGCCTCCGCACAGATCGCCGCCGGACTGCTGCAGGTGCAGGACGGCCAGCGCGTGCTCGACGCCTGCGCCGCACCCGGCGGCAAGACCGCGCACCTGCTCGAACAGGCCGACGTCGAGGTGATTGCCGTCGACAGCGATCCACAGCGCTTGATCCGCGTCGACGAGAACCTGCGCCGCCTCAAGCTCGAGGCCCGGCTGGTCGCCGGCGACGCCGGCGAGCCGGCCCGCTGGTGGGACCGCTGGCCGTTCGACCGCATCCTGCTCGACGCGCCCTGTTCCGCCACCGGCGTGATCCGCCGCCACCCGGATATCAAATGGCTGCGCCGCGACACCGACATCGCCGCGCTGCAGGCCACGCAGCTGCGCCTGCTCGAGGCCTGCTGGACGATGCTCAAGCCCGGCGGCCGCCTGGTCTATGCAACCTGCTCGACGCTATCGGCCGAGGGCGACGAGGTGGTCAAGCGCTTCCAGCGGCTGCACGAGGATGCGCAGGTGCAGGCGATCGCGGCCAACTGGGGCGAGGCCACTGCCCTGGGCCGCCGGCTCGCACCGGGCGGCGCGCACGACGGCTTCTACTACGCGGCCCTGCACAAGGGCTGACCCCCGTCCTTCAAACGGTTTCCGCCACCCGCCGCGGCCGGAAGTCGCCCGGGCTGCCGCCGGTCCACTGCCGGAAGGCGCGGTGGAAGGCGGAGGGCTCGGCGAAACCCAGCGCATGCGCCACATCGAGCACGCTGCGCTGCGGATCGGCCAGGTACTGCAGGGCCAGCTCGCGCCGCCGCGAGTTCTTCTCGGCGCGGTACGAGGAGCCGTCGCGCTCCAGCTGGCGACGCAGCGTGGTCGGACTCAGGTGCAGTTCGCGCGCCAGTGTCTCGAAGGTCGGCCACTGCTCCGGCTCCAGCTGCCGCAGACGACGGCGCACGCGCGCACTGGCGCTGTGCGGGTTCTTGTACTTGAGGACGAAGCTCTGCGGGGCGTTCTGCAGAAATGCCTTGGCGGTCTGCTCGGTCTGCACGATCGGCAGCCGCAGATCGAGCGGATCGAAGGCGAATCGGGTCACTTGCCGGTCGAAAGCCAGATGCTCGCCGATGATCTGCAAATACTCGCGGTGCCAGGCCGGCTGCGGATAGGCCAGCTCGGCGGCACTGATGACGACGCGCCGGCCGACCAGCCAGCAGACCAGCCCGTGCAGCATCACGAACAGGGTTTCGTGTGCGAAAACCTTGCCTTTTGAGTCAATAGTCCGCTTTTCGACAAAACGGATCGCCGCCTCGCCGCCGGCGACGTCGATCTCGACGCGGGTGTCGTCGATCAGCAGGTTGATGAAGCGCGCGGCACGACGCAGGGCCTGGCGCAGGTTGCGCGTGTGCAGCATCAGCTGGCACAGCGTGGCGAAGCTGCCGACCCGCATCGGCCGCGCATCCAGGCCGAAGAACTCGTCGTCGAGCGCCGCCGCGACCGCCAGCCAGAAGCGGCCGAAAGCCTCGGCACTGACGCGCGATTCGCTGTTCGCCAAGGTCTTGACCGCGATCCGCGCGCCGCGGAGCATCGGCTCCGCATCCACCCCCTTGCGCGCCAGCGAGGCGACTGCCTCGTTGACGAACGCGACCGAGATGGTGCCGGGCGACGGCGCAGACTTCGGCATGCTTTCTCGCTAAGGACGGACGGATGCAAATTCTGCCACCTGCGGCGGCGCTTTTGGTCATCGCTTCCGGGCGCCGTCCGCTATAACGTCCGCAGGTTTCTTCAACCTGAAGTGAGAGGCCTCATGTCCGCCGTAATCGATCCCAAGCCGCAAGCCGACGCCTCGCCGCTGCGCTTTGTCACCGCCGCCTCGCTGTTCGATGGCCATGACGCCGCGATCAACGTGATGCGCCGCCTGATCCAGGCGCAGGGCGCCGAAGTCATCCACCTGGGCCACAACCGCTCGGTCGAGGACGTGGTCCGCGCCGCGCTGCAGGAAGATGCCGACGCCATCGCGCTGTCGAGCTACCAGGGCGGCCACAACGAATTCTTCAAGTACATGGTCGACACGCTCGCCGAGCGCGGCGCCAGCCACATCCGCGTGTTCGGCGGCGGCGGCGGCACCATCACGCCGGAAGAAATCGCCGTGCTGCACGAGCAGGGCGTCGAGCGCATCTACCACCCGAACGACGGCAGCAAGCTCGGCCTGGTGGGCATGATCGAGGACCTGATCAAGCGCGCCGAATCGCATCGCCAGAACAGCGCCAAGCCGGCGCCGGCGTCGATCGACGACGAAATCAGCGTCGGCCGCTGGCTGTCGGCGCTGGAAGACGACGTGTTCTCGGAAGCCGAGCTGGTCAAGCTGCGCAAGGAATGGCAGCTGGCGGGCGCCAAGACGCCGGTCATCGGCTTCACCGGCACCGGCGGCGCCGGCAAGTCCTCGGTGGTGGACGAACTGCTGCTGCGCTTCCTGCAGGCCTTCCCGCAGATGCGCATTGCCGTGCTGGCGGTCGATCCGACGCGCCGCCGCTCCGGTGGCGCGCTGCTGGGCGACCGCATCCGCATGAACTCGCTGCGCAATCCGCGCACCTTCATGCGCTCGATGGCAACGCGCCGCCAGCACGCCGCGACCAACTCGGTGCTCAAGGACGGCATCTCCTTCCTGCGCAGCCTCAACTACGACCTCGTCATCGTCGAAACCGCCGGCATCGGCCAGAGCGATTCGGAAATCGTCGACCTCGTCGACTTCCCGATGTACGTGATGACCAGCGAGTACGGCGCCGCCAGCCAGCTGGAAAAGATCGACATGATCGACTTCGCCGAAGTCATCGTGCTCAACAAGTTCGACCGCCGCGGCGCCGAGGACGCGCTGCGCGATGTGCGCAAGCAGTGGAAGCGCAACCGCGTGAAGTTCGAGCTCAAGGACGAGGACGTCCCGGTCTACCCGACCATCGCCAGCCAGTTCAACGATCCGGGCGTGACCTGGATGTTCACCAACGTCTGCCGCCTGCTGCGCGAGAGGCTGAACCTGCCGGCCGAGAAGTGGACGCCGAATCTCGACACCACCATCAAGGAACCGCGCGCCACCGTCCTGATCCCGGGCAACCGTACGCGCTATCTGGCCGAGATCGCCGAGTCGGGCCGCGCCATCAACAAGGCCTGCGAGCAGCAGGACGACATCGCCAACCGCGCGCAGTCGCTGTGGGAGGCGCTCAAGGAACTCGAAGACGCCAAGCTGCCGAAGCCGCTC
This sequence comes from uncultured Solimonas sp., assembly GCA_946478985.1. Next base: position 23,632 of record CAMLDZ010000029.1, read on the forward strand.
GACGTCTATGCCGGCGAAGACCTCACGCAGGGCGGCGACAAGAGCCTGCTGGTGCTGCGCAGCCGCTACAACGAAGCGATCAAGGGTCTGAGCGCCGACTCGATCAACCTGCTGCGCGAATGGCCGGAGCGCCTCAAGGGCGTTACCGAACCGCAATACACCTACTACGTGCGCGGCAAGCCGGTGTCCGGCGACAACTACAGCGAATCGCTGAGCCGCTCGCAGATTCCGAAGGTCGCCGCACCCAAGTACGAATCCTGGGGCGAGCTGCTGCGCTTCCTGCTCAAGGAAAACCTGCCGGGCGGCTACCCGTACACGGCCGGCATCTACCCGTACCGCCGCGTCGGCGAAGACCCGATCCGCATGTTCGCCGGTGAAGGCACGCCGGAGCGCACCAACCGCCGCTTCCACTACCTGAGCCGCCCGGACGCGCCGACGCGCCTGTCGACCGCGTTCGACTCGGTGACGCTGTACGGCGAAGACCCGGCGGTGCGCCCGGACATCTACGGCAAGATCGGCAACTCCGGTGTCAACATCGCGACGCTGGACGACATGAAGAAGCTGTATTCCGGCTTCGACCTCTGCCTGCCGACCACCTCGGTGTCGATGACGATCAACGGCCCGGCGCCGATGATCCTGGCGATGTTCATGAACACCGCGATCGACCAGCAGGTCGAGAAGTACCTCAAGGCCGATCCGGCACGCTGGGCGCAAGCCGAGAAGACCATCGCCAAGCTGTTCGAAGGCCGCACCCGCCCCAGCTACTCCGGCGAGCTGCCGGAGGGCAACAACGGCCTGGGTCTGGGCCTGCTCGGCGTGACCGGCGACCAGCTGGTCGACGCCGACACCTACGAAAAGATCAAGCGCGAGACGATGTCGGTGGTGCGCGGCACCGTGCAGGCCGACATCCTCAAGGAAGACCAGGCGCAGAACACCTGCATCTTCTCGACCGAGTTCGCGCTGCGCATGATGGGCGACATCCAGCAGTGCTTCGTCGAACGCGGCGTGCGCAACTTCTACTCGGTGTCGATCTCCGGCTACCACATCGCCGAAGCCGGTGCGAACCCGATCAGCCAGCTCGCCTTCACGCTGGCCAACGGCTTCACCTTCGTCGAGTACTACCTCGCGCGCGGCATGAAGATCGACGACTTCGCGCCGAACCTGTCGTTCTTCTTCTCCAACGGCATGGACCCGGAGTACACGGTGATCGGCCGTGTCGCCCGCCGCATCTGGGCGCGCGCGATGCGCGAGCGCTACAACGGCAACGAACGCAGCCAGATGCTGAAGTACCACATCCAGACGTCCGGCCGTTCGCTGCACGCGCAGGAAATCCAGTTCAACGACATCCGTACCACGCTGCAGGCGCTGTACGCACTGTTCGACAACTGCAACTCGCTGCATACCAACGCCTACGATGAGGCGATCACCACGCCGACCGAGGAATCGGTGCGTCGCGCGGTGGCGATCCAGCTGATCATCAACCGCGAGATGGGTCTGAACTACTGCGAGAACCCCTGGCAGGGCAGCTTCGTGGTCGACCAGCTCACCGACCTGGTCGAGGAAGCCGTGTACAAGGAGTTCGAGGCGATCTCCGAGCGCGGCGGCGTGCTGGGCGCGATGGACACCATGTACCAGCGCGGCAAGATCCAGGAAGAGTCGCTGTACTACGAACACAAGAAGCACGACGGCTCGCTGCCGCTGATCGGCGTCAACACCTTCCTGCCGAAGAACGGCGGCGAGATCGCCACGACGATCGAGCTGATCCGCTCCACGGAAGAGGAGAAGGCACAGCAGATCGACAACGTCGCCGTCTACCGCGAGCTGCGCAACACGCTCAAGGCCGACAGCCTGAAGAATCTGCAGCAGACCGCGCGCGAGCGCCGCAACATCTTCGAATCGCTGCTGGAAGCGGTGAAGTACAACTCGCTGGGCCAGATCAGCCATGCGCTGTACGACGTCGGCGGCGAATACCGCCGCAACATGTAAGGCATATCGCAACAGCACCAGGGCGCGGCCGTCGCACGGCCGCGCCCCGTTCACTCGCTTACTGAGGAAATCAACATGTCACAACGTGAAGTCTGGGTAGTCAGCGCGGTCCGCACGGCCATCGGCAGTTTCGGCGGCAGCCTCAAGGACGTGCCGATGTCGACGCTGGCGACCACCGCGGTCAAGGCCTCGATCGAGCGCGCCGGCCTCGCGCCCGCGCAGATCGGCCACGTGGTGATGGGCAACGTGATTCCCACCGAGCCGCGCGATGCCTACATCAGCCGCGTTGCCGCGATCGAAGCCGGCATCCCGCAGGAAACGCCGGCCTTCAACGTCAACCGCCTCTGCGGTTCGGCGCTGCAGGCGATCGTCTCCGCGACCCAGGCCATCAAGCTGGGCGACACCGACGTCGCGATCGGCGCCGGTGTCGAATCGATGAGCCGCGGCCCGTACCTGATGCCGACCGCCCGCTGGGGCGCGCGCCTGGGCGATGCGCAGATGCTCGACTACATGAACGGCATCCTCCACGACCCGTTCCACCGCGTGCACATGGGCATCACCGCCGAGAACGTCGCCGAACGCTACGGCATCTCGCGCGAGCAGATGGACGCGCTGGCGGTTTCGAGCCAGCAGCGCGCGGCCAACGCAATCAAGGAGGGCCGCTTCAAGGGCCAGATCGTGCCGGTCGAGATCAAGACGCGTAAGGGCGTGATCTCGTTCGACACCGACGAGAACGTCCGTGGCGACGTCACCGTCGAGCAGCTCGCCGGCATGAAGGCCGTGTTCAAGAAGGACGGCCAGGTCACCGCCGGCAACGCCTCGAGCCTCAACGACGGCGCCGCCTCGCTGGTGCTGGTCGAAGCCGCGGCCGGCGAGAAGCTGGGCCTCAAGCCGCTGGCGCGCGTGGTGTCCTACGGCCACGCCGGCGTCGATCCGGCGATCATGGGCATCGGCCCGGTGCCGGCCACCAAGCAGGCGCTGGCGCGCGCCGGCCTGAAGGTCGCCGACCTCGACGTCATCGAGTCCAACGAAGCCTTCGCCGCGCAGGCCTGCGCGGTCGGCAAGGAACTGGGCTTCGATCCGGCCAAGACCAACGTCAACGGTTCCGGCATCTCGCTCGGCCACCCGGTTGGCGCGACCGGCGCGATCATCGCCACCAAGGCCATCCACGAGCTGCACCGCGTCGGCGGCCGCTACGGCCTGGCGACGATGTGCATCGGCGGCGGCCAGGGCATCGCGGTCATCTTCGAGCGCCTGTGATCGGGACGGCACGACTCGCATGAGCATCCAGAAAATCGGCGTCATCGGCGCCGGCACGATGGGCAGCGGCATCGCCCAGGTCTGCGCGCAGGCCGGCCTCGAGATCACCATGATCGACGTCTCCGAGGCCGCGCTGCAGCGCGGCCTCGGCGCCATCACCGGCAGCCTCGACCGCCTGGTCAAGAAGGACAAGATGACCGCGGCCGAGCGCGACGCGATCGTCGCCCGCATCAAGCCGACCACGGCCTACGCGGATCTGGCCGGCAGCGGCCTGGTGATCGAGGCGGCGACCGAGAACCCGGACCTCAAGAAGCGCATCCTCAAGCAGATCGATGAGGTCGTGGCCAAGGACGCCGTGATCGCCACCAACACCTCGTCGATCTCGATCACCGAGCTGGCGGCGTCGGTGTCGGAGCCGGGCCGCTTCGTCGGCCTGCACTTCTTCAACCCGGTGCCGGTGCTGGCGCTGGTGGAAGTGATCAGCGGCCTGCAGACCAGCGAGGCCACGCAGGAAGCCGCCACGGCGTTCGCCAAGAGCATCGGCAAATCGCCGATCACGGTGCGCAATTCCTACGGCTTCGCCGTCAACCGCATCCTCTGTCCGATGATCAACGAAGCGATCTTCGCGCTGCAGGAAGGCGTGGCGAGCGCGGAAGACATCGACGCCGGCATGAAGCTGGGCTGCAGCCACCCGATCGGCCCGCTGGCGCTGGCCGACCTGATCGGCCTCGACACCCTGCTGGCGATCATGGAAGTGCTGCAGGACGGCTTCGGCGACTCCAAGTACCGCCCGGCGCCGCTGCTGCGCGAGATGGTCGCGGCCGGCCGCCTCGGCCGCAAGAGCGGCCGCGGCTTCTTCGCCTACGGTTGAGCAGGCGGCGCGGGCCCGCCGGCAAGGGCTTTGCAGATGGAAAGGGGCGGCCTCGCGGCCGCCCTTTTTTTGTCGCGGCGAGGCCCCGCCTGTCTAGTATCATTCCATACCGTTAGAATGAAGGCGCTGGGCCTGCGGGGTGTTCTGACGGTCCAAATGTCTTCCAGTCGTCGCGGCGCGGAGGAGGAGTCCCGATCCGCGGCCTCGATCATGCGAGAGAGGTTGAACAGTGAAATCCAAGATTTACCCGGATGCCGCGAGCGCGCTCGCCGGCGTCCTCAAGGATGGCCAGACCATCATGTCCGGCGGCTTCGGCCTTTGCGGCATCCCGGAGAACCTGATCTACGCGCTGCGTGATTCCGGCGTGAAGGATCTGACGGTGATCGGCAACAATGTCGGCTGCGACGGCCACGGCATGTGGCACGTGCTGGCCAACAACCAGATCAAGAAGGTGCTGGCGTCCTACGTCGGCGAGAACAAGATCCTGGAATCGCGCTTCATGAGCGGCGAGATCATCATCGAGTTCAACCCGCAGGGCACGCTGGCCGAGCGCATCCGCGCCGGCGGCGCCGGCATCCCCGCCTTCTACACGCGCACCGGCTACGGCACCAAGGTCGCCGAAGGCAAGGAGACGCGCGAGTTCAACGGCGAGTGGTACGTGATGGAAACCGGCCTGGTCGCCGACGTGTCGCTGGTCAAGGCCTGGAAGGCCGACACCGAGGGCAACCTGATCTACCGCAAGACCGCGCGCAACTTCAATCCGATGATCGCCACCGCCGGCAAGCTGACGGTGGTCGAGGTCGAGGAGATCGTCGAGGTCGGCAGTTTCGACCCGGACCAGATCCACACGCCGGGCATCTTTGTCGACCGCATCATCGTCGGCAAGAGCTACGAAAAGCACATCGAACGTCGCACCACCCGCCCGCGGGAGAGCAAGTAATGGCCTGGACTCGTGAAGAAATGGCGGCGCGCGCAGCGCGCGAGCTGCAGGACGGTTTCTACGTCAACCTCGGCATCGGCATTCCGACCCTGGTCGCCAACCTGATCCCGGACGGCATGAAGGTGGTGCTGCAGAGCGAGAACGGCATGCTCGGCATGGGCCCGTTCCCGTTCGAGGGCGAGGAAGACGCCGACCTGATCAATGCCGGCAAGCAGACCATCACCGATCTGCCGTATACCAGCTACTTCTCCAGCGCCGACTCGTTCGCGATGATCCGCGGCGGCCACATCAACCTGTCGATCCTCGGCGGCATGCAGGTCGCGCAGAACGGCGATCTGGCCAACTGGATGGTGCCGGGCAAGATGGTCAAGGGCATGGGCGGCGCGATGGATCTGGTCGCCGGCGTGCCGCGCGTGGTGGTGGTCATGGAGCACACCGAGAAGACCGGCGCGCCCAAGTTCAAGAAGCAGTGCGAGCTGCCGCTGACCGGCAAGGGCGTTGTCGACCTGCTGATCACCGAGCTGGGCGTGTTCTCGATCGACCGCCACGGCAAGGACAAGCCGAAGCTGCTGGAACTGGCGCCGGGCGTCACGCTCGAGGAGATCAGCAGCAAGACCGAGGCGGAGTTCGTCAACGCGATCGGCTGATCCAGTCACGCCGCCCGGTGTTACCGAAAGCCCCGCCGCGTGCGGGGCTTTCGCGTTGGCGCCGGCGCGAACTGGACGATAATCCAGCGTCCCCCTTTTCAGCGCGCCGCGCCGATGACGCCGATCCGCAACCTGCACAACTTCACCGAAGGTCTGCCGGCCGAGATCCTGGCGGCGCTCGACGCGGTGAGCCGCCATCGCGATCTGGCGGCCGAGGATCGCCTGATGCGCGCGGGCAGCTCGCCCAAGGAGCTGTACCAGATCGAGGACGGCCGCGTGAAGTACAGCACCTGGGACCGCAAGGGCCGCGAGAGCGTGCTGGTCTACATGTCGCGCGGCGACTGGGTCGGCCTGTCGGAAGGCTTCACCAAGCTGCCGACGCACTGGAATGTCGTCGCGCTGACGCCGGTACGGGTACGCGTGATCCGCTGGTCCGACTTCGAGCAGCTGATCGACCGCTACCCCTTGCTGTCGCGCCAGCTGCTGCGGCTGTTCGCACTGCGTTTCAGCCTGCACCGCCTGTTCGGCCTCGACCACAGCGAGCTGTCGCTGAAAGAGCGGCTGATCAAGATGCTGTACTTCCTGTCGCTGAGCCATGAGAAGGAGGCGACAGACAATGAACCGATCCTGCTCAAACTGTCGCAGGAAGAGCTCGGCAAGGTCGTCGGGGCCTCGCGGCAGAAACTCAATCCGGCGCTGAAAGCATTGGAGCGCGAGCAATTGCTCGAAGTGCAGTTCGGCGGCGTGAAGCTGCACAGCCGCGCGGCGATCGTGCAAGGCTATGGTTACCTGCTGGACGTGCATCAGTCGCGCGAGCGCTGACACCTTGCGCTGTCACTTGCGTGACAGTGTCGCGCGGCGCGCGGCTGACACACTGCGCTCACTACATCCGAGGAGCGCTTCTCCATGCCCGATATCACGGCCAGCTTCGCCAACTTCCCCGCAGAGCACGCCTACCGCCACAAGCTGCGGCCGGACAGCCGCGAATCGCTCGCGCACATGCTGGTATTCCCTGAGCAGGGCATCACCGGCTTCATCTATCCGACCGTGCGCACCAACGGCCACGCCAAGGGCCGCGCTTCTTTGTTCGGCGCCGCGCTGCCCGAGGCCATCCACGAGGAGATCGAGATGGAAGTGCCGGAGTCGATGAACTTCGACGACTGGCGCACCGGCCCGCTGCAGATGCAGGTGATCGAACCGCACAGGAAGGTGCGCCTGGCCTGGGACGGCACGCGCATCAAGTTCGACGGCCTGTTCGAGGCGCTGCATCCGCCGTACGCGTTCAGCTCGCACCCGCTCGGCAACCCGCCGTACTACGGCGATGACCGCACCGAGCAGCACGGCCGCGTGACGGCCGATCTGGAAGTCGACGGCAAGAAGATGCAGGTGTCCGGCTACCTGATCCGCGACCACTCCTGGGGACCGCGCGTCTGGGGTCTGAACCAGCACTACAAATGGTTCCACGCCACCACCGAGAACTGCTCGATCCACTTCTTCGAGATGCTGTCGTTCGGCCGCCGCCAGCTGCGCGGCTTCCTGTACCGCGACGGCATCATGCGCCACGTCGCCGAGGCCGAATCGGATTTCACCTACGACGGGCAGATGATGCAGACGTCGATCCGCTCCACCGTCACCGACACCGACGGCCGCGTCGCCGTCGTCGATGGCAAGGCGATCGGCAATGTGCAGCTGGAATTCGACCCGATGATCTATCTCAACGAGGCGGCGCTGCAGCTGACCATCGACGGCGCGCCCGGCACCGGCTGGGTGGAGTTCTGCTGGAACCGCAACTATCTGGAGTTCGCGCGCCAGTACGTCACGCAGTACGGCTAGTGACCGACGCAGCAAGAAAGGCCCGGTCGCGCGACGCGGCCGGGCCTTTCTTGTTGGACGCTCGGCCGAACTAGAACGCGTCGCCCGGCACGCGCACGAAGCCTTCCATCAGCACGCGCGCGCTGCGCGACATGATCGCCTTCTTGACCACCCACCGAACTCCGCCATCCGGCGAGAGCTCCTGCACCGCTGCTGCGCCTACGCGCAGCGTGCCGGACGGGTGACCGAAGCGCACCGCTTCACGTGCACCGCCGCCGCCGGCGCCCCCCGCAGCAAGGTTCACCAGCGTGCCCGGAATCGCCGCCGCCGTGCCGATCGCGACCGCCGCGGTGCCCATCATCGCGTGATGCAGCTTGCCCATCGACAGCGCGCGCACATTGAGATCGATCTCGCTCGCGCTGATCTGCCTGCCGCTCGACGAGACGTAGTCGGCCGGCGGCGCGACGAACGCGAGCTTCGGCGTGTGCTGGCGCTTGGCCGCCTCGCTGACATCCTTGATCAGGCCCATCTTCAGCGCGGCGTAGGCGCGGATCGTCTCGAACTTTGCGAGCGCGGCCGCATCGGTGTTGATCGCCTCGCGCAGTTCAGTGCCGGTGTAACCGATCTCGGCGGCATTGACGAAGACCGTCGGAATGCCGGCGTTGATCATCGTCGCTTTCAGCGTGCCGATGCCCGGCACTTCGAGATCGTCGACGAGGTTGCCGGTCGGGAACATTGAATTTTTGGGCTCACCGCCGTCCTCGCCGTCATCGGCCGGATCGAGAAACTCGATCTGCACTTCGGCGGCCGGAAAGGTCACGCCATCGAGTTCGAAATCGCCGGTCTCCTGCACCGCGCCGTTGCTGATCGGCACGTGCGCAATGATGGTCTTGGCAATCTGCGTCTGCCAGATGCGCACCGTGCAGATGCCGTTCTGCGGAATACGCGCGGCGTCGACGAGGCCATTGCTGATCGCGAACGAACCGACTGCCGCTGTGAGATTGCCGCAGTTGCCGGACCAGTCGACGAAGGGCTTGTCGATCGACACCTGGCCGAACATGTAGTCGACGTCGTGATCAGGCTTGGCGCTCCTGGCCAGAATGACCGTCTTGCTCGTGCTCGACGTCGCCCCGCCCATGCCGTCGATCTGCGCGCCATAGGGATCGGGGCTGCCGATTACGCGCAGCAGCAGCTTGTCGCGCGCCTCGCCGGCCACTTGGCAGCGCGCCGGCAGGTCGGTGAGTTTAAAGAACACACCTTTGCTGGTGCCGCCGCGAAAGTAGGTCGCGGGGATTTTGACTTGGGGGACGTGGCTCATACGTTTCCTTGACGCTTATGCCGCCTTGTTCGACGCGAGGAAGTCCATCGCAAAACGCTGCAGCACGCCGCCGGCCTGGTAGACCTGCACCTCTTCGTCGGAATCCAGACGGCAGGTCATCGGCACTTCCAGCTTCTCGCCGTTCCTGCGCGTGACCACCAGCGTCAGCGTCGTGCGCGGCGCCAGCTTGCCGACGACGTCATAGGTTTCGGTGCCGTCGATGGCGAGCGTCAGGCGCGTCGTGCCCGGCTTGAACTCCAGCGGCAGCACACCCATGCCGATCAGGTTGGTGCGATGAATGCGCTCGAAGCCTTCGGCGGCGATCACTTCGACGCCGGCCAGACGCACGCCCTTCGCCGCCCAGTCGCGCGAACTGCCCTGCCCGTAGTCGGCGCCGGCGATGATGATCAGCGGCTGCTTGCGATCCATGTAGGTTTCGATCGCTTCCCACATGCGCATGAGCTTGCCGTCCGGCTCGACGCGCGCCAGCGAACCCTTCTTCACCTTGCCGTCGACCACGGCCATTTCGTTGACGAGTTGCGGGTTGGCGAAGGTCGCGCGCTGCGCGGTGAGGTGATCGCCGCGGTGCGTGGCGTAGCTGTTGAAGTCCTCTTCCGGCAGACCCATCTTGTGCAGGTATTCACCCGCCGCCGAGTCCATCAGGATCGCGTTCGACGGCGAGAGGTGATCGGTGGTGATGTTGTCCGGCAGCACCGCGAGCGGACGCAGGTTCTTCAGCGTGCGTTCGCCGGCCAGCGCGCCTTCCCAGTACGGCGGGCGGCGGATGTAG
>CAMLDZ010000030.1 GCA_946478985.1 uncultured Solimonas sp.
GTTTGTGAGTATTGAGAGCGTACGTAAAGCATTGGTGCGAAAGGCGAGACTCGAAGACGCCTTCGCCGCGCATTCACGCCTTGTTAATCAGTGGCTTGCAAGCGCTCGGCGCTTACAGGTCGGACCACTGGTTTGGACCACTGGGACCGATCGAACGGGCATTGTAGCCGAGTGCGACCGGCCGGCACATAACTAAGTGGTTAGTAACCCAACGGCCGGCGTTTTTGGCGGAAAAATCCGAGAAGCCATATCGCTATCGACGGCGGTGGCGGTTCCCCCCGTAGGGGGTGGGTCTGCATCACACGCAGCCCGCCGGGTGCCCTACTCCACCTTGAGCCTCGCCAGGATCGCCAGCTTCTCAAAGTACCGCCGCGCCGCCTCGCGATTCGCCGTGGGCTTCGTCGCAGCCGTGTATAGGCAGATGTAATCGAGCCGGTCTGAACCATCATGCGAGAGCTTCGCCGCTACTTCAGGGGTCAGCCCCGGCAAGTCAACGCACACCGGCAGGTCCAGCCGCTCCACGAGCATGCAGTCGTCGGTGAACAAGCCGACTGGCCGATTATTTCTATTCAAGACCTGATACCGATGGCCGTCCACTCTCGTCAGCGACGCAGGCAGGAACACAGCCAAGAAGTTCTTCACCATCGCCGCCCCCTCTTTTGTAGAAGCTCAATCGTGATTGGTCGGAAAGTGGATAACTGTGACGGCCGACCTCGATTCGACAGGCGGCAGGTGGAACCCGCTGGGTGGGTAGTCCCTGTAGAACGCCCAAAGCGCACCAAAGGGACCGCTTTTGTGCACCGTTCGTCGGGGGTGAACGAAAGTAGCTTGACGGCATTTTGTGCAGGGGGTGAATATAGTTCACCCCTTTCGTTCATCTTGGGCGTACCCATGAGCCGGACCTTTGCTTACTGCCGCGTTTCGACCACCGACCAGACCACCGAGAACCAAGCCCAGGAGATCACCGCCGCGGGCTTCGCGGTGACGCCCCAGCGGATCATCAGCGAGACCGTCAGCGGCTCGGTGGCCGCCGGAGAGCGCCCAGGGTTTGCCAAGCTGTGCGACCGCATGGAGTCCGGGGATGTGCTGGTGGTCACCAAGCTGGACCGCCTGGGGCGCAACGCGATGGACGTACGTCAGACGGTTGAAGCGCTGGCCGCAAATGGCGTGCGCGTGCATTGCCTCGCGCTCGGCGGCGTGGACCTGACTAGCGCCGCGGGGAAGATGACGATGCAGGTCATCGCCGCGGTGGCCGAGTTCGAGCGGGACTTGCTGATCGAGCGCACGCGGGCCGGCATGGCGCGGGTGCGGGCGGAGGGGAAGCCCGTGGGCCGCCCTAGGGTTCTGTCCGATGACCAGCGGGCGGACGTGCGACGCAGACTTGCCGCGGGGGAGTCGGTCAGCGCCGTCGCGCGGGCACTCGACACCAGCCGGACGAACATTCAGCGGGCGCGGGACGGCGCTGCATGAGGCGCCGGAGAGGGCCGCCGGGACGCGAGAGGGACCGCGGGAACCTCGGCCACATCCCGGCCATCGCCTTGGTCCTGACCGCATTGGCGGCGGCTTGGCAGGTATCGCCGTGGCTGGCGCTGGCGATGGTCGCGGGGATCGCGGCGTGCATGGATTGGCGGTAGCGGCGCCGGCTGTATGTGATTTCTTGTCGAATAATGTGTGGCTGTGTGATTAGGGGCCGGACCGGCTCAACCCATTGAAAAATATGGCGCGTGAATTAGGGTGCCCCTCTGCTCAGCAACGTCGCCTATTACCCGCCACCTCTGCCAGCTCCGGCCGCCTCCCGAACGTAGAACACGCCGTCCGACATCGGCGCCTTCCTTCGCAGCCGCCCAGCACCTCACCCTCGACCTGCCGTCCTTCGACGACGGCTAGCAGGGGCGACAAGCCCTTCCCATCGAATCTCGTTCACGTCCCGCAGCCGTGCGCGGCGGGTCTCTAAACGCATCCGGAACACCTACATGAGTCGCCATCTTCGCTACATGCCGCAAGCCGCCAAGGCCGCCCACTACAACGCCGCTGCGGACTCGCTGATCGCCCGCTATCGCACCCCGAAATATTGGCTGTACAGCCCAACAGGCGCCGCCGCCAAGGCGTTCTTCGACAAGCATCCCGAGCTGCGTATCGAGCCGGGGCAGCAGGACGACAAGGGTGCAGGCAATGCCGCACACGCTTGAGCAGAACATCGCGAGAGCCGCGGGGCGCCTGTGCCGCGTCGAGGGCTGCTATCTGCATGTGGACCGCATCGGCAGTTACTGCGCGAAGCACGGCGAGAACCTGCGCCGTACCGGGCACGTTTCCCTCGGCCGCGTCACTGGTTTCGAGCTGCGCCCGTGGGTTCGACATGCTCGCCGCTTCGTAGACGCCCAGGTCCGCGCAGGACACCCCGGAGTCCTCGCTGCGGTCGAGTGGTTCACCAGCGAGATGAACCGCGCGAACCCAATCGGCACGCCACACAAGGGCACTCGGCCTGCGCAGCGGTACGCCTACTGGCTCGACAAGATGAAGCGGGACGGTCACGACGCTGAGCAGGTCCTCGCCGTCGCCGTGGCCGTTCATTGGTTCCGCCTGGAACAGCCGCGCCGCTTTGCCGATGACCGCCACTTCGACCGGCAACTCGGCCACCGCGTCGCGTCCATCGCAAGCCGTGCCCGAGTCCGTTCAGGCGCTGGCGCTGCGAAGGGACTGACTCGCACCATGCCCGCCTGCGACTCCCTGTGCAGGCACATCGCGACTGAGCTGCGCATCACCATCGGCCCCCTTCTGCACTTCGCAGCAACCCACCTGCACCGTAAGGAGCACCGCCGTCGACAGCCGGTCAGCGCTGAGGCCATGCGTGCCCCGTTCGTCGCGCCCCTGAAACCCACCAAGACCCACTAGGAGCCCTATCTATGCAGGCGCCCAGCGGTAGCAAGCCGAAACACCACAGGCTCGATGTGAAGGTTGACGACGTGGTGGTGTTGGAGGCGTACCAAGCGCGGGCGGCGGGGCTGGTCCCCAAGACTGTGCGCGAGTACGCCGACGCGATGGCCGCGGGCGCGGAGTTTCCGCCGATCAAGGTCGCAGTCATCGAAGGGGCTTGCGTATTGATCGGCGGCGCCCACCGGCTAGCAGCAGCGCGGAAGCTCGGGCGGGTGAACATCGCCGCAGAGTGCTACGAAACCGACCATGCCGGTGCGGTGCGGATGGCGCTCCTCGACAACATGGTCCACGGGGAGAAGCTCAGCAAGGCGGACCTGCGTCGTGCGCTGTGCCTCTACCTCGACGCCGACCTGTACCGCCGCGGACGTGGCCGGGTAGCGTCGTCGCGTGAACTGGCAGTCGAGGCGCTCGGCGGTCGGGTCAGTCACGCCACCGTGATGGCGTGGGTCTCAGAGGATCGGCCCAAGGTCGCCGCTCAGATGCGCCGTGAACGGCCCATAGAGCACCGCCGAGCCTCTTTCGATCCCAAGGCAGAAGCCGAGCGGCGGGCGGTCGAGGCCGCGCTTGTGAGCATCAAGGGCGCAGCAGCGGCGCTACGGGGTGTTCGCAATCCGGCGGCGCGAGGCACGGTCGTCGAGGCACTCAGGAAGGCGCTGGAACAGGTCGAGACGCAAGGGCCCTATCGAGTAACTGAAGGGGCCGGCGAGGACTTTTAAGAACTCGTGAAACGCTTATGGGGCCTACGTTTCAGGCCCTCTCTGTAAACTTTTTACACACAGGGCCGACGTGCCCGCTGGAAAGCCGCGCCGCTGCTACGTTTCAGCTCCTGTTAGCGACTGCAGAAATACGGCCGCTCAAGTAACGGTCGCGCAGCGATAACGTGGCGACGTAATTCGGATCGCCGATCAGGAAAACCCTGGCGCCCTACCGGATCACCTGACAATCCCGGCGGGACCGTGGCGCTACGCCTTGTAGCGTCGCGGTCCCCGTGCTCCGCATGGACGATCCGCCAGCGATGAACGGCAACCATCGGCGGACGAACGCAAAGCCCCCAGCCGACCAGCGCCGCCTGTCAACCGACGGCCGGCTTTGATTACTTGCGTGTCCGTAGATACTTCCGCTACCGGATTTGTAGCGAGGAAGTGCCGCGCCGACGATGCGCCCCGCAGTCACCCACCACACACCAGCGAGGACGCAGCATGACCATCACCGCAGCGAAGGGCCGCTTCATGTTCGAGGTTTCACTCGGCCACCTGTTCCTGCAGACCCCACTCGGCGAGGTCTACGCACAGCGCGGCGAGGCCCGGCGGTTCGACGCATGGTACGAACCCGGCGCCCTGCATTGGCGCTTCTGGGCTCTTTCCGGAAACTTCAGCCGCGGCAATGGGGGCGTCTAAGGTGGCCTACAACTTAGACCCCAAGTCACCCGCGCGTCTGTCCTGCAGTGCGCGTGATTGCTTCATGCCATACGACCCCGCAGGCGAGACTGACGCGGCTTTCGCGGAGTGGTTTTCCTGTGTCGCTCATCGCCACGGCCTCGTCGAAGGCGTGCATTTTGAGAAGCGCGGCGCCGACTTCGCCATCTCTGTCGAGACACAATGCGAGCTAGTGCTCGAAACTCTGCAAACGACGCAGGACCGCTATCGGCAGCTACGGCTACAAGGCCGAATCGACCCCATCGACTTCTTCGAGGAAGACGGCGAATAGCGCTAGTCCACCGCACCCACCATCACCCCCAAGGGCCGCCACCGTGCGGCCCTTTTTTATTCATGAAGAACTCATGACCGACCAACCAGAAACCCAGCGCGGCGCCCCGGCTGCTGCCGTCGATTACCTGCGGGCGAATCCGCATCTCGCCCCACAGTTCGACGCGAAGTACGGCACTGGAAGTGCAGCGGCCTACCTCCCGGCCCCGCAGATTCCGCAGCATCATCTCGAACGCCTGCGGGCACACCCGGAGTCCGCGGCGATCTTCGACAAGAAGTACGGTGCAGGCGCCGCGGCCCGTGTCTTGGCTGAGCCGGCAATCCCGGACGGCGCACTGAAGTACCTCCGCGCGAACCCCACACTCGCGCCGCAGTTCGACGAGAAGTATGGCGTCGGCCAAGCGCAGCGCGTTCTGTCGCAGCCTGAAGACGCCGACCGCGGCGTCCTGGACTACGCCAAGGACATGGGCAGGGCCGGGCTCCGCGGTGCCGGTAAGGCCGTGATCGAGACCGCCGAGTTCGCCACCGACGCCTTCAATCGCGTCCTCGTGGACCCTGTGCGGGCCGTAGCGGGCATGCCGGCGACGCCTCGCGCCGACTTCAACGCCTCCCTGCGTCACGACATCGGCAACGAAGCCGCTGACGCCATCACCCCGGACGCCCCCGAGACGCTGCCCGGCCAGCTCACCGAAGGCATCACGCAGTTCGTCGGCGGCCTTGTGGGCCTCGGCAAGCTGTCGAGGCTGGCCGGTGCTGAGAAGGCCATTGAAGGGCTGGCTGCGGCCGGCAAGACGGCGCAGGTGGGCGTGGCGGCTGCCAAGTCCGCGACGGTCTCCTCGGTCGCCTTCGATCCCTTCGACGGCAACGTGGCGAACTTCGTCGAGCGCTATCCGTCGATGCAGAACCCCATCACCGAGTTCATGGCGGTGGGCGATGACGATAGCGTCGTCGAGGCGCGGCTGAAGAACGCCCTGGCTGACGTGGTGGTCGGTGCGCCGCTGGACCTCGCCCTCAACGGCCTGAAGGCGCTACGGGCGGCGAAGCAGAACCGTCTGGCCGACGCCGAGGCACACCTGCACCGGCTGGTCGATGAGGATGCCGCGGCGGAAGCCGCTGCTACCAAGGTGCCCCCGCAGGAGCCCGCAGGAGCCCCGAAGGCCGCTGAAGGTGCCGATGGTGCCCCGCAGTCCCCGGATGCCACCAGCGTGAAATCTGAGGCCCCTACGGCGACCCTGAGCCCCAGCGAGATCGCCCAGGCGCAAGCCAAGGACATCCCGCGTATCCCGAACCCGGCCGTGGTCCTCGACGACGCCCGCAGGGCCGAGCTGACGGCCTCACTGGAGCAGACCGCGCGGCTGGCTGAAGACATGACGACGGCGCCCTACGGCGACCCGTTCACCGACTTCTTCAGTAAGGGGCAGGACTTCAACTTCGCCAAGATCATGGAGACCGGGCAGGCGGGCACCCGTGCGGCCCTGTCGATCATCGAAGACATCGGCGAGAAGTACCGCACGAAGATCGACGAGGCCCGCGGCGGTGAAGTGCGCAGCTTCGAGACGGTGCGTGCAGCTGCCGCGCAGATGGCCCGCATGACCGGCAACGATCCGGGCGCGTTCCTGAACCTCATGGTGCAGGACGCGAAGAACGCCAAGGCTGTCGAGGCCCGCCTGTACGCCTACAAGAACTTCACGCTGACCCTCGCGGACTCGGTGAAGAAGCTGGCGCTGCAGGTGGAGCAGGGCACGCCCGGCGCCTTCGGGTCGATGGATCGGCTCCACACCGAGTTCGCCCGCCGTGCTGAGTTCCTAGCGAACGTGCAGGCGATGACCAAGGCTGTGCAGAGCGGTACGGCCCGTGCGGTGTCCGCGGGGCGCCTCGGTGCACGCATGAGCCCTGCGATGAAGCAGGCGATCGAGTCGGGTAACTTCAGCGGTGCGTCTGCAATGGACGCCAAGGCGGTGCAGAAGCTCGCCAAGCTGCTGACCACGGGGACGCGTGAGGACGCGCTGAAGGCCACCCGGCTGTCCCTGATGGACCGCACGGGCCTCGCGGTGACCCGCTACTGGATTAACTCGATCCTGTCCGGCCCGGCTACGCATCTGGTCAACGCCACGACGAACTTCGCCAAGGGTGCCGTGCAGACCGGCGAGGAGTATCTGGCCGGCGTGTACAGCGGTAACGCGCAGCAGCGGAAGGTGGCGGCCCGCACGTTCGCCGAGATGGCCCACCAGACCGTCGAGGCGTGGCGTGTGGCCCGGAAGGCGCTGAACGCTGGGGAGAACATCCTAGACGGGCGGCAAGGCTTCGACGATGCCCACCGCTTCACGCAGGTGTCCGCGGAGCAGCTGGCGCAGGCGATCGAATCGGGCCAGTACGGCGCGGCGATCCTCAAGGCCGGTAACGCACTGTTCAACTACCCGACGCGCCTCCTCGCAACCAGCGACGAGTTCTTCAAGCAGGTGACCTACCGCGCTCGGGTCTCGGCAAAGGCGCAGGTGGAGGGTATCGAGCAGGGACTGAACGGGCAGCAGCTCGACGAGTTCGTGCAGCGGCGCATGGATGCGGCCATTGACCCGGACACCGGATCGGCCTACGGCATCGACGGTAAGGCGCTCGACGAGGACGCGCTGCGGTACGCACAGCAGGCGACGTTCACCACGCCGCTGACGCCGGGCGGGTTCGCTGAGAAGGTGCAGGCGTTCGCCAATGTGTCCCCGTGGATGCGGCTTGTCCTGCCGTTCGTGAAGACGCCGGCCAATGTGCTGACGGATTGGTGGCAGCGGTCTCCCCTGCACTTCGCCAACTACAGCGACCTTGCCGCAGGCGGTCAGCGTCGCGCGATGGCGGCGGCACGTCTCACCACGGGCGCGGCGTTCTACGGCACCGCGGGGCTGCTGGTCTCGCAGGGCGCTATCACGGGCATGGGACCGCAGGACCCGGAGACCAAGAAGCTGTGGAAGAACGCCGGCAATCAGCCGTACAGCATCAAGGTCGGGCACAGCTGGATCGCCTACAACCGCATGGACCCCTTCGGGATGTTCTTCGGCATCGCTGCGGACATCGCGGAAGTCGCTGCGCACAGCAAGGAACGCGAACCCGACGACGTGATGCAGATGGCGCTGATGGCCTTCTCGCGGAACCTGTCGAACAAGACCTATCTGCGCGGCCTCGCCGATGTGATGGATGCCCTGTTCGAGCGTGGGCCGCAGGTGGACGAGAAGGTCGCGCGGCTGATTCAGTCCTACGCCTCGGGCATGGTCCCGCTATCCAGCTACTCGTCCTCGCTGAAGGATGACCCGTACATGCGGGAAACCCGTTCGACGGTGGACGCGATGATGAATCGCATCCCCGGCTTCAGCGATCAGCTGGACCCGCAGCGCAACGTCCTCGGCGAGATCACGCTGGCGTCCGACCTCGGCGGCGTCTCACCGTGGGCCGTCACCAAGAAGCGCGACGACACGCTCGGCGCGGAGCTGGTGCGGATCATGGAGGAGACCGGCGAGAAGGTGCAGATGCCGCCGAAGACGACCGGCGACATCGACTGGACCAGCTTCAAGAACGCCGAGGGCCGCAGCGCCTACGACCGCCTCCTGGCGCTGCACAGCGAGCTTGGTCTGCGTGATCGGATGAACGAAGTCCTGAAGCGTCCCGACTACGCCCGCCTGTCCGCCTACGGGCGCATGGAGGCGTTCCGCATCGTCCTCGGCGGTGTGCGCGAAGCTGCCCGCAAGAAGACCCTCGCGGAGTTCCCGGAGCTGCGGGCCGCCGTGGTCGAGCAGGAGCGGAAGGAGAAGATGCGGATGCTGGACAGCTTCAATCCGCGGTAGGGAGGTCAAGCGGTAACCCAAGTGCCCCGGTAGTGAACCTGCCGGGGCCTTCTGCTGCACCCTGCGCTATGGGGCTCCGGCGGGCTTTCGTCCTGCACCGGGCAAAGTCACGACAAGGCGCCCGCTGGGGCCTCATAGCGAAGGGTGAGGGAGCTGCGGCACTCAGCCGAGGACGCGGACGACGACGTAAGCGGCTGCGAAGATGCAGGCCGTCATCACCCAAGGGCGCCACCAAGGCTCCGCGGCAATCCGCGCAGTCTCAGCGAGCAGGGCTTGCTGCACAGTGCGCATCTGCGCATGGAGTTCCGCGGCGGTGGGCGGCGTGTTGTTCATGGCTGCAGCTTACGCCGGGTCGGCGGCGCCCGCTTCAGCGTTTTTTGTCCAACAAGGACGGGATGCGTTCGATCACTTCCCGCTTCCGCCGGAGCGCATGCCCGTCGCCGTAGCCGCGTGCGGATGAACCATCAACACGCCCCTGAATGTCCCACCGTAGTTCGGTGTCTTCGGTGGCTTCGCGCAATTGGTCCTCGAAACTGTGCCGCAGTGAGTGAACAGGGCCAACAGCCGTCCCTTCGACGCCGGACACCTTCCGGAACCATTGGCGCATCGAGTCCACCGGGCGCCCCTGATAGTCCTTTCCGTTCTCTCTCGGCGCGATCCGGGGAAACAGCAAGGCATCATCGGGCAGCCCCTCGACGAACCGCAGGAACCCTTCAGCGATCACGTCGCGGTGTAGCGGCACATCGCGGACAGACGGCGAGCGGCGGCCCGGCTTGCCCTTCACCCGCTTGTGCGGCTGATCTTTGTTCACATCGACGTAGGGGATGCCGTCCCGCTCGCGAATGTCGGACTTCACCAACTGCGCACCTTCGCGCGGACGCAGGCCCGAGTAGGCAATGAGCCACGGATACCAACGAAGCTCCGGCAGCGACTCCCGCCGGGACGCCTGCAAGATCGCCGCGAGTTCGCCCTTAGTGTACGGCCGGCGCTCATCGCTGTCCTCGAAATGCTTCCCCTGGTACCACGCGCCATCGACGGGGTTTAGCGACAAGCGCCCCCTTCCGGAGCCCTTGGACGCCTCGTAGAGCGCCGAGAGCGACGCAAGGTACTTCCGCTGCACCGTGGCGGTTTTCAGGCCGCCAGCCTTCAGGGAATCGCGCCAGCGCTCCACGTCGAGCGTATCGACCTTGGCCGGGTCGTCATGGCCCACGAAGGCCCTGAAGGCGTCGAGATACCGCCTGTACTCGGCCACCGTCTTCGGGGACCGCGCCACGGCCTTATCCCACCGCGAGAACAGATCAGCGAAGGTCAGGACACTACCGCCCTCGCCGATGGAACGTGCCGGGGGCGTGAGAGGTGCCGGCGGGGTCCATGCGGGGAACTGCTGGAGCACCGGGTCAGGGCTGAAGTCCCCCTCTGCACGGAAGCCCATGCGCTCGAATAGCTGGAGCATGCGGACCAGTAGACGGTCGCACAGATAGGCGCGGGACCGTGCGTCAACCTGCAGGCCCTCAGAGTCCAGTAGAGCGTCTGCATGCTCGCCCATGATGCGGGCACGGTCTGCGGCGTCGGACGGATCGCTACCCGTGGGGAGGCTTAAGGAGACGATTTCCCAATTCTCGGACGTGCCGGGGTTGTGGGACCACTCATCGAGCTGTCGCCGATACCACAGACCGACCAGTGCCTCGACCTGCAGCGCAGATAGCGCCACTGGACCAGCGCCAAGGGTCGCAAGGTACGCCTCGAAGACCCCATAGGCGTCCCGGTAGCGCTCACGGGCTGCGTGGCGATCCGTAGTGCCGAGAGAGCGCTTGTAGACCTTCTTCCCGGCGGCCTGCTGCAGCTCCGCGGGGATCGGTTCTCGGATGTAGAAAACGCGGTATTTTGGGTGTTGCCAGACCGACATTAGACGGGGCATTTCAGGGCAATTTGGACCACAGTATTGAACTACCGGGTCACTTACAAGCCACTGATTTACCGTAAGTCTTTGTATTTCCGACGAGCGGTACTGGTGCGAAAGGCGAGACTCGAACTCGCACGCCTTGCGGCGCTGGAACCTAAATCCAGTGCGTCTACCAATTCCGCCACTCTCGCTAGGGTCGCGGAGTATATCAGCGTGTCAGCCCTGCACGCTCCGGCCTGCAGCTCCAGGCGCCAGGCAACGGCGAGCGCGCGACATCGGCTACCGCGAAAAGAACCGGACCAGCCCTTGACACGTGAATAGGAATTATTATCATTCGCACATCAGCCGCCAGGAGTACACCGATGGATGATTTCCGCGCCACCCAGCCGAGCCCCGCCGCCAGCGCCGTTTCACCGTCCTCCATCGAGAGCCGCGCGCCGCGCATTCGCAGTGATGAGCTGCTGCGGGGCTCCCGCGAGCTTGTGATCGAGCATCGTGGCCAGGAGTATCGCCTGCTGCGCACGCGCAACGATCGGCTGATCCTGAACAAGTAAATATGCGGCAGACCGTCGCGCCGGCTGGCAGAATGCCGGCGCATGACGGCTTACGATCAACGGGCGCTGCATAGTCGGCTCGGCGCGTGGATTTTGGGGGCGAGCCTGTTGCTGGCCGCCGTCTGGGCTCTCAACTCGGGCCCATTCACAGTACCTCTCGACAGGCTTGCCGCCTGGCTCGGCGGTGATGCCGATGCACTCAGCGCCGCCCAGCGCGCAGTGCTGTTCGAGCTGCGCCTGCCCCGCCTGCTCGCCGCGATTGTCGTCGGAGGTGGCCTGGCGATCTCTGGCTGTACATTCCAGGCCATTCTCCGCAACCCCCTGGCCGACCCCAGCTTTGTCGGGGTCTCCGGCGGCGCTGCCGTCGCCGCGGCGGCGACCCTGGCGGGACTGGGCGCGCTGCCAGCCCTTCAGTTTTTGCCGCCGCAGCTCGCCGTTCCGGTTGCTGCGTTCGTCGGCGGCATCCTGACGGCATTGCTGGTGTTGCGAGTCGCCAGCTTCGACGCAGAGATGCAGGCGATCACGCTGCTGCTGGCTGGCCTTGCCATCAACGCGGTCGCCGGCGGCTTGCTGGGCCTGATCGCGTATGCCGCCAATGACCCGACCCTGCGCGTCATCACGCTCTGGCTGTTCGGCTCGCTGAGCCGCGCCAGCTGGGCGGAGTTGGCGGTGGCGGCACCGAGCATCGCCCTGGCAGCGGTTTTGCTCTGGCGACGAGCGTCGGCACTCAATGCCCTGTTGCTGGGCGAGGCCGAGGCGGGCCATATCGGGCTGGAGGTCACCCGCCTGCGCCGTCTGGCGATTGCACTGGCAGTCCTGTGCACCGCTTTTGCGGTGGCGATCGCCGGCATCATCGGTTTCGTCGGCCTGATGGTGCCGCATCTGTTACGACTGCTCGTCGGGCCCGATCACCGGCGACTGCTGCCGATGTCCTTCGCCGCTGGCGCGCTGCTGCTGACCGTGGCGGATACGGTTTCGCGGACGGCGATCCAGCCCGCCGAGATTCCGGTCGGGATCGTGACCGCTCTGTTGGGCGGCCCGTTCTTCCTGTTGCTGCTATTGCGTTGGCGCCGAAGCCCGGACCTGCATGCTGAAGGCTGAGAATCTTCAATACCGCACGGCCGGCCGCCAGATCATCGTCCCCCTGGATCTGGCGCTGGAGCCCGGTCGCCTGCACGCCATCCTCGGACCCAACGGTGCCGGAAAATCCAGCCTGCTCAAACTGCTGTCCGGCGAATGGCGCGGACAGCACGGGTCCGTCAGCCTGCATGGACGCCGACTTGGCGAATGGCCGGCAGCCGAGCTGGCGCGGGTTCGTGCGGTGCTGCCGCAATACCACGCGCTGTCATTCCCTTTCAGCGCCGCTGAAGTCGTGGCGCTGGGCCGATTGCAGACCCGTCGCCACAGCGTGGCCGGAGAGCGGGAAATTGTTCATGCCGCCCTGGAGTGCTGCGGCGCCGCACACCTGGCCTCGCGCCCCTACCCGCGCCTGTCCGGTGGCGAGCGCGCACGCGTGCAACTCGCGCGGGTGCTGGCGCAGATCTGGGACGACGACACTACGCAGGCACGCTACCTGCTTTTGGACGAGCCCACTGCCCACCTCGATCTGGCCTACCAGCACGCCTGCCTGCGCCTGGCGCGGGAGTGGACGCGGCGCGGTGCGGGTGTCGTGGCGGTGCTGCACGATCCCAATCTGGTGCTCAGCTACGCTGACCAGGTTCATGTCATCCAAGGCGGCCAGCTGCTTGCCAGGGGCGAACCGGCGCAGACCTTGCAACCGGCGCTGATGAAGGCTGTTTACGGCCTGCAGATGCAGCGGCATGTCGACGCACAGGGCCGCGCCTTTCTCATGGTCCAGAGCTGAGCGCCGTGGCATGGCGCTTGCTCGCTGCATGCTCCCAAGGCTGGTTCCCCGCGTCCGCGCAACACAATAATCAAAGCCGGACCGACCAGGCAGAACGCCGCATCTGCTGTGCCTGACATTTCAATGTATTGGCTTTTTTCGGTCGCTTTATCCGCTATTATTCGCCGCTACAACGTTTCCGCAAAAAATAACGAGTTGGGGGTTTATCAATGAAACTCGCGTCGATGCTTTCTAAGTCGATGGTTGCAAACGTGGCGATCCTGGGAGCCGCCGCCTTTGCGACCACTGCCTCTGCTTATACACCTGGCTGGTATTTCGAACTCGGCGGCTTCTACAGCGAGACCGCAGATTCCGAGGGCGCCACCTATCAGCCTGCCGTTCCGGGCAATGCCGGCGGCAACAACTGCCTGTTGGGCGATCTGCTCGGCCTGGGCAGCCTGCTCGACAACCTGGGCGCGACGGGTCCGCGTGGCTGCGTTCTCGCCCTGCTCGGTCCGGGCACCGACCCTACCGCTGGTGCACCGGCTGTCGAGCTCGGCACCAAGATCACCTACAAGGGCGGCATCGGCGGTAGCGGCAGCATCGGCTACATGTTCGAAGGCGGCTTTCGTCCGGAACTGAGCTTTTCGTACACCGAAGCCGACTGGGACACGGTCACCTTCAACAACGGCGGCGTCATCTCGCAGCCGTTCTCGGCCGAGAACAGCAAGCTGCAGGCGATGCGCGGCATGGTCAACGCCTGGTATGACATCGATTTCGGCGCTCCGGTCATCCCCTATCTGGGTGGCGGCGTCGGCTACCAGCAGACCAAGATCAGCGGCAATGGCAGCGACGATGATGGCGGCATGGCCTATCAGCTGGGTGCCGGCGTCGGCTTCCTGCTCAACAGCCGCACGACGCTGTCGCTCGACTACCGCTTCGTCAACGCTGACGACCCCGAATACAAGACCAGTGACGGCGGCAAGCTGACCACCGAGTACCAGTCTCACAACGTCGGCCTGAGCCTGCGCTACGCCTTCGGCGCCAACGAGCGCGACAGCGACGGTGACGGCGTGCCGGATCGCCTCGACAAGTGCCCGGGCACACCGCCTGGCGTCGCCGTCTACTCGGACGGCTGCCCGGTCGACGTCGACGGCGATGGCGTGCCCGACTACCTCGACAAGTGCCCGAACACGCCCAAGGGCGTGCAGGTCGACTCCGGCGGCTGCCCGCTCGACAGCGATGGCGACGGCGTGCCCGACTACCTCGACAAGTGCCCGGGTACACCCAAGGGCACGCGCGTCGGCGCCGACGGCTGCTCGACGCTCGACAGCGACGGCGACGGCATCCCGGATGACCTCGACAAGTGCCCGGCCACGCCGGCCGGCGTTGCGGTGGGTCCGGACGGCTGCCCGCTCGATAGCGACGGCGACGGCGTGCCGGATTACCTCGACGAGTGCCCGCACTCGCCGCCGGGCGCCAAGGTGCTGCCGAATGGCTGCGCGCTGACCGGCGACTGCCGCAAGCCGCGTCCGGGTGAGCAGGTTGATGCCAACGGCTGCGCGGTCGACAAGAACTTCATCCTCAAGGGCGTCAAGTTCGAGTTCGACTCCGATCGCCTGACGGAAGAAGCCAAGCGCATCCTGGTGCAGGTGGCGCAGACGCTGCAGGCTTACCCGAACGTCAATGTCGAAGTCGAAGGCCACACCGACTCGATCGGTTCGGATGCCTACAACCTCGGCCTGTCGGAGCGCCGCTCGATCTCGGTCAAGAAGTTCCTGAGCGAACAGGGCGTGATCGGCAAGCGGATGACGCCGGTGGGCTACGGCAAGACCCGTCCGATCGACTCCAACGAGACCGAAGTCGGCCGCGAGAACAACCGCCGCGTCGAACTGCACGTCCTTGAGTGATCGGGGTACTTGGCTAATCAGAGCCCCGCTTCGGCGGGGCTTTTTTGTGCTGTCGACCGGCATGCGTGCCGGGTTCAGTACTCTTGTCGCGTCTGCGTGCCATCGGAGCTGTCGACAAGGCCGTGCACAAACTGCGAGACATGCAAAAGCACAAAAAGGCCGGGCTCTTTCGAGCCCGGCCTTTTATTCCTACGGGAACAGCAGCAGCTTTAGCTTTACAGCTTGCCCTGCAATTCCGGCACGACCGTGAACAGATCGCCGACCAGGCCGATGTCGGCCACTTCGAAGATCGGCGCCTCGGCATCCTTGTTGATGGCAACGATGGTGCGCGCGTCCTTGATGCCAGCCAGATGCTGGATCGCGCCCGAGATGCCGACGGCGAAGTACAGCTCCGGCGCGATGATCTTGCCGGTCTGGCCGACCTGCAGATCATTCGGCACATAACCCGAGTCGACGGCAGCGCGCGAGGCACCGACGGCGGCGCCGATCTTGTCGGCGAAGTCGTAGATGACCTTGAAGTTATCGCTCGAACCCAGCGCACGACCGCCGGAGACCACCTTGCTGGCCGCCTGCAGGTCCGGGCGCTCGCTCTTCTGCGCTTCCAGCTTGACGAAGCGGGTGTGCGAGGGCAGCGCGGCCGAGGTGCTGGCCGCTTCGATGGCAGCCGAGCCACCCTCGCCGACCGCGGTGAACGAGGCCAGACGAACCGTGGCGACGACGGCGCCTTCCGGCGCATCGACCGTGGTGATCGCGTTGCCGGCGTAAATCGGACGATCGAAGCTGGTCGCGCTGTGCACGGCCATGATGTCGCTGATCTGCTGCACGTCGAGCTTGGCAGCGACGCGCGGCGCCAGATCCTTGCCGAAGGCCGTGCCCGGGAACAGCACATGGCTGTAGCCGGCCGCCAGTTCCGCAACCTGCGGCGCGTAAGTGGCGGCGAGGATCTGCGCGTTTTCGGCGCGCTCGACCTTCAGCACCTTGGTGACGCCGTCCAGCTTGGCAGCGCCTTCGGCGGCGGCACCGACATCGGCGCCCAGCAGCGCAACGACCACTTCACCACCGATCGCCTTGGCAGCAGCGACGACCTTGGCAACGCCGGAGTTCAGCTTGCCGTCGGCGATTTCGCCGATTACGAGAATTTTGCTCATCTTGTCTTGTCCCGATTCGTTCAGACCAGGCCCTTGGCCTTGAGGGCGGTGACCAGTTCGTCGACCGTCTTCACCATCACACCCTTGCTGCGGCTCGGCGGCGTGCGGGTCTTGGTGACCTTGAAGCCCTTGCCGGCGGCAACGCCCAGGTCAGCGAAGCTGGTGGTATCCAGCGGCTTCTTCTTGGCCTTCATGATGTCCGGCAGCTTCAGATAGCGCGGCTCGTTGAGGCGCAGATCGGTCGTCACGACCGCCGGCAGGTCCACTTCCAGCGTTTCCAGGCCGGCGTCGACTTCACGCGTCACGACGGCCTTGTCGCCGTCGATCTCGATCTTCGAGGCAAACGTCGCCTGGGCGATGTCGAGCAGGCCGGCGACCAGCTGGCCGGTCTGGTTGGAATCGTCGTCGATGGCCTGCTTGCCGGCCAGGAACAGCTTGGCGTCTTCCTTCTTCAGCACGGCGGCGAACGCCTTGGCGGCGGTCAGCGGCTGCACTTCACCGGTTTCCTTGATCAGGATCGCGCGATCGGCGCCGAAGGCGAGCGCGGTGCGCAGCGTCTCTTCGTTCTTCTCGCTGCCGATCGACACCGCGACGATTTCGGTGATCTTGCCCTTTTCCTTCAGGCGCACCGCTTCTTCCATCGCGATTTCGTCGAACGGGTTCATCGAATGCTTGACGCCCTCCGTGACCACGCCGGAGCCATCCGGCTTCACCTGAATCCGCACGTTGTAGTCGACCACGCGTTTGACGCTGACTAAGGCTTTCATTTGATTTTCCTAGCTCAATCTACCGACAAATAATTCGAGCGGTGCCGGCGCACAGACGCGTGCCGGCGATCCCTCACATGTTGGCGTAGTTCGGGCCGCCGCTGCCTTCCGGCGCCACCCAATTGATGTTCTGTGCTGGATCCTTGATGTCGCAGGTCTTGCAGTGAACACAGTTCTGCGCATTGATCTGGAAGCGCTTGGCGTCGCCCTCGCCAATCACCTCGTAGACACCGGCCGGACAGTAACGCTGCGCCGGCTCGTCGTACAGCGGCAGATTCTTCGCGATCGGAATGCTCGGGTCCTTCAGCTGCAGATGGACCGGCTGGTCTTCCTCGTGGTTGGTGCTCGACAGGAACACCGACGACAACTTGTCGAAGCTCAGCTTGCCGTCCGGCTTCGGATAGGCGATGCGCTGCGATTCCGATGCAAGCTTCAGCGATTCGTGATCCTTCTTGAGATCATGCAGCGTCCACGGCAGCTTGCCGCCGAACCAGTTCTGCTCGATGTAGTTGTAGGCGCCGCCGAACAGCGCGCCCCACTTGTGCAGCGCCGCACCGAAGTTGCGGCTGCCGTACAGCTCCTGGTGCAGCCAGCTGGCCTTGAAGTTGGCCGTGTAATTGTCGAGCACATCGCCGCCCTGGCCGCCGGCAGCGAGCTTTTCGACGATGGACTCGCCGGCCAGCATGCCGGACTTCATCGCCGTGTGGCTGCCCTTGATCTTGGCGAAGTTGAGCATGCCGGCGTCGTCGCCGATCAGTGCGCCGCCGGGGAACACCAGCTTCGGCAGCGCATTGAGGCCGCCCTTGACGATCGCGCGCGCGCCGTAGCTGGTGCGCGTGCCGCCTTCCAGGTACTTGGCGATCACCGGGTGGTGCTTGAAGCGCTGGAACTCGTCGAACGGCGACAGGAACGGGTTCGAGTACGACAGGTCGACGATCAGGCCGACCAGCACCTGATTGTTCTCGAAGTGATAGAGGAACGAGCCACCGGTGTTGGCGGTGTCGAGCACCGACAGCGGCCAGCCGGCGCCGTGCACGACCAGACCGGCTTCATGCTTGGCCGGATCGATCGTCCAGACTTCCTTGATGCCGATCGCGTAATGCTGGGGATCGGCGTCCTTGGCGAGCTCGTAGCGCTCGATCAGGCGCTTGCCGATGTGGCCGCGGCAGCCTTCCGCGAACAGCGTGTACTTGCCTCGCAGCTCCATGCCGGGCGTGTAGTCCGGCTTGTGCTCGCCCTTGTGGTTGACGCCCAGATCGCCGACGACGATGCCGCGGACCACGCCGTCCTCGATGATCGCGTCCTGGGCGGCGAAGCCCGGATAGATCTCCACGCCCAGGCCTTCCGCCTGCTGTGCCAGCCAGCGGCACAGGTTGCCGAGCGAGATGATGTAGTTGCCCTCGTTGTGCATCGTCGCCGGGACGAACAGATTGGGCAGCTTGACCGACGAGGTCTGGCTCAGGAAGAAGTAGATGTCGTCGCGCTTGACCTCGACATTGAGCGGTGCACCCAGCTCCTTGAAGTCTGGAAACAGCTCCTTGAGCGCGCGCGGCTCGAACACCGCGCCGGACAGAATGTGCGCTCCGACTTCGGAGCCCTTCTCCACCACGCAGACGCTGATTTCCTGATTGGCTTCAGCGGCTTTCTGCTTGATGCGGATGGCCGCCGCGAGGCCCGACGGGCCCGCGCCGACAACCACCACGTCATATTCCATTACATCGCGTTCAACGGACATTCGCTCGGGTTCCTGGCTGTCTGGACGGGGTCGCGGCGCGGACGGGCTTGGTCAAGTCCAGCATTATAGTATGCAACCATAATTGTTGTAGGGCCGCAGCGCCGCCGGCCCTCACAGCGGCAGCCACTCGCGGCGCAGCAGCACGAGCACCGCTGCCGCCGCCAGGCCCGCCGCGGCATCGTCCAGCATGATCCCGAAACCGCCGTGTACGCGGCGATCCAGCGCCCGGATCGGCCAGGGCTTGACGATGTCGAACAGGCGGAACAGGGCGAACGCCAGCAGCATGCCGGCAGCCCAGCGCAAAGCATCGGCCGGCGGCATCATCATCAGCGGCGCCGCAGCCACCAGATAGCCGACGATTTCGTCGAAGACGATGCCGCCATGGTCGTGCACGCCCAGCAGGCGTGCACTCTCGCCACAGATCCAGCAACCGGCAACGAACAGCAGCGCCGTCGCCGCCGCATACAAGGGCCAGGGTACCCACGACAGCGCCAGAAACAGCAGCACGCCGACCACGGTACCGAAGGTGCCGGGCGCGCGCGGCGCCAAACCGGCGCCGAAACCAAAGGCCAGCAGGTGCTCCGGCGTGGTGAGGATCAGGCGCGCCGGCGGCTCGGGAGTCGCAGGCCTGGAGGTGGCGGTGGAGTCAGCAGTCATCAGAAGTGGCGATAGGCTTCGAAAGCGGCGGTGGATATGAGCAGACCGTTGGCGTCAACCAAGCGCAGTCCCGGCTCTGCAGAGATCTGGCCGACCGGCGTCAGCGGCACCATGCCGCACGCCGCCTGAGCGGCGGCCAAACGATCGGCCGGGATGCAAAGACATAGCTCGTAATCGTCGCCGCCGGCGAGCTGCAGCGCCAGACCCGCATCCGCCGTCGCGGTGCGCCGGAACGCCGGCGACTGCGGCAATCGCCGGACTTCGATATCGGCGCCAACGCCGCTGGCATCGAGAACGTGGCCCAGATCGCCGAGCAGGCCGTCTGAGAGGTCGATGCCGGCGCTGGCGATACCGCGCAGCGCAAGCCCGGCCGCCAGCCGCGGCGTCGGGCGGTCGAGGCGATCGCGCAGGAAGCTCGCGTCGGTGTCGTCGGCAGCAGTCCCGAGGCGCAGCCCGAGCGCAGCATCGCCGAGCGTGCCGGTGACGCAAACCAGGTCACCTGGCCGCGCGCCGCCACGCCGCAGCGCCGCGCCGGCAGGCAGATGGCCGATCACGCTGATCGTCAGCGACAGCGCGCCGCGCGTTGTGTCGCCGCCGATCAGGGCGATGCCGTACGTGCGTGCGCAAGCACCGAGTCCGGCAGAGAACGCCTCCAGCCAGTGCTCGTCGGCCTGCGGCAGGCTCAGCGCCAGCGTGAACGCCAGCGGCGCGGCCCCCATCGCGGCGAGATCGGAAAGATTGACCGCCAGAGCCTTCCAGCCGATATCGGAGGGCGCGGTATCGAGTGGAAAATGGCGACCGGCGATCAGCGTGTCGGTGCTGATCGCCAGCTGGGCGCCGGCCGGCGGCTCGAGCAGCGCGCAATCGTCGCCGATCCCGAGCGCGACGCCGTCGCCGACCGCCGTCAGGCCATCGAAATAGCGGCGAATGAGCGCGAACTCATTCATGGCCATCAGCAGCCGCTCACAGCCCGGCACGGACCTCGTCGCGACGGACCTTCTGCGCGAGCTTGTCGAGCACGCCGTTGACGAACTTGTAGCCGTCCTCGGCGCCGAACATCTTGGCCAGGTTGACCGACTCGTTGACGACGACCTTCCACGGCACGTCGGGGCGGTAGTGAACCTCGTAGGCACCGACCAGCAGGATCGCGTGCTCGACCGGATCGAGCTGCGCGAGCGGCCGGTCCAGATGCGGAACGATCGCCAGCGTCAGTTCGGGCGCATGTTCCATCACCCCATGCAGCAGTTCATCGAAGTAGGCCGGGTCGGCGCGGCCCAGACCTTCCTCCTGCTCGCGGAACTGCTTGAGCAGCGTCTCCGGCGGCGTCTCGTTGAGCAGCCACTGGTACAGCGCCTGCACCGTCAGGCGGCGCGCCAGGCCGCGGCGGCTGGCTGGATTGTTGCCGAGGTCGGATCCGCTCACAGCCACTCCTTGCGCAGACGCAGCATTTCGAGCATCGCCGCAGCGGCTTCGTAGCCCTTGTTGGCGGAGCCCGGCCCAGCCCGGTCGACAGCCTGCTGCACCGTGTTGACGGTCAGCACGCCGAAGCCCAGCGGCTTGCCGGTGGCCAGTTGCACGTCGATCAGCCCGCGCGAGCATTCGCCGGCAACGTAGTCGAAATGCGGCGTGTCACCGCGGATCACCGCGCCGAGCGCCACCGCACCGTCGAAACGCGGACCATCGAGCACGATGCGGCAGGCCAGCGGCACCTCGTAGGCACCGGGCGCGCGGATCAGCTCGATGTTCTTGTCGGCGACGCCCCAGTCTTTCAGGCAGGCGCGCGCACCGTCGAGCAGGCGATCGACGATGTCGACGTTCCAGCGCGTGACGATCAGCGCGATGCGCGCCTTGCCGAACTCGCCGGGTTTCGGCGACGGCGGGGCGATGTAGCCGCCCTTGGCGTCGACCGAGGCCTGCGCAGCGGCAGCGGCCCGCTTGGCGGTCTTCTTCACGGCAGTCTTCTTGGAGCTGGCCATCAATCGCAGGCCACGTATTCAGTCACTTCGAGGCCGAAGCCGGAGATGCCCTGCATGCGCTTGGGCGCCGACAGCACGCGCATCTTGCGCACCCCCAGATCGGAGAGAATCTGTGCGCCGATGCCATAGGTACGCAGCATCGGCTTGGGGTCGTGCGGAAACTCCTCGCCTTCCTTGTTCAGGGAGACGATCTGCTGCACCAGCTCGCGCGGCGACTCCGGCTTGCGCAGCAGCACGACCACACCGTGGCCCTCCTCGGCGACACGCTTGAGCGCGCGCCGCAGCGGCCAGCCGAACTTTTCATGCTCGACACCCATCACGTCGGCCAGCATGTTGCGCAGGTGCACGCGCACCAGCGTCGGCTTGGCCGGGTCTATCGCGCCCTTGACCATGGCGATGTGCACGGTGTTGTCGACGGTGTCCTGATAGGTCACCAGACGGAACTCGCCGAATTCGGTGCTGACATGCGTTTCGGCGACGCGCTCGACGGTGTGCTCGTTGTCGAGACGGTAACGGATCAGGTCGGCGATCGTGCCCAGCTTGATGTCGTGCTCGCGTGCGAACTTCTCCAGGTCCGGGCGGCGGGCCATCGTGCCGTCCTCGTTGAGGATCTCGACGATCACCGATGCCGGTTCCAGGCCCGCGAGGCGCGCCAAGTCGCAACCCGCTTCGGTATGTCCGGCGCGCGTCAGCACGCCGCCGGCCTGCGCCATCAGCGGGAAGATATGGCCCGGCTGTACGAGGTCTTCCGGTCGCGCGTCCTTCTTCACCGCGGTACGTACCGTGTGCGCGCGGTCGAACGCCGAGATGCCGGTCGTCACGCCTTGCGCCGCTTCGATCGACACCGTGAAGGCAGTCTTATGGCTTTCCTCGTTCTTCGACACCATCTGCGGCAGACGCAGCTGGCGGCAGCGATCCGGCGTCAGCGTCAGACAGATCAGGCCGCGGCCGTAGCGCGCCATGAAATTGATGTCTTCCGGCCGCACCCGCTCGGCGGCCATCAGGATGTCGCCTTCGTTCTCGCGGCCTTCGTCGTCCATCAGGATCACCATCTTGCCGGCCTTGAAGTCGGCGATGATGTCCTCGATCGGATCGAGCTTGCCGGAGCGAGCGGCGTCGATGTTGGCGATCTTTTGCGTCGTGCTCATGTTCTGCTCCGTGCTTGCAGCAACCGTTCGAGATAGCGCGCGATCAGGTCGACTTCGAGATTGACCGGATCGCCCGGCTGCAGCGCGCCCAGCGTGGTCTGGGCCAGGGTATGGGGAATGATGTTAACGCCAAACTGGCGGCCTTCGACGTCATTGACCGTGAGGCTGATGCCGTCGATGCAGATCGAACCCTTGCGCGCGATGTAATGCGCCAGGGCTTCGGGGGCGGCAAAGCGCATCCGCGTCGAACGGGCTTCCTCGAAGCGCTCGACCAGCCGGCCGATACCGTCGACATGCCCGGACACCAGATGCCCGCCGAGCGGCTTGGCCGGCGTCAGCGCGCGTTCCAGGTTGACGCGCGCACCGGCCTGCCAGGCGCCGGACGTGGTCAAGTTGAGCGTCTCCGCCGACAGGTCAGCGGTGAAACTGTCGGCATCGCAGACGATCGCGGTCAGGCAGACGCCGTTGACGGCGATGCTGTCGCCGATCTGCACGCCGGCCAGATAGCCTGGTGCAAGAAACCGCATGCGGCTGTCGCCGCCGATCGACTCGATCGACTCGATCGTGCCGCTGGCCTCGATGATGCCGGTGAACATGACGTACCTATCCTCGCGGCCGCGGCCGCAGTGTCAGGCGCAGGTCGTCGCCGACGACCCGCGTCTCGATGAAGCGCAGCTCGATCCGCTGCGCCAGCGATTCCAGCCCCGGCAGCAGCGCGAACGGCCGCGCTTCGTGTCCCAGCAGCTGCGGCGCGAGATAGGCGATCACTTCGTCGACCAGCCCGCTGCGCAGCCAAGCGCCCGCCAGGCGTGGCCCGCACTCGACCAGCACTTCGTTGACCTGGCGCTGCGCCAGCTGCTCCAGCACCTGATCCAGCGCCAGTCCGCCGTCAGCGGCGCGCGGCACCGCAATCCATTCCACGCCGTCCGGCAGCGTGGCGGGCGGCGTGGCGCCCAGCCACAGCCGGCGCGCGCCAGGCGCCCAGACCCGCGCCGTCGCCGGCGTGCGGGCGTCGCTGTCGAGCACGATGCGATCGGGCTGGCGCAGTTCGGCATCGAATCCGCGCACATTGAGCTGGGGATCGTCTGCCAGCACGGTGCCGACGCCGCTCAGCACCGCGCCGGCGGCGGCGCGCAGGCGATGCACATCGGCGCGCGCGGCGGCGCCGGTGATCCACTGGCTCTGGCCGCTGGCCATCGCCGTGCGGCCGTCGAGGCTAGCCGCCAGTTTCAGGGTCAGCCACGGCCGCCTGCGCGTCATCCGCGACGCGAAGCCACGGTTCAGCGCTTCGGCCGCGCCACTCATCAGGCCCAGATCGACGTCGATGCCCGCCTCGCGCAAACGGGTGATGCCACGTCCGGCGACCAGGGGGTTGGGATCGATCATCGCCACCCAGACCTTGCGCGGGCCGGCGGCGATCAGCGCGTCCGTGCACGGCGGCGTGCGCCCGAAATGCGCGCAGGGCTCCAGGGTCACGAACACATCGGCGTCGCGCACCGCGTCTCCAGCCGCCTGCAGCGCGAAGATCTCGGCATGCGGCTCGCCGGCGCGCAGGTGTGCGCCCTCGCCGATCACGCGGCCGTCCTTGACGACCACGCAGCCGACGCGCGGATTGGGGTGCGTGGTGTACAGGCCGGCGGCGGCGAGGCGCAGCGCCTGCGCCATGTGCGGAGCGGCTTCGGCAGCGGTGAGCATCTGGGCTCAGCCGCCGTTCTTGCGGCGCGCCGTTTTGCTGATGTCGGCTTCCAGCAGCGGCAACTGCGATTTGCGCTCTTCGGCCGTCGGCAGTGCTTCGAGGCGCTCGATCTCTTCGCGGAAGGCGTTGACGTCGGAGAAAGCGCGGTAGATCGACGCGAAGCGCACGTACGCCACGGTGTCGAGATCGCGCAACTCCTCCATCACCCACTCGCCGACCTGGCGCGACAGCACTTCACGCTCGCCGCTGGCGCGCAGCTTGCGCATCACGCGATCGACGGCATGGTCGACCATCTCCGGCGAAACCGGCCGCTTGTAGATCGCATGGCCGATGCCCTGGCGCAGCTTCTCCTCGCGGAACGGTTCCGGATCGCCGCTGCGCTTGATGACGTTGGGCATCGTCAGCTGCGCGCGCTCGAACGTGGTGAAGCGCTGCGCGCAGCTCTCGCACTCGCGACGGCGACGCACCTGCGTGCCGTCCTCGGCCAGCCGCGAGTCGATCACGCGCGTGTCAGGCGCCTTGCAGAACGGGCATTGCATCGTGCGGACGCCGTCGCGTGAGAGCGCCGATCAGCCGCGCTTGCCGTAAACCGGGAACCGCGCGCAGAGCTGCTCCACCTCGCCGCGCACGCGGGCGATGGTCGGCTCGGCATTGCCGGCGGACAGGGCATCGACGATGTCGGCGATCCAGCCGGCGACCTGCGCCATCTCGGCTTGCTTGAAGCCGCGCGTGGTCGACGCCGGCGAGCCCAGGCGCAGACCCGAGGTCACGAACGGCGATTTCGGATCGTTCGGCACCGAGTTCTTGTTGACGGTGATGTGGGCAGTGCCCAGCGCCGCTTCGGCATCCTTGCCGGTGACGTTCTTGGCGATCAGATCGAGCAGGAACAGGTGGTTGTCGGTGCCGCCGGACACGACCTTGTAGCCGCGGTCCAGCAACACCTGCGCCATGGCGCGGGCGTTGGCGACGACCTGCTTCTGGTAGGTCTTGAAGCTGGGGTCCAGCGCTTCCTTGAACGCCACCGCCTTGGCGGCGATCACGTGCATCAGCGGGCCGCCCTGAATGCCGGGGAACACCGCCGACTGGAACTTCTTGTTGAAGTCTTCCGGCTGGCCGCGGCTGAGGATCACGCCGCCGCGCGGGCCGCGCAGGGTCTTGTGCGTGGTGCTGGTGACGACGTGGGCGTACGGCAGCGGGCTCGGGTATTCGCCGGCGGCGACCAGGCCGGCGATGTGCGCCATGTCGACCCAGAAGTACGCGCCGACCTTGTCGGCGATCTCGCGCATGCGCTTCCAGTCCTTGACGCGGCTGTAGGCGGAGAAGCCGCCGATCAGCAGTTTGGGCTTGGTTTCGAGCGCGATGCGCTCCATCTCGTCGTAGTCGATCAGGCCGGTCTCGGTGTTCAGGCCGTACGGCACGATCCGGTACTGCTTGCCGGAGAAGTTGGCCGGGTTGCCGTGCGTGAGGTGGCCGCCCTGCGCGAGGTTCATGCCCATGACGGTATCGCCCGGTGAGACCAGCGCGAGGAAGATCGCGGCATTGGCCTGCGCACCGGAGTGCGGCTGGACGTTGGCGTAGTCGGCATCGAACAGCTGCTTGAGGCGCTCGATCGCCAGCTGCTCGGCCACGTCCACGTATTCGCAGCCGCCGTAGTAGCGCTTGCCCGGATAGCCTTCGGCGTACTTGTTGGTCAGCTGGCTGCCCTGGGCTTCCATCACCGCCGGGCTGCAGTAGTTCTCCGACGCGATCAGCTCGATGTGCGCTTCCTGACGGCCGCATTCGGCCTGGATCGCAGCGTTGAGCTCGGGGTCGAAGGCGGCAAGGCGCGGGGCGCGTTCGAACATGGACAGTTCCGTCGGGGCAAGATGTAGGGGGCGCGTATTCTAGCCGACCGCTACCGGTAGCGCTGCTGCAAAGCAGCGAGGATCGCCCTGCCCTGCGATCCGGCGCCGGCGGCAGCCTGACGGCCGCCGCCGGATGCAGGCCCTTTAGTCCACCACTTCCAGCATCAGCTCCAGCGCCGCCAGCGCCGGCTTGGCGATCGCTTCCGGCACGCGGATGCGGTTGACGGTCTGGCCGGCAACGAGGTTGTCCAGCGTCCAGGCCAGATGCTGCGGATCGGTGCGGAACATCGTCGAGCACATGCAGACGGTCGGCGACATGAATTCCACCGTCACGCCCTTGGCCTTCATCTCGTCGGCGACGCGGTTGACCAGGTTCAGCTCGGTGCCGACCAGCCAGTGCTCACCGGCCTGCGAGGCGCGGATGGTGCGCAGGATGTATTCGGTGCTGCCGACGAAATCGCTCTTCTGGCAGACCTCGAAGGCGTTTTCCGGATGGCTGATGACCTTGCCGTGCGGCACGCGCGCACGGAAATTGTCGATGTGCGCCGGCTGGAACATCTGGTGGACCGAGCAGAAGCCCTTCCACAGAATCATCTTGGCTTTGCGGATCTGCTCGGGCGTGTTGCCACCGAGCGGCTTGGAGAAATCCCAGACCGCCATCTCATCGAGCGGGATGCCCATGTTGAAGGCCGTGTTGCGGCCCAGATGCTGGTCCGGGAAGAACAGCACCTTCTCGCGGCGCGCGAACGACCACTCCAGCACCGCGCGGGCGTTGCTGGAGGTGCAGACGATGCCGCCATGCTGGCCACAGAAGGCCTTCAGGTCAGCCGCGGAGTTGATATAGGTGACTGGCGTGACGCTCTGGTCGGGATCGAGAATCTCCGACAGCTCGGCCCAGCAGCGGCGCACCTTGATCAGGTTGGCCATGTCGGCCATCGAGCAGCCGGCGGCCAGGTCCGGCAGGATCACCGTGCGCCGGCCGTGCGTGACGATGTCCGCGACCTCAGCCATGAAGTGCACGCCACAGAAGACAATGAACTCGGCGTCGGTGGTCGCGGCCAGCTGCGAGAGCTTCAGCGAATCGCCGAAGAAATCGGCGTGCTTGAAGACCTCGTTGCGCTGGTAGTGGTGCCCGAGAATGCACAGGCGCTTGCCGAGGATGTTCTTGGCGGCGACGATGCGGGCATCGCATTCGCCGTCCTCGAGCAGGCTGAATTCTTCAATCTTGAGCGCAGCGGCCATGGTGTCACTCCCGGGTTCTCACCCGAATATGCATGCCTTCAGGGCACGGCCTTGATGAGCACCGGCACGGTCAACACCTTGCTGCTGTCCTTGGTGCTGGTTGCGGTGACGGTAACCTGGGCATCCTGCGACTGCAGGGACACGACCGTGCCGAGCGGGGTGGTGAAGGCTGCCGTTCCGGCATCGTCATCGGCGAGCCGCCACGTCACATGGTTGGTGATCTCCTGCTTGCTGCCATCCTGGTAAGTGCCGACGGCGCGCAGCTGCAGGCGGCTCAACGCGGTCATTTCGGGGGCCGCCGGCTCCACCTCGAAGCTCTGCAGAGTACGCGTCAGCACCGTCACCGGCAGCGGCGCCGCTTCCAGGACCGGGAATCCCTCGATCGTGACGGAAGGAAACTTCGGCGTGACGTTCGCCGTGCCATCCGCCACGCCGACGATGCGATTGACGACCGAGCCCGCTACCGCGGTTTTGTCGGAAGTCAGCGACACGACACCGGAATTGCTGATGTCGTGTGTCGCGTCGGTATCGGCGAAATGCGCGATGAAAGTGATGGTTTCCGAGTTGCCGACGATCAGCGGATCCACCGAGCCGTCGTCCTTGGCGAACTGGCGGCTGGTGGTGATCGAGGTGGCCTTGCGCGCCTTGATCGTGGTCTTCAGGTCGGCGGCCAGCGCGGCGGTGGGTGAGTCGTCCGGGCATGCCAGCAGCTTCGGCCGCGCAACCAGCGTGCCTTCCACCTTTTCAAGCGTTATCAGCCCGGCGGCGCTGGAACTGAAGTTGGCGACGGTCGTATCGGGATCGTCGAAAGCCCAGCTGACGGAGCGCGTCACATCGAGGTCGTAACCAGCCACCCGCGCCTTCAGCGTCAGCGGCTGCGTGGCGAGCAAGGCGACGGTGGGGTCGATCGGCGTCAGCGTCATCGATTCCGGCTCGATCACCTCGACGTCGTAGGATGCCGAAAAAGTCGAGAAGCTGGCCGTCACCGTCGCCGTTCCCGGCTTCTGCGGCAACATCACGCCCGGCCCGAAGACCTGGGTGTCGTCGTCCGGATACTCGATATCGCCATTGCTGACGCGCAGCACGTCGGGGTTGGATGAGGTCCAGTTCACCCGAGCGGTGAAGTCTCCCTCGCGGCCATCGGTCTGGATCATGACCGCCGCCATCTGATCCGGGAAGCAGGTCACCGTCCGATTCGTCTCGGTGCCCAGGATCGCGGTCGCCTGGCTGCGCCGCAGTTCCAGCGCTTCGGGTCGCGATCCACTGCCGATGCCGTTGCAGGCCGAGGCCAGCATCATCAGGCCCAACGATGCCGACACGCTCAAAACTCGCTGCAAACGCATGAATTTCCGCTCCTGCTTGGTAGGGGTTCAGGCCTTGGGCGCCTGCGGCTCGCCCGGCGCCTTGGGCTGGACCGTCGAACGGATGTTGAGTTCCCGCAGCTGGCGCAGATCGACTTCGCTCGGCGCCGCAGTCAGCGGATCATGCGCGGTCTGCGTCTTCGGGAAGGCGATCACCTCGCGGATCGACTGGCCGCCGGACATCAGCATGACCAGGCGATCGAGGCCGATGGCCAGCCCGCCGTGCGGCGGTGCACCGAAGGACAACGCCTCCAGCAGGAAGCCGAACTTCTCCTGCTGCTCCTCGGCGCCGATGCCGAGCAGGTCGAACACCGCCTGCTGCACCTCGGGGCTGTGGATGCGCACCGAGCCGCCGCCGATCTCGACGCCGTTGAGGACGATGTCATAACCCTGCGACAGCGTCGCGCCCGGATTGGCGCGCAATGCCGCGGCGTCATAGGGCTTGGGCGCCGTGAACGGATGGTGCAGCGACACCCAGCGCTGCGATTCGTCGTCGTACTCGAACATCGGCCAGTCGACCACCCACAGCGCGCGCCAGCCGCCGGCCGTCAAGCCCAGGTCGTTGCCGATCTTCAGGCGCAGCGCGCCGAGGGCGTCGCTGACCACCTTGGACTTGTCGGCGCCGAAGAACACCACGTCGCCGTCCTGTGCGCCGGTACGTTCCAGGATGCCGGTGATCGCACGGTCGTGCAGGTTCTTGACGATCGGCGACTTGAGGCCGTCGCGGCCCCTGGACTTGTCCTCGACGACGATATACGCCAGACCGCGTGCGCCGTAGACCTTGACGAAGTCGGTGTACTTGTCGATCTCGCCGCGCGAGAACCTGGCGCCGCCCGGCACGCGCAGCGCGGTGACGCGGCTCTTGTCGTCGTTGGCCGGCGCCGAGAACACCTTGAAATCGACATCGTTGACCAGGTCCTTGACGTCGACCAGCTCCAGCGGATTGCGCAGATCCGGCTTGTCGGAGCCATAGCGGCGCATCGCCTCCTCGAAGCTCATGTGCGGCAAGGTGCCGAGATCGACTCCGAGCACGTCCTGGAACAGATCCTTCACCAGCCCCTCGATCAGGGCCATGATCTGCTCCTGCGTCAGGAACGAGGTCTCGACGTCGAGCTGGGTGAATTCGGGCTGGCGGTCGGCGCGCAGATCCTCGTCGCGGAAGCAGCGCGCG
Organism: uncultured Solimonas sp.; assembly: GCA_946478985.1. The sequence continues at coordinate 29,423 of CAMLDZ010000030.1, forward strand.
ATCTGGTAGTAGCGATCCAGGCCCGACACCATCAGCAGCTGCTTGAACAGCTGCGGCGACTGCGGCAGCGCGAAGAATTTGCCGGGATGCGTGCGCGAGGGCACCAGATAGTCGCGCGCACCTTCCGGTGTCGCCTTGGTCAGGATCGGCGTCTCGACATCGACGAAGCCGTTGGCATCCATGAAATCGCGGATGCGCTTGATGACGTTGTGGCGCAGCCGCAGGTTCTTCTGCATGCCGACGCGACGAAGATCGATGTAGCGGTACTTGAGGCGCGTATCCTCGCCGACGGTCTCGTCGTCAGGATGGAACGGCGGCGTCTCCGAGCGATTGAGAATCTCGATTTCCTTGGCCAGCAGCTCGACCTTGCCGGTCGGCATGTTGGCGTTCTCGGTGCCGCTCGGGCGCGGCCGCACGCGGCCGGTGATCTTGATGACCCATTCCGAACGCAGGCGGTCAGCGGTCTGGAACGCCTCCTGGGTGTCCGGATCGAACACGCACTGCAGCAGCCCCTCGCGGTCGCGCAGGTCAATGAACACGACGCCGCCATGATCGCGGCGGCGGTGGACCCAGCCGCAAACGGTAACGGTCTGGCCGGTCAGCGCTTCGGTGACCTGACCACAGTAATGGCTACGCATCGTGATTTCGTGGCTCGACCTGCTGTGCGCAGGTTCTCGGAAAGGAACGGAAAAACCGCGTCCGCGGTTTCGGGGCCGCGTAGTTTAACCGCGCGCCCGGCGGTCGGCCACGCGCCGACGTGGGCAGCCGCCCGGCATCAGTCCGACTTGGCGGCCGGCGCGGGCTTGGCTTCCTTCTTCATGTCTGGCTTGGCGTCTGGCTTGGCCTCCGCCTTGGTCTCGGACTTGCCGCTGTCGGCAGTCTTGTCGCCAGCCAGATTCTTCTTCTTGTCGCCGGACTTCTTGAAGTCGGTTTCGTACCAGCCGCCGCCGCTCAGCCGGAATCCGGCAGCCGAGACCTGCTTGACCAGCTTGCGCTTGCCGCATTCCGGGCACTTGGTTTCCGGCGGATCGGAGATCTTCTGCAGGATCTCGCTGTCGGCGCCGCAGGCATTGCAGTGGTAGTCGTAAATCGGCATCGCTCTCTCGAAGAAACACGTCCGACCCAGCGCTTGGGGTCGGGGGCGCGTATTTTCAAGAAGCCGGGGCCGCGGGTCCAGCGTCGCCGCCAAGAGAGCGCCGCGCCGGCAGCAGCAGATGGATCTGCGCCCCGCCCTCATGCGCCTCGGCCCAGATGTCGCCGTCGTGGTGCGCGGCGATCTTGCGGCAGATGGCCAGCCCCATGCCGGTGCCATCGAACTCGTCCTGCCGATGCAGCCGCCGGAACGGGGCGAACACCTGCTCCAGCTGCTCATCCGGGATGCCAATGCCGTTATCGGTGATCGTCAGATGCCAATGCTCATGCTCGCGCCGCGCGCGGACCGTGATCCGCGGCCGCTGGCCAGGGGGCTGGAACTTCAACGCATTGGCGAACAGATTGCGGAGCAGTTGCGCCAGCATGCCGTGGTCGGCGCTGAGCTCGGGCAGGTCCGGCGCGATGATCTCGGCGCCAAGCCGGTCGATGTCGGCGCGCAGCGGTTCGCTGGCGCGCGCCACCGTCAGGCGCAGCGGTAGATGGGCAAAAACCAGCTGCTGGCGGTTGATCCGCGACAGTTGCAGCAGGGACTCGACCAGCGCCTGCATCTGCGCGATGCCTTGCTGCATATAGCCGAGAAACTCGCGCGCCTCGACGCCGAGCCCCTGCCCATGCCGCTCGTCGAGCAACTGCGCGAAACCCTGGATGTTGCGCAGCGGCGTCTGCAGATCGTGCGAAGCGGCGTAGGCGAACTGCTCGAAATCGGCAGCCGAGCGGCGGTAGTCGGCCAGCGCCTGGCGCAACTGCTGCTCTGCGCTTTCGCGACGCAGCAGTTCCTCGCGCAAAGCCGCATCGCCGGGCAGCGGCGCCTCAGGCTCGATACGACCGATCAGGCCCAGCCAGCTCAGCGCCAGGGTCACGGCGGCCAGCGCCATCGACGCTGCGAGCAGCAGAAGCAATACAGGCGGCACCTCGAAGATGGCCCGCAGCAGCATCCAGGCGCCAACCGCGAACAGCAGACCAGCGATCATGCCGCGCTCGACGGCCAGCTGTCGTGGCGGCGGCCGCCCGCACCACCCGCTGAGCAAGGCGGCGACGGCGGCCGCCCAGCACGCCGCGGCCACCAGCCCCTGCGTCAGGACAATGGCGTCGAGCGGCTTCATGCAGTGACAGTCCGGACCGGGCCCCGCATCCGCGGCACTCCTTCGCCTGGGGTTCAAGCCTTAGAATCTAGCGGCTTGCCGGCGGGCCGGTCACGCCGTTCGCCCGTCAATCATCGCCGTTCACCGTTCTGCAGACACGCTTGAAGCCGATCAACATCCGCCGCGCCGCGATCCACGCGATCCTCGCCGCCG
>CAMLDZ010000031.1 GCA_946478985.1 uncultured Solimonas sp.
AGCTGCAGCTGATGAACTCGTTCGCCGATCTGGGCAGCGAGGGCGACGCGCACAACGCCTACCTGCTCGACCATCTCGACGCCGGCGTCGGCGCACTCGACGACGGCGTGCAGCGGGACGTGCTGGAGATGTCGCGCGCCTACCGCGCGCACTTCGGCTTTCCGCTGATCGTCTGCGCGCGCGACGTCGAACGCTACGAGCGCGTCGTCCTCGACGGCTGGTCGCGGATGGCCAACGCGCCGGCCGTCGAACGCGCCGCCGGGCTGATCGAGATCGCAAGGATCGCCAACGTGCGCTTCAACGATCTGGTCGCCGACGCCAATCCGATCCAGACGGCGCGCGCCCGCGTCTATCACTCGCCCTGAACCGCATGCACCCCGCCACGATCCCCGTCATCGACATCAGCGCGCTGGCCGGCGACGCACTGGACGCGCGGCGGCAGGTCGCCGCCGAGATCGGCGCCGCCTGCCGCGGCATCGGTTTCTTCGCGGTGCGCGGCCACGGCATCACGCGCAGGCTGATCGCCGAAACCTTCGCCGCCTCGCGCGCTTTCTTCGCGCAGCCGCTGGACGCCAAGCGCGCGCTGGCGCTGAAACGGCACGGCCACAACCGCGGCTACGCCGGCTACGGCGACGAAGCGCTCGACGAACACGCCGCGCCGGATCTCAAGGAGGCCTACAACCTGATCTGGACCGACGGCCGCACGCGGCCGCCGAACCTGTGGCCGGCGCTGCCCGGCTGGCAGGCGACGCTGCAGGCCTACTTCGACGCCGCGCTGACCGTCGGCCGCCGCATCCACCGCGCCTTCGCGCTCGATCTGGATCTGCCGGAGGATTTCTTCGCCGACAAGATCGACCGGCCGATGGCGACCTTGCGCCTGCTGCACTATCCGCAGCGCGCGCCGGACGATGCGCCGCCGGGCGAGATCGGCGCCGGCGCGCATACCGACTACGGCAACCTCACCCTGCTGGCCACCGACGGCGTCGCCGGCCTGCAGGTGCAGCCGCGCGGCAGCGCGCAGTGGCTGGACGTGCCGGCGCTGCCCGGCGCCTTCATCTGCAACATCGGCGACTGCCTGATGCGCTGGGCCAACGACGTCTACGTGTCGACGCCGCACCGCGTGCTGCCGCCGCCGGCCGAGCGCTACTCGATCGCCTTCTTCCTCGATCCGAATCCGGACGCGCAGGTCAGCGCCATTCCCAGCTGCGTCGCCGCCGGCACCGCGCCGCGGCACCCGCCGATCAGCGCCGCCGACTACCTGCAGTCACGCTTCACGGCCACCTACGGCGGCTGAGCGCCGCCGGCTTCAGCGCGGCAGCGGCGCCTCGACGCCCTGCACGTACCAGTCCAGCGCGGTCAGCTGCGCCGGCGTCAGCGCGCTGCCGGCAGGCACTTTCACCGCGCCCTTCTGGTCCTTGAGCGGGCCCTGGAACACTTCGAAGCGATGCTCGGCGAGCGCCTTCTTCTGCTCGCCGAAAGTCTTCAGCGTGGCCGCCGGAATGCCCGGCAGCAGCGCCGCGACATCGACCATGCCCTCGGCGACACCCCACTTGGTGTCGGCGCTCTTCCAGCTGCCGGCGAGCACGTCCTTGGCGGTCTTGATGTAGAACGGACCCCAGTCGACGATGCCGGCGGCGAGCTGCGCCGTCGGCGCGAAGCGCGACATGTCGGAGTTGCGGCCGCAGGCGAACACGCCCTTCTGCTGCGCCACCTGCAGCACTGCCGCCGAGTCGGTGTTCTGGCTCAGCACGTCGGCGCCCTGCGCGATCAGCGTCTCGGCGGCCTGCCGCTCCTTGCCCGGGTCGTACCAGGTGTTGACCCAGATCACCTTGGTCTTGATCCTGGGATTGACCGCCTGCGCGCCGAGCGTGAAGGCGTCGATGTTGCGGATCACTTCCGGAATCGGGAACGAGGCGACGAAGCCGAGGGTGTTGCTCTTGGTCTTGCCGCCGGCGAGCACGCCGAGCAGGTACGAGGATTCATAGGCGCGCGCCTCGTAGACGCCGACGTTCTTGGCGGTCTTGTAGCCGGTGGCGTGCATGAACACGGTCTTCGGGAACATCCGGGCGACTTTCAGCGTCGCCTCCATGTAGCCGAACGAGGTGGTGAAGATCAGGCGGTTGCCGTCGGCGGCGAGCTGGCGGATCACGCGCTCGGCGTCGGCGCCCTCCGGCACGCTCTCGACATAGCTGGTCTTGACCTGCCCGGGCATCGCCTTCTCCAGCGCCAGGCGGCCGAGGTCGTGCGAATAGGTCCAGCCGGCATCGCCGATCGGGCCGACGTAGACGAAGGCGACTTTGAGCGGCTCGGCGGCGAACGCCGCCGGCGCGGCCAGCGCCGCAGCCGACGCGGCCAGTGCAGCGACGCAGAAACGGCGCAGCCAGCTGAGCGTGGCGCGGCGGGCGGGATCGACGGTCGGGGTCATGGTTTCACTCGGCTCGGGGCTGCAGGAGGCGCAGCCTTGGGGTTCAAAAGCAAGGACTGTGCGCAGATGCGGCGACGTAGGCATCGAGCTGCGCCAGATAGGCATCGCGCGCGGCCGACGGCAGCCAGGCGCTGAGAAAGCTGTTGCGCGCCAGCTGCACGACGGCGGCGCGGTCGAGGCCGGCCACCTGCTGCACGCGCAGCAGCAGATCGCCGACGTAGAGCCCGCGCTTCATGCCGGGGTCGTCGGAGTGCACCGACACCTGCAGCCCGGCTTCGAGCAGCCGGCGGATCGCCCCGGCGCGATATTCCATGCGGCCGGCGATCTCGGTGTAGAACAGCGTCGGTGCCGCCGTCAGGCCGATGCCGCGCTCGCGCACCGCCTCGACCAGCGCCGGATCGTCGAGGACGTTGAGGCCGTGGTCGATGCGCTCGACGCCGAGTACGTCGAGCGCGCCCCAGTGATGCGCGACGGTGTTGGGCTGGCCGACGTCGCAATGCGTGGTCAGGCGCAGGCCCTGGCGCCGCGCCTCGTCGTACAGCGCGGCGAACTTCTGCGGAAAGCCGTCGACCTCCGGATTGTCGAGGCCGATGCCGATGAAGCCGGCGCGCCAGGGCGCCGCCTCGCGCAGCACCTGCAGCGCCGCTTCGAGCGGCCGGTCACGCAGGAAGCAGACGATGTACTGCGCCTGCAGGCCCAGCCGCTGCCGCGCCTCGTCGCGCGCCTGCAGCAGCCCTTCGAAGATCGCCGCCAGCGGCACGCCGCGCTCCAGATGCAGCTGCGGATCGAAGAACACCTCGGCGTAGCGCACGCCCTGCTGCTGCGCGCGCTCGAAGTAATGCAGCGCCAGCTCGCGGAAATCGGCGGCGCTGCGCAGCGCCGCGATCAGCTCCTCGTAGATGCCGATGAAGCTGGGCAGGTCGTGCGCCTCGCGCAGGCGCCGGCGCACCGCCTCGGCGTCCGTGTACGGCGTGGCGATGCGGTTGCGCGCGGCCAGCCGCAGGTACAGCTCCGGCTCCAGCGTGCCTTCGACGTGCACGTGCAGCTCGGCCTTGGGCAGGCCCATGATGAAGCGTTCCAGCGTGGCGGCGCCGGCCGTCATCTCAAGCGCGCCACCACCGCCGCGTACTCGCCGCGCTGGCGCGCGAGGATGTGATCGAGCGCCTGCGTGCCGTGCTCGGCCTGCTGCGGCGCGATCCAGCTGTCGGTGTCGGGATGCTGGAAGAACACCAGCGAGCGGCGCACGCTCGGCGGCGCCGAACGCGGCGGATTGACGACGCGGTGCGGATTGGCCGGGATGCGCCCGCCCGACCACAGGTGCAGCAGATCGCCGGCCTGCAGCAGCCAGGCATCGTCGCGGAAGTGCACCGGCACCCAGTCGAGGCCGCTGCCGATCGCCGCTTCGAGCCCGCCCGGCGCGTCGTCGGCCCACAGCAGGGTGATGCCGCCGATGTCGGTGTGCGGCTGCGCACGCAGCCGGCCCGGTTCCGGCGGCTGTGTCTGCGCGTGGAAATGGTTGAGCACGAGGTTGGAGTGCTGCTGCTGCGTCCACGCCGGCAGTTCGGCAGCCGGCAGCGCCAGGCCGTCGGCGAGCATCGTGACGATGCGGCTGGACAGGCCGTGCAGCGACACATACAGCCGCGTCCAGGCTTCGCGGAACGCCGGCGGCCGCTGCGGCCACAGCGCAAAGCTGTCGGCCCAGACCTGCGGCGGCAGCTGTGCGCCGCCGGGCTTCAGGCGCAGCTCGAAGCGCTCCATCAGATCGGCCCCGGGGCCGGACTCCGAGACCGGCTGCCAGCCGTACCAGGGGCCGTCGCCGGGCCATTCGACGCGAGCCTTTTCGGCGCGCGGCAGCGCGAAGAAGGCGTCGCCGGTGGCCAGCACCAGATCGCGCGTGAGGCGATCGATGCCATGGCCAGTGACGAACACGCAGGAGGCGTCGATCAGCGCCGCCACCAGTTCGCGACTGCTGGCAGTGGACAGATCGACGACGGGAATCCGCGCGCTGCGCATGACGGCACTCCGGGATGGCTGGCGTGAAGCGTGGCGGCTCATGTCATGCGGCCCTGCCGGCGGCATCGACGAACAGCGCGCGGCCGCCGCGCGTGGCGGCGAGGATGCAGGCCGCCATCAGCAGATAGCACAGCGTCACCAGTTGCAGCGCCGCGGCGGTGTCGAAATGGCGGACCAGCAGCGCGCTGCCGTACGGGCTCAGCGCCTGGCCCAGCGAGCCGGCCGACAGAACCAGCGTGACGACACGCTGCGGATGGCGCACCAGCGTCGTCGCGTAGCTGAGGTTGAGCTTGAGCAGGCCGCCGTTGGCCAGGCCGAGCAGTGTCGTCGACAGCAGCAGTGCCGATGCGCTGCCGATGCGCCACAGCAGGAACGAGGCCAGCGCCGAGGCCACCGCGATCAGCGGCAGCAGCCGGCGGAAATCGACGCGCTGCAGCAGCGCAACCAGCAGCAGCTGGCCGAGCGCCATGCCGATCCAGTAGCGGCTGATGCCGCCGGCACTGGCCAGCGCGTCGAGCTGCAGATGCTGCTGCAGGTATTGCGGCAGCCACAGCAGCATCGTCACCTGGCCGAGCAGGTAGAAGAACAGCGCCGCCGCGCACAGCCAGACGCCGGCCGGCCAGCGCTCGTGGCGCAGGCGCTCGCCGGCCTCGCGCGCCGACGGCGGGTAGGGGCTGCGCAGCGCCAGCACGACGACGGCGATGCAGAGCAGCGCCAGCAGCGCGTAGCTGCTGCTCCATGGCAGGCCGCGCGCGATCAGCGCGGCGGCGGCCGGCGCACAGACGATGCCGGCGACCGCGAAGCACAGGTCGCTGCACAGCAGCAGCGTCGCGCGGCGCTGCGGCGCGTAGCTCAGCGCCAGCGTCACCGAGGCGGCGGCAAGGCCGAGGCCACAGCCGGCACCGGCCAGCAGCAGCAGCGCCGGCAGCAGCGTCCAGTGATCGAACAGCACCAGCGCCAGCAGTGCGGCGGCGCCGAGCAGGTAGCAGCCGACGATGGCGCGGCGCAGGCCGACCCACTCGAAGCAGACCAGGCTCAGCAGGGTGCCGATCAGGATGCCGCTCGACAGCGACGAGAAACGCGCCGCGACATCGGTCAGCGGCCGGCCGAAATGCGCCGCCATCGGCCCGCTGATCGCGCCGATCTGCGAGATCAGGCCGGCGACGATGAAATAGCTCAGCAGGCAGGCGCAGGTCAGCCGCAGCCGCTGTGCGGCGCTGATCGCGAAAGCGGGCGACGCGGCCTGCATCAGGCGCTCACTGCCGCGGCCAGCACAGCTGGTAGTGCTTGCAGGTGAACGAATAGCTGACCGGCCGGACCTCGTCGAGCATCGCCATGCCCTGCTTGCGGAAGCGCGCGGCGAAACGCTCGACGCGGCTGTCGTAGTCCTTGAGCAGCTTCTGCTTGACCGGCTCCTCGACGAAGGCGTGCAGCAGCGAGTTGCGGCCGATCTTCACCAGCTCCTCCCACGACAGGTTGAACTCGCGCACGGCGACGAAGTACTCGTCGCTCATGTTGGAATCCCACATGCCGCGGTCGTCGGTCGACAGCGCCACCGGAATGCCGATGCGCAGGTACTCCGGGAACGGGTGCTGCTGGAAATCGCTGACGTATTCGAGCAGCAGATTGCTGATCAGGTTGATCTCGATCAGGTAGGGCCCGTTGCGCATCAGCACCGTGGTGTCGGGATCGCCGAGCAGGTTGACGCCGTGGCCGATGCGCTCGGCGCCGAGCAGCAGGGTGTCGCGGATATGGAAATTGGGCTCGTCGACCTCGCCGGCATGGATCGAAAGATGGATCTCCGGATACTTGCGGCGCAGCTCGCGCAGCGTCGGCAGGAAGCGCAGCGGATAGCCCTTGTCGTTGTCCTCGCGGCCGACCATGTTGATGCCGACATAGAGATCGCGGTGCTTGTCGGTGAACGCGTAAAGCGTCTTCAGATAGCTTTCGGCGTTCTTGGCGAAGCGCAGGATCGAACTCTGGAAGCGCACGGTGACGCCGGTGGCCCTGGCATCGGCGGCGGCCAGACGCTGGCGCATGATCGCAGCGGTCTCGTCGGCCGGCATCGCGCTGCCGTCGGGCTTCAGGAAGCCGAAGGCGCCGTCCTGCGTCTCCAGGTAGAGCAGGCCTTCCTTGCCGAAGGCTTCGATGTTCTTGTAGAGCACCTCGGCGGTCGCGTAGGGATTGCGATCCAGCTCGCCGAGCCGCTCCCAGTGCGTGCTGAAGAACTCGTCGCGGCCTTCATGCGGGCGGTCGAGGCGGATGCTGTCGAGCCAGCCCTGCTTCTCGCGCGCATCGAGCGCCTGCAGCGCCTTGTATTCGGATTTGCGGCAGGCATCGAGCTTGTCGTAACTGGACTGCTGGATGGTGTTGAACAGCAGGTAGTACGGATCGCCGCCGTACTCGTTGCTGCTGCCGTAGTCGACGCAGTTGTTGATGCGGACCTTGGTGTAATACGTGTAGCCGCGCGCCTGCTGCGCCAGCGCCGCGTCCCACCACCATTCCGACAGGCCGGCGCCGGACAGATGGTTGTGCAGATCGCCGCCCTTGGGCAGCGCGTAGAGAAAGCGGTACAGCTGCTCCGGCGTGGCCTTGGACTTGAAGTCCTCGAACCAGGGTTCGGCGGCGGATGCGCCGGCACTGCAGCACAGCGCGGCGACGATGAGCGAGGCGGTCAGCAGGGGACGCTTCATGGGGTCGGATCGTCAGAGATGTTTCAGGAGGTGCAGGCTGAACAGCGCCGCCTGTCGTGCGGCGAGCGGGCCCAGGCGCAGATAGTCGTCATTGGGCGCTTCCTGGGCGACGTTGCTGCCGGCGCGGACGACGAGGTACGGCACGCCGAGGATCTGCAGCGTGTGCGCCATCGGCGCCGATTCCATTTCCATGATGTCGGCGTGGAAGTCCTCGCGCAGACGGCGGATGCGCGCCTCGGTGACGCCGAACAGGTCCGACGACACCACCACGCCGCGGCGCACGCTGACGGTGTAGCGGGCGCCGTTGGCGCTGAGCTGCGGCGCGCGGTAGCTGCGGATCGCCGCGTCGGCGCGCCCGAGCAGCGCGGGCGACGGCGAGAAGTCATTGGCGATCTCGCGACCGTCGTCGGCGCCGTTGAACGGCCGGTAGACCATGTCCTGCCGCGTCAGGCTGCCGTAGTCGTGCTCGTGCAGCCGCGTCGCGACGATCACGTCGCCGGTGCGCAGGCCCGGGTTGATGCGCGCGCCGGTGCCGCTCATCAGCACCAGCCGCGGCTTGAAGCTGCTGACGAACAGCGTCGTCGTCATCGCCGTGGCGGTCTTGCCGATGCCGGTGATCGCCACCACGACCGGCTTGCCGTCGATATGGCCCTGCCAGTACGGGATGCCCCACAGCGTGCTCTTCTGCGCGTCCTTCATCGCCTCGACGAACGGCGGAATCTCCTGCGGCACGGCGCCGAGCACGACGATGGTGTCGCCGGCCGTGTAGTGCAGCGGCGCGTCCGGCGCGTCGAGCGCAGCGGCGGCGGCGGTGGCCAGCAGCAGCAGGGCACCGAGCAGGCGCGACAGCGATGTCTTCATGTGCCTCATTGCGGCAGCCGCTCGCGGTAGGTCGCCCAGCCGGATAGCAGCTTCTGCACGACGCGGTTGCCGACCTGGTAGGCCGCCTCGATCGCCGGCAGGCCGTCGTCCGGATAATCCGCCGTGGTGCTCCAGGCGGCGTCCCTGCCCGGCGGCTGCATGCTGAAATTGCTGGCGGTACGCAGCACCATCACGCGGTCGAGATCGACACGACCCACGCGCGACAACCGGCGCAGCGCGGTCAGCGTGCCGCTGTCTTCCATCGCCGACATCATGAAGTTGGCGTCGGCGCCGGCCTGCAGCTTCATCCAGTCATTGGCCCACTGCGTCAGCAGCCGGCCATGGAAGTAGGTGCTCGACGACATGGTGTCGCCGAGCGTCACGAACGGCGGCTTCAGCGCCTGCGGGAAGCCTGCGAACTGCTTGCGGAAGCGCGCGATGCCGGCGCTGTCGGCCGGCGCAGGGTCCTTGCTCTGCGCATAGGCCCATTCGGCGAGCCGGGCATTGAGCGGAAAGTGGATGGTGTCGACGGTCCAGCCGTCGGCCTTGTCGTTGGGCTTCTTGGCGCCGAGCGGCAGCAGGCCGTAGGGCCAGTCCCGCGGAATCTCGCGCGCATCGATCTCGTAGAGCAGATCGCCGTCGACGACGTGGCGCGCCCAGGCGGCGGTACCGAGCGACACATCGGCCGGATCGCCGCCGGCGATGCCGGCGATCAGCCAGTAGGCCTGGCGCAGATCGAAGCGCGGATCGGTGCCCAGCGCCATGATCGAGGCCGTGGCGTTGGTGATGCCGCCGCCGGTGCAGATCGCCAGCAGGCCGGCGTCGTTCATGCGCAGCTCGTACTCGCCCATCGGGAACGGATAGACCTTGTCGAGCTTCTGCCGCTCGACCCAGAGCTGGAATTCGCCGGGCTTGTCGCCGCTGACGGCACCGGTCTCGAACATCGTCACCACCACCACCTTGACCGCCAGCGGCGCCGCTGCGGCGAGCGCCGGCATCAGGCCCAGCGACAACAGCGCGACGGCGCGCCACAGCACCGCGCGCGGGCCGCGGCTGCCGTTGCGGGCCTGCGGCACGGCGGCCATCAGGCCGCCGCCGCTTCGAGCTGCGCCAGGTAGCGGGCGCGGCGCTCGGCATCGATCCACGATACGGTGAAGGCATTGCGCAGCAGCTGCACGATCTCGGCAGCGCTCAGGCCGTCGTCCATCAGCGCCTGCAGGTTCTCGTTGAGATAGGCGCGGAAATAGGCCGGGTCGTCGGAGTTGATCGTCGCGCGCAGGCCCAGCTGCAGCATCCGGCGGATCTGCGCGGTGGTGAGGTCCTGCACGACGAAACGGTTGGACACCGGACAGATCGTCAGGCCCAGGCCGCGATGCGCGACCTCGCCCCACAGCTTGTCATCGTCGAGCACATTGATGCCGTGGTCGATGCGGTCGACGACGATGTCGTCGAGCACCTGGCGGATGTGCTCATGCGTGTTGTTCTGGTGCACGTCGCAGTGCATCGTCAGCTTGTAGCCCTGTTTGCGTGCGGCACGGAACACCTCCGCGAACTTCAGCGGCGGGTTGTCCTTCTCGTCGGAATCCAGGCCCACGCCGATGATCCAGCTCTTGTACGGCCGCGCCATCTCCAGCGTGCGCATCGCCGATTCGGCGCTCAGATCGCGCAGGAAGCAGAGGATCAGCTGCGAGTCGATGCCCAGCTCGCGCGCGGCGTCCTGCTGCGCGCGGTGGATGCCGCGGATCACGGTGTCGAAGGCGACGCCGCGATCGGTATGCGCCTGCGGGTCGAAGAACATCTCGGCGTAGAGGATGTTCTGCCGGCGGGCGCGACGCAGGTAGGCGTAGCTCAGCTCGTAGAAATCCTGCTCCTTCACCAGCACGCGCATCGCCGCGTAGTAGATGCCCAGGAACGACGGCAGATCGTGGAAGTCATAAGCGGCGATCAGCGCCTGCGGCGTGTCGTAGGCGAGCGCGACGCCGTTGCGCTGCGCCAGCGCGAAACTCATCTCCGGCTCCAGCGTGCCTTCCAGGTGCACATGCAGCTCGGCCTTGGGCAGTTTCTGGATGAAGTCGTCGGCTGATCCCATCGTCGTGGTCCTCCCGGCACCGCGCCCGGCGCGGTCATTGCATACAATTTGGTCATCACTCGCATGCACTTTTCGGGCCATCGCCCGAGAGCCGACCGGACCCGGACCTTGAAACAACTGCTGAGCCACGCCGATGCCCTCGTCAGCCACGACGACCAGAACCGTGAATGGCGCGACGCCGCCGTTTTCATCCGTGACGGCTGGATCGAATGGCTGGGCCACAGCGACGAAGCCGAGCGCTGGATCGCCGCCGACGCGGCGGCGCGCACGCCGGACACGCGCATCGAGCTGCGCGGCTGCGTGCTGATGCCGGGCCTGGTCAACGGCCACCATCACCTCTACCAGACGCTGACGCGGACCATCGGCACCGGCGGCGGCCTGTCGCTGTTCGACTGGCTCAAGACGCTCTACCCGATCTGGGGCCGCATGGATGCCGAGGCAGTGCACGTCAGCACGATGCTGGGCCTCTGCGAGCTGGCGCTGTCCGGCGCGACCACGGTGGCCGATCACCTCTATCTGTTCCCCAACGGCGCCCGGCTCGACGACAGCATCGCCGCCGCGCAGGAACTGGGCATGCGCTTCCACCCGACGCGCGGTTCGATGAGCGTTGGCGAAAGTGCGGGCGGCCTGCCACCGGATTCCGTGGTGGAGCGTGAGGACGCCATCCTCGACGACAGCCTGCGACTGATCAGCCGCTATCACGACGCCGCGCCCGGCTCGCTGCTGCGCATGAGCCTGGCGCCGTGCTCGCCGTTCAGTGTCAGTGCCGAGCTGATGCGGCAGAGCGCGGCGATGGCGCGCAGCCACCGCGGCGTGCGCCTGCACACACATCTGGGCGAAACGCTCGACGAGGAGCGCTACTGCGTCGAGCGCTTCGGCCTCAAGCCACTGGACTACGCGGAATCGCTGGGCTGGCTCGGCGACGATGTCTGGTTCGCGCACATGGTGCATCCGGGCGCAGACGGCATCGGCAAGCTGGCGCACAGCTGCAGCGGCGTCTGCCACTGCCCGAGCAGCAACATGATCCTGGCGTCCGGCATCGCGCCGGTCCGCGAGATGCTCGACGCCGGCGTGCGCGTCGGCCTCGGCGTCGACGGCTCCGCCAGCAACGACGGCAACGACCTGCTCGGCGAGGCACGCCAGGCGATGCTGCTGCAGCGCGTCGGCTGGCCCGGCTTCGAATCGCGCGCCGACCGCATGTCGGCGCGCGAGGCGCTGCGGCTGGCGACGCGCGGCGGCGCGTCGATCCTCGGTCGTGACGACATCGGCCAGCTGGCGCCGGGCAAGGCGGCCGATCTGGTCGCCTACCGCGTCGACGGCCTGCGCCATGCCGGCGCGCAGTCCGATCCGGTCGCCGCGCTGCTCAGCTGTGCGCCGGGACCGGCCTGGCTGACGATGGTCCACGGCCGCGCGATCGTCCGCGACGGCCAGCTGGTCGGCGTCGACGTGCCGGCGCTGCTGGCGCGGCATCGCCGCGCTGCGCAGAGGATGCTGGCGTGAGCGGCGGCCGGCGCGGCCGCTCGCCCGACTTCTGGCGGATCGCCGCACTGCTGCTGCTGATCGCCGCGCCGGTGCGCGCCGGCGCGCCGGCCTTCGAACTGGTCACGCTCGGCGCCAACGGCGGCCTCAGCGACGGCAATCTCAGCGCCTGGCTGGTCCGCGCCAGCGACGACCACCGTTATCTGGCGCTCGACGCCGGCAGCCTGCTGCCGGGCATCGAGCGCGCGCTGCGGCAGGGCGCGTTCAAGGCGCTGCTGCAGACGCCGGCCGCGGACCCGCAGCTGACGCCGGCCGGCCGCGTGCTGCGCGAGGGCATCGCCGGCTACTTCATCAGCCACGCGCATCTGGATCATCTGGCCGGCATGCTGATCGTCTCACCCGACGACAGCGCCAAGCCGATCTACGCGCTGGCCTCGACCCTGCAGACGCTGACCGGCAGCTACTTCAACTGGCAGGCCTGGGCCAATTTCAGCGATCAGGGTCCGGAACCGCGGCTGAAACGCTACACCTTGCGCGCGCCGCCGCCCGGCGAGACCTTCGCGATCGACGGCACCACGCTGCAGGCGCAGCTGCTGCCGCTGGCGCACGACCGCCTCGACTCCTCGATGATCCTGCTGCGCACCGGCGCGCCCGACACGCAGCGTTACCTCGCCTATTTCGGCGACACCGGCGCCGATGCCACCGAGCGCAGCACGCGGCTGGCCGCGGTCTGGCAGGTCCTGGCGCCGCTGCAGCGGCGCGGCGCGCTGGCGGCGCTGATCATCGAATGCTCGTATCCGGATGCGACACCGGACGAGCGCCTCTACGGCCATTTCAAGCCGGTCTGGCTGCTGCAGGAGCTGCGCCGCTTCGAGCAGGCCGCCGGCGGCGACGGCGCGCTGCGCGGGCTGGACGTGGTGATCAGCCACATCAAGCCGAGCCTGCGCCGCGGCGAATCGCCACGCGCGCTGATCGCCGCGCAGCTCGCCGCCGGCAACGCGCTGCCCCCTGGCCTGGGCCTGCGCCTGCACTACCCGCAGCAGGGCGAACGCCTGCTGCTGCCGGGCGCGCGATGAGGCGGCGCGGTCCCGCCCGCACGCTCGCCGCCATTACCGCGCTGCTGGCGCTGCCGGCCGCTGCCTGGGGGCCGCTCGGGCATCGCGTCGTCGCCGAACTCGCCGAGGCGCAGCTGCAGGCGCGCACGCGGGAAGCGGTGGCGCAGCTGCTGGCGCTGGAACCCGGCGCCACGCTGGGCTCGATCGCCAGCTGGGCCGACGACACGCGCACGCCGGCGACGATGCCCTGGCACTACGTCAATTTTCCGCGCGGCGACTGCAGCTATCGGCCGGCGCGCGACTGCGCCGACGGGCTGTGCGCGATCGCCGCCATCGAGCGGCAGCGCAGCACGCTGCAGCGGTCCAGCGATGCGCGGGAGCGGCTGACGGCGCTGAAGTACCTGGTGCACTTCGTCGGCGACCTGCACCAGCCGCTGCACGGCGCCTTCGGCGACGACCGCGGCGGCAACACCTACCTGCTGAGCCCCGGCACCGGCCAGACCAACCTGCATGCCTGGTGGGACAGCGGCATGATCGAACGCAGCGGCCTGGACGCCGGGCAGCTGCGCACGGCGCTGCAGCGCGACGCGCTGGCGCCGCTGCGCACACCGACCGGCACGCCGGCCGACTGGGCGGGCGAGGACTGCCGGATCGCCTCGACACCCGGCTTCTATCCGCCGGCCGATTTCGACGCGAGGCTTTATCAGGAGCGCTGGTGGCCGCTGCTGCAGGGCCGCCTGCGGCTGGCCGGCCACCGGCTGGCGCGGCTGCTCGACGAGGCGCTGCTGTCCTCGCCCTGATGCCGGCAGCGCCGATGGCGGTATCGTTGGCGGATGAGCCTCTCCGTTTCCGTCCTGCGTGCAGGCCTGCCGGCGCCGGCGCCGCGCTGATGCGCACGCTCTACATCGCCGCCCTGCCCGATCTGCGCCTGCTGGCGGCGCTGCGCCAGGCCGGCCACGCGCTGCAGGTGCTCGCGCCGGACGAAGCCGACTGGGCGATCGCCGAGAGCCGCCACCTGCTGGCGGTCTATGACGCCGAGACGCCGGACCTGCTGCTGTTGCGACGCTGGAGGGATCTGCGTCCGCCACACGCGACGCTGCTGCTGATCAGCGGCGAGCACAGTCCGGTCAGCGCGGCCGCGGCGCTGCGCGCCGGCGCCGACAGCTATCTGCCGCGACCGATCTCGCTGCTCGAACTCGAAGCCCGCGTGCAGGCGCTGCTGCGGCAGACGCGGCGGCGCTACCGCGAGATCCTCGGCAGCGACGGCGAGGCGGCGCGCGACACCGCGGCGCTGGAGATCGGCGGCCGCGAGCACGTCATCCGCTACGAGGGCCGCCAGCAGGTGCTGCCGCCGCGCGAGCACGCGCTGCTGATCCTGCTGGCACAGGCGGCCGGCCGCGCGATCAGCCGCGACGTGCTGGGCCAGCATCTGTGGGGCGACGAGGCCGAGCCGCGGCCCGAGCGCGTCGATCTCTACGCCTCGCGGCTGCGGCGGCGGCTGCGCGCGCTGGGCGCGCCGCATGCGCTCGAAGCCCTGCGCGGTTTCGGCTATCGTTTGCGCGGCCCGGTCGAGCTGCACTGAGGCCGACCGCAGGCCGCCGCGCTGCGCCGCCGCGCCGGGCAGCCAGATGAAAATCCCTTCATGAAGACGACAGCAAACCGCTAGAGAGCGGTTTTCATACTGCTCGGCGATTTCCAGCCTCAGCCCCGAGCCGCCGACATGATTGGCATCGTCCGCATTGCCCTGCAGCGCCCGTATACCTTCGTGGTGCTGGCCCTGCTGATCCTCATCGCCGGCCCGCTGGCCTACCTGCGCACGCCCACCGACATCTTTCCGGAGATCAAAATTCCGGTGATCGCGGTGGTCTGGCAGTACACCGGCCTGCCGCCGGACCAGATGGCCGGTCGCATGACCAGCAGTTTCGAGCGGGCGCTGACCACCACCGTCAACGACATCGAGCACATCGAATCGAACTCGCTGGTCGGCTTCGGCATCGTCAAGATCTTCTTCCAGCCGGGCGTCAACATCGCCACCGCCAACGCGCAGGTGACGGCGGTGGCGCAGACCATGCTCAAGCAGCTGCCGGCCGGCACCACGCCGCCGCTGATCCTCAACTACAACGCCTCCACGGTGCCGATCATCCAGCTGGCGCTGTCCGGGGCCGGCTTCTCCGAGCAGGCGCTCGGCGATCTGGCGATGAACACCATCCGCACCCAGCTGGTGACGGTGCCGGGCGCCGCCGTGCCCTTTCCGTTCGGCGGCAAGTCGCGGCAGATCATGATCGACGTCGACAACGACGCGCTGCAGGCGCGCGGCCTGTCGCCGCAGGACATCGCCAACGCGCTGGCGGCGCAGAACCTGATCCTGCCGGTCGGCACGCAGAAGATCGGCGCGTTCGACTACACCGTGCAGCTCAACAACTCGCCGCTGGGCTTCGAGGAGCTCAACGACATTCCGATCAAGGCCGTGGGCGGCACCAACGTCTACATGCGCGATGTCGCCTTCGTGCACGACGGCAACGCCGTGCAGAGCAATGTCGTGCACGTCAACGACAGCCGCTCGGTGCTGCTGACGGTATTCAAGAACGGCGCGGTATCGACGCTGGCGATCGTCGACGGCATCCGCGACCGCGTCGAAAAGCTCAAGGACATGGTGCCGGAAGGCCTGAAGATGGACCTGATCGGCGATCAGTCGATCTTCGTCCGCGGCGCCGTCAACGGCGTGCTGCATGAAGGCATCATCGCCGCCGCGCTGACCAGCCTGATGATCCTGCTGTTCCTCGGCAGCTGGCGCTCGACGGTGATCATCGCCGTGTCGATCCCGCTGTCGGTGCTCGGCGCGGTGGCGATCCTGTCGCTGATCGGCGAGACGCTCAACATCATGACGCTCGGCGGCCTGGCGCTGGCGGTCGGCATCCTCGTCGACGACGCCACGGTGACCATCGAGAACATCAACTGGCACCTGGAACAGGGCAAGGACGTCGAGACCTCGATCCTCGACGGCGCCGCACAAATCGTCACGCCGGCCTTCGTCTCCCTGCTGTGCATCTGCATCGTCTTCGTGCCGATGTTCTTCCTCGACGGCGTCGCCCGCTTCCTGTTCGTGCCGATGGCCGAGGCAGTGATGTTCGCGATGGTCTGCTCGTTCATCCTGTCGCGCACGCTGGTGCCGACCATGGCCAAGTACCTGCTGCGGCCGCACGCGCCGCACACCGACCTGCACGGCAACGACACCGCGCTGCCGCCTTCGCGCAATCCGCTGCTGCGCTTCCAGCGCGGCTTCGAGGCGCGTTTCGAGCGGTTTCGCGACGGCTACCACGGACTGCTGGCGCTGGCGCTGGCGCATCGGCGCGTGTTCGTGCCGGTGTTCCTGCTGTGCATCGCACTGTCGTTCCTGCTGCTGCCGTTCCTGGGCCGCAATTTCTTCCCGTCGGTCGATTCCGGCCAGCTGCTGATCCACGCGCGCGCGCCGGTCGGCACGCGGCTGGAGGAGACCGCACGGATCTTCGCGCAGATCGCCAGGACCATCCGCCGCGAGATTCCGGCCGACGAACTGGCGGCGATGGCCGACAACATCGGCCTGCCGATCTCCGGCATCAACAACACCTACAACAACACCGGCACGATCGGCCCGCAGGACGGCGACATCCAGATCGCGCTGAAGCCGGGCCACCGGCCGACCTCGGACTACGTCAAGCACCTGCGCGAGGTGCTGCCGCGCGAGTTCCCCGGCGTCAGCTTCTCGTTCCTGCCGGCCGACATCGTCAGCCAGATCCTCAATTTCGGCGCGCCGGCGCCGATCGACGTGCAGGTGCGCGGCCCCAACATCGACGCCGGCTTCGGCTACGCCCGGCAGCTGTTGCGCAGGATTCGCGAGGTGCCGGGCGTGGCCGACGCGCGCATCCAGCAATCGCAGCGCTATCCGACGCTGGCGATCGAGATGGACCGCTCGCGCGCGCAGCAGCTCGGCATCACCGCGCGCGACGTCACCAACAGCATGGTGATCTCGCTGGCCGGTTCCAGCCAGGTGTCGCCGACCTTCTGGCTCAATCCCGCCAACGGCGTTTCCTATCCGATCGTCGCGCAGGTGCCGCAGTACCGCATGGATTCGATGAGCGATCTGCAGGCGCTGCCGATCGCCTCCAGCGGCAGCACGCAGATCCTCGGCGGCGTCGCCAGCATCTCGCGGACGATGAGCAATGCCGTGGTTTCGCACCGCGACATCCTGCCGGTGGTCGACATCTACGCGACGCCGCAGGGCCGCGATCTCGGCGCCGTGGCGGCGGACATCCAGAAGATCATCGATGAATCGGCCCAGGACGCGCCCAAGGCCACCACCGCCACGCTGCAGGGCCAGGTGGTGACGATGAACAAGGCCTTCTCCGGCCTGCTGTTCGGCCTGGCCGGCGCGATCGTGCTGATCTACCTGCTGATCGTCGTCAACTTCCAGTCCTGGGTCGATCCCTTCGTCATCATCACCGCGCTGCCGGCGGCGCTCGCCGGCATCGTCTGGATGCTGTTCACCACGCACACCACGCTGTCGGTGCCGGCGCTGACCGGCGCGATCATGTGCATGGGCGTCGCCACTGCCAACTCGATCCTCGTCATCAGCTTCGCGCGTGAACGTCTCGCCGAGCTCGGCGACGCCACCGCGGCGGCACTGGAAGCCGGCTTCGTGCGCTTCCGCCCGGTGCTGATGACGGCGCTGGCGATGATCATCGGCATGGCGCCGATGGCCTTCGGCTTCGGCGAAGGCGGCGAGCAGAACGCGCCGCTGGGCCGCGCCGTGATCGGCGGCCTGCTGTTCGCCACCATCGCCACGCTGATCTTCGTGCCCGTGGTCTTCAGCATCGTCCACGCGCGCCACGGCCGCACCTCCGCTTCGAATTCAGCAGTATCCGGTGAGCCCCATGCAGCCCTCTGATCCGTCCACGACCATGACGCGTTCTTCACCCAAGCATCTCAAGCTGGCCGGCATCGTCGGCGCCGTCGCCGCGGTCGCGATCGTCACCACCGGCCTGGCGTCGCGCGCGCACAACGCCAGCGAGCTTGCGGACTGGACCGCGGCGCAGGCCCTGCCGACGGTCACCGTGATCTCGGCGACGCGGCTCGGCGATGCCGCTGCCCTGCACCTGCCCGGCCGCATCGAGGCGTATTCGCGCGCGGCCATCCGCGCCCGCGTCGGCGGCTACCTCAAGGCCTGGCACCACGATATCGGCGCCTCGGTAAAGGCCGGCGACGTGCTCGCCGAGATCGAGACGCCGGATCTCGACCAGCAGCTGCTGCAGGCCAAGGCCGACCTCGCCAATGCCCAGGCCAATGCCGCGCTCGCCGAAAGCACCGCCAGGCGCTGGCAGACCATGCTCGGCACCGACGCCGTCTCGCAGCAGGAGGTCGACGAGAAGACCAGCGCCTACGCACAGCGCCAGGCCGCGGTGAATGCGGCGCGGGCCAACGTCGATCGCCTGAGCGCCTTGCAGGGCTTCAAGCGCCTGGTCGCGCCGTTCGACGGCACCGTCACGGCGCGCAACACCGATGTCGGCGCGCTGATCGACGCCGCCGGCAGCGGTCCGGAGCTGTTCTCGGTGGCCGACACGCGCAAGCTTCGCGTCTACGTGCAACTCGCGCAGAACTACGTGCCGACCATCCACGTCGGCGACAGCACCGAGCTGACGGTGCCGGAGCATCCGGGCCGCATCTTCAAGGCCACCGTCGAGAGCATGGCCAATGCGGTCAATGCCAGCTCCGGCGCCAGCCTCGTGCAGCTGGCGATCGACAACAGCGATGGCGCGCTGCTGCCCGGCGGCTACGCCAGCGTCAGCATCGCCCTGAAGGCCGACGCCGCAGTGCCGGCGATGACGATTCCGGCCAGCAGCCTGATCTTCGACGCCAGCGGCCTGCATGTCGCCACGCTCGGCAACGACAGCAAGGTGGCGATGCGGCCCGTGCAGATCAGCCGCGACCTCGGCAAGGTCCTGGAGGTGACCGGCTTGCAGCCGGACGACCGCCTGATCGACAGCCCGCCGGACGCGCTCAGCGACGGCGACATGGTGCAAGTCGCCAAGGCCGATACGAATGACCGCCATGACGCGCCCAAGCACAACTGAGCGCGCCCGGCGCGCACCGCTGCGGCTGTTTGCCGCGGCGCTGGCGGCCACGCTGGCGGCCTGCTCGCTGGCGCCGGAATACCAGGTGCCGGAGGTGCCGGTGGCCGAGCAGTATCGCGAGGCCGGCGGCCCGTGGACGCCGGCGCAGCCGGCCGACCGCCAGGCCCGCGCGCCCTGGTGGCAGGCCTACGGTGACGCGCAGCTGAGCGCGCTGATCGAGCGCCTGCAGCAGAGCAGTCCGGACCTGGCCGGCGCCCTGGCGCGCTACGAGCAGGCCGAAAGCTTTCGCGAGCAGGCACGCAGCGGCCTGTTCCCGCGCCTGGGCATCGGCGCCGGCTTCCAGCGCGATCGCCAGTCCGAGCACCGTCCGCCGGTCGGCATGGTCGGCGATCGCTACTACAACAGCAGCAGCGCCAGCGTCTCGGCGAGCTACGAGCTGGATCTCTGGGGCCGCCTGCGCAACGCCGTGACCGCAGGCGAGGCCAGCCTCCAGGCCGCCGAAGGCGACCTGGAATCGCTGCGCCTGAGCCTGCAGGCACAGCTGGCCGACGCCTACATCCAGCTGCGCGCCACCGACGCCGAGGCCAGGCTTCTCGACGATACCGTCGAGGCCTTCGGCAAGGCCGTCGAGCTGACCGAGACCCGCCGCGCCGCCGGCATCTCGTCCGGGCTCGATGTCGCGCGCGCGCAAACGCAGCTGCAGACGGCCAAGGTCGAAGCGGCCAAGCTGCGCGCCGCGCGCGCGCAGCTCGAGCATGCGATCGCGGTGCTGGTCGGCGAATCGCCGTCGCGCTTCAGCATCGCCGCCGAAGCGGTCGATATCCGCCAGCCTGAAGTCCCGCCGGGCCTGCCGTCGACGCTGCTGCAGCGCCGGCCGGACATCGCCGCCGCCGAGCGCCGCGCCGCCGCCGCCAACGCCGGCATCGGCATCGCCCGCGCCGCCTGGTTCCCCAGCTTCACCATCGGCGCCGCCGCCGGCTATCAAACCTACGAGAACCACGACTGGTTCACTGCGCCCAACAGCTTCTGGACCCTCGGTCCGTCGCTGGCGCTGACGCTGTTCGACGGCGGCGCGCGACGCGCCCAGCTCAAGCGCGCCCAGGCCGGCTTCGACGCCGCCAGCGCCGACTACCGCGCCACCGCGCTGTCGGCCTTCGCCGAGGTCGAGGATCAGCTGGCGCGGCTGCACCACTACCGCGACGCCACGGTCGAGGAGAACGGCGCCGCCGAGGCCGCGCAGCGCGCGCTCGACTACGCGATGACGCGCTACCGCGCCGGTGCCGTGAACTATCTGGAAGTGGTCACCGCGCAGACCGCGGCGCTGCAGACGCAGCGCGGCCTGGTCGAGCTCAAGGCGCAGCAGCTGCGCGCCAGCGTGGCGCTGATCCGCGCCCTGGGCGGCGGCTGGCCGGCGGCAACGACGACGGCCAGCGCCGCGATGACCGGCGCAGGAGACGCCAGCCCCTGAACGGCGTCTGTGGTTCCCCAAGTGGTCCGGTTCCCCTCTCTGCACCGGACCGCGGGAGGCCCCGGCAGCTCCAACTGCCGGGGCCTTTTTTTGCAACCTGCCCTGCCCCGCTGGCAGCCCGGGCCGGCGGCCGCACCCTGAGCCTGCAGCCGGGCCGCCGATGCGGCTGCGTGGCACACTGCTCGCGCAGCATCTGCAGCCAAGCGACCGCCGAGTCGCGTGACGACAAGACATCCTGGAGAGAGACAAGCCGATGCGGATCGAACGCTGGCGAGGCCGCTGTGCCGTCGCCGCCTGTCTGGCCGCCAGCGCGCTGGCGCCATGCGCGGGCGCACAGGACACGGAACCCGGCGCGGCCGCAGCGGTCGCCGTGGCCGCCAGCGACGCCGAAACGGTCGTCGTCACCGCCACGCGCAGCGCGGAGCCGGCCTTCGCGGTGCCGGCCGCGATCAGCGTGGTCGATACCGAGGAGCTGCATGGCAACGCTCTGGGCACCAGTGTCGTCGAGGCCCTGCCGCGGGTGCCCGGCCTGCTCGCCCGTGACCGGCAGAACTTCGCGCAGGACGCGCAGATCTCGATTCGCGGCTTTGGCGCACGCTCGACTTTCGGCGTGCGCGGCCTGCGGCTCTACGTCGACGGCATTCCGGCCACGCAGCCGGACGGCCAGGGCCAGGTCTCGCATTTCAACCTCGCCTCGGCGCAGCGCATCGAGGTGCTGCGCGGGCCGTTCTCGGCGCTGTACGGCAACTCCTCCGGCGGCGTCGTCCAGCTGTTCACCGCCGACGGCCGCGCGCCCGGCCAGCTTTCGGCCGGCGTCGCCGCCGGCAGCTTCGGCGCCTTGCGCAGCAGTGCCGGCGCCAGCGGCCGTAGCGGCAGCGCCGCGTATACGCTGGACTACACCCACTTCCAGACCGACGGTTTTCGCGAGCACAGCCAGGCGCGCCGCGAATCATTCAACGCCAAGCTCGACTTCGACGGCATCGCGCAGGGTCGGCTGACGCTGCTGCTCAATGCTTTCGACGCGCCCGATGCCCAGGACCCGCTGGGCTTGAGCCGCGCGCAGTTCGAGGAGCGCCCGCAGCAGGCGGCGCCGGTGGCGACGCAGTTCGACACGCGCAAGAGTGCCGACCAGACCCAGTTCGGCGCGATCTACGAGCGCCCGCTCGGCGCGGCGCAGTCGCTGCGCCTGCTGGCCTACTACGGCCGGCGCAACGTCGAGCAGTTTCTGGCGATCCCGGTGGCGCCGCAGGGCAACCCGCGCCACGCCGGCGGCGTGGTGGACCTGGGCAGCGACTACGGCGGCGCCGACGCACGCTGGAGCTGGCGCGGCAGGCTGGCCGCGCAGCCGCTGCGCGTGGTCGCCGGCCTCAGCTACGACGATCTGGCGCAGCAGCGGCGCGGCTACGAGAACTTCGTCGGCGATACGCTCGGCGTGCGCGGCGCGCTGCGGCGCGACGAGGACAATCAGGTCTACGACTTCGATCAGTACCTGCAGGCCGACTGGGCGTTCATGCCGCGCGGATCGCTGCTCGCCGGCCTGCGCCACAGCCAGCTGCGCTTCGAGTCGCGCGATCACTTCATTACCGCCGCCAACCCGGACGACAGCGGCGCCAAGCGCTACCGCGCGACCACGCCGGTGGCGGCGCTGAGCCTGCGGCCCGATGCCGACCTGCATCTCTACGGCGCCTATGGCGAAGGCTTCGAGACGCCCACCATCGCCGAGCTGGCGTACCGGCCCGATGCTCGCGCCGGGCTCAATTTCGATCTGGACGCCGCAGGTTCGCGCAATGCCGAACTCGGCGCCAAATGGCGTCTGCGGCCGCGGCTGCAGGCGGAGCTGGCGCTGTTCCAGACCGGCACCCGCGACGAGCTGGTGATCGCCACCAACGGCGGCGGCCGCTCCACCTACGCCAACGCCGGCCGCACGCGGCGGCGCGGCGTCGAGGCGGCGGCCGAAGCGCGCCCGTGGCGGCGCGTGCAGCTGCAGCTGGCCTACACCCTGCTCGATGCGCGGCTGCGGGAGTCTTACGAAACCTGCATCGGCACTCCCTGCACGCTGCCCAGCGCCGACAACCCCGCCGGCAGCAACCGCGGCACGATCGCCGCCGGCAAGCGCATCGCCGGCGTGCCGGAGTCGAACGTCTACGCGCGCCTCGGCTGGGGCGACGAGCGCGGCCTGGCGCTCGAACTGGATGGCCGCTATCTCAGCCGGGTGCCGGTCAACGACGCCAACAGCGAGGCGGCACCGGCCTACGGGCTGCTCGGCGCCGGCGCCAGCTACGTCTTCGAGCTGCCGCGCTGGCGGCTGCGCAGCTTCGTGCGCATCGACAATCTGCTCGACAAAAAATATGTCGGCTCGGTGATCGTCAACGACGGCAACGGCCGCTACTACGAGCCCGGTCCGGAGCGCAGTTTCGTCGCCGGCCTGGAGCTGCGCTGGAAGCGCCGCTGAGGGCCGGGCGGCGGCTGCCGGCGGCGGCGGCCGAGGGCGGGATCGGTGCACCGCCTAAGCCGCTGTTTCGGCAGTTCTATTGCCGTTTCTTCCCCGGGTTGTGCACAGCTTTTTCACGGCTTACGCAGGCATCCGACACAATTGGTCGTGGGTCAGTACGTGACCAACCCCAATATATTGCGAAAATCACCATTGACGTTCATCGGTGTGACGCCTAGTCTCTACGACACTGCCACGAGTCACCCCGCCCCCACCCGCCCCCGCACGCGGGTGGGCCAGACGGCCGGGACTCGTGGTTTTGTTTCCGCCGTTTCGCTGTCCGAAGGGAACCCCAGAATGCATACTCAAACCACCGCTTCGCCCACCCGTTCGCAGCCGCCCGAGACGCTGGTCAGTACTGCCGAAGTGCAGGCCACCGCGCCCGGCGGCATCCGCGTCATCCGCCGTAACGGCAAGCTCACCAGCTTTGACGCATCGAAGATCTCGCTGGCCGTCAACAAGGCCTTCCTCGCTGTCGAAGGCGGCGCGCACGCCGCCAGCGCTGCCGTGCGCGCCAAGGTCGAGGCCATTTCCGCGCAGGCCGTCGCCGCGCTGACGCGCCACCTCAGCAGCGGCGGCACGCTGCATATCGAGGACATCCAGGACCAGGTCGAGCTGGCGCTGATGCGCTCGGGCGAGCACAAGATCGCCCGCGCCTACGTGCTGTACCGCGAGGAGCGCGCCAAGGAGCGCGCCGCCGAGGCCGCCAAGTCCACCGACGTGGTCGCCAAGCCGGGCCTGTCGATCAAGCGTGACGACGGCAGCATCGTGGCCCTGGACGAAGGCCGCATGCGCCGCCTGGTCGGCGAAGCCTGCGCCGGCCTGGCCTCGGTCAACGCCGAGGAAGTGGTCGCCGCCGCGCTGCGCGACCTCTACGACGGCATGCCGGAAGCCGAGCTCAGCCAGGCGCTGACGCTGGCCGCCCGCGCGCGCATCGAGAAGGACCCGAACTACACCTACGTGTCGTCGCGCCTGCTGCTCGACGCGATGCGCCATGAGGCGCTGAAGTTCCTCGGCCTGCCGGAAAGCCGGCCGACTTTCGAGGAGATGAAGGCGATCTACCCGGATTACTTCCGCGCCTACGTCCACAAGGCGGTCGAACTGGAGCTGCTCGACCCCAAGCTGGCCCTGTACGACCTCGACAGCCTCGGCCGCGCACTGCTCTCGGAGCGCGACGGCAAGTTCGACTACCTGGGTCTGCAGACGCTGTACGACCGCTACTTCATCCACAGCAACAAGACCCGCTTCGAGCTGCCGCAGGCCTTCTTCATGCGCGTGGCGATGGGCCTGGCGATCAACGAGATCGATCGTGAGGCCAAGGCCATCGAGTTCTACCAGCTGCTGTCGAGCTTCGACTTCATGTCGAGCACGCCGACGCTGTTCAACTCCGGCACGCTGCGCCCGCAGCTGTCGAGCTGCTACCTGACCCAGGTGCCCGACGATCTCGACGGCATCTTCGGCGCGATCAAGGACAACGCCCTGCTCTCCAAGTTTGCCGGCGGCCTGGGCAACGACTGGACGCCGGTGCGCGGCATGGGCGGCTATATCAAGGGCACCAACGGCAAGTCCAACGGCGTGGTGCCGTTCCTCAAGGTCGCCAACGACACCGCGGTCGCCGTCAACCAGGGCGGCAAGCGCAAGGGCGCGGTCTGCGGCTACCTGGAGACCTGGCACCGCGACATCGAAGAGTTTGTCGAGCTGCGCAAGAACACCGGCGACGACCGCCGCCGCACGCACGACATGAACACGGCCAACTGGGTGCCGGACCTGTTCATGAAGCGCGTCGTCGAGGAAGGCCAGTGGACGCTGTTCTCGCCGGAAGAAACGCCGGACCTGCACGAGCTGGTCGGCGAAGCCTTCGAGAAGCGCTACGCCGAGTACGAGAAGCTCGCCGACGACGGCCGTATCAAGAACTTCAAGCGCATGCCGGCGGTGAACCTGTGGCGCAAGATGCTCGGCATGCTGTTCGAAACCGGCCATCCGTGGATCACCTTCAAGGACCCGTGCAACCTGCGCTCGCCGCAGCAGCACGCCGGCGTCGTGCACAGCTCCAATCTCTGCACCGAGATCACGCTGAACACCAAGGCCGGCCAGGAGATCGCGGTCTGCAACCTGGGCTCGGTCAACCTGCCGGCGCACATCGGCGCCGATGGCCAGCTCGATCTGGCCAAGCTCGAAAAGACCGTGACGACGGCGATGCGCATGCTCGACAACGTCATCGAGTACAACTACTACTCGGTGGCCACGGCGCGGAACTCCAACCTGCGCCATCGCCCGGTCGGCCTCGGCGTGATGGGCTTCAATGACGCCCTGTACAAGCTGCGCCTGCCGTATGAGTCCGATGCGGCGATCCAGTTCGCCGACGAGTCGATGGAAGCGATCAGCTACTACGCGATCAAGGCCTCGGCCGATCTGGCGATCGAGCGCGGCGCGTATTCCAGCTTCAAGGGCTCGCTGTGGAGCCAGGGCATCCTGCCGCTGGACTCGATCCAGATCCTCGCCAAGTCGCGCGGCGCGTATCTGCAGCAGGACGTTTCGGCGTCCGGCAGCTTCGACTGGGAGACGCTGCGCAAGCAGATCGTCACGACCGGCATCCGCAACAGCAACACGATGGCGATCGCGCCGACCGCGACCATCGCCAACATTACCGGCGTGTCGCAGTCGATCGAGCCGACGTACCAGAACCTCTACGTCAAATCGAACCTGTCCGGCGAGTTCACGGTCGTCAACGAGTACCTCGTCAACGACCTGAAGAAGCTGGGCCTCTGGGACGAGGTGATGGCGCACGACCTGAAATACTTCGACGGCAGCGTGCAGAAGATCGACCGCGTGCCGCCGGAGCTCAAGGACATCTACAAGTGCGCGTTCGAGATCGACGCCAGGAAGCTGGTGGATGCGGCGAGCCGCCGGCAGAAGTGGATCGACCAGGCGCAGTCGCTGAACCTGTACATGGCGCAGCCGTCCGGCAAGAAGCTCGACGAGCTCTACAAGCACGCCTGGCTGTCGGGCCTGAAGACGACCTACTACCTGCGCACGCTGGGCGCCACGCACGCCGAAAAGACCACCATCGATGACGCGCGCTTGAACAAGGTTGACGGCGCCAGCGGCGGCAAGGGCGGCAAGAGCGCGGCATCAGCGGGACTCGAACCGCTCAAGCCGATCGTCATGCCGGCAGCCACCGACGTCGGCGGCGCCAAGGTCTGTTCGATCCTCGATCCTGAATGCGAGGCCTGCCAGTAGGGTTCGCGGCATTTCAAGTTCCCCGCTGTAAGCGCCGTCCGCGTGTCTTCGCCATTCGACACGCGGGCGGCGTGATGTTTTTCAGGGCATGCTGACGGCGGCGGCCCATGCGACAGGCTCCTGTGCGAGCCATCGCAGGGCTCCTCCCCAAGAATTCATTCCGAGGCTTCATCATGTTCGACACCGTCGTTCTGCCCTGGCTGCACTACGTCTTCGTGATGACCATGGCAGGTGCCGCGGTCACGCAGATCTACCTGCTCAAGCTCGCGCAGACCCCGGATGCGATCCGCACGCTGCCGCGTGTCGACCGCTTCTACGGCATCAGCGCCGCGCTGGTGCTGCTCACCGGCCTGGCCCGTGTCTGGCACGGCGGCAAGGGGCCTGACTACTACTGGCACAACGGCATGTTCCACGGCGTGCTGACGGTGTTCGTGCTCGCCGCCCTGGTGTCGATCGTGCCGACCTTGCGCTACGTACGCTGGCGCAAGCTGCTGGAAGCCGGCGGTGCCCTGCCCGCGGCCCGTGAAGTCGCCAAGACCCGGGCGCTGGTGCACATGCAGCTGACGGCGCTGGCGCTGGTCGCGCTGCTGATCGTGCTGGTGGCCAAAGGTGTCGGCATCGGCGCCTGAGACGCCGGCGGCTGAAGTCAGCCGCAATTCAGTGCCGCCGATCGAGCATCGGACGCCATGGCCGCGCAAGGATGCGCGCCATGTCCAGGGACCGATGCAATGAATACCGCCATCATGGGCTCTGCCGCCGGCAGCGCCCCGCCGGAGCAGGACAGCTTTGAGCTCCAGGAAGGCCCGCAGCCGCGCACGCGCGCCGATTTCCTCGTTCTCGCCGCGCAGGAGCTGCGCAATCCGCTGCATGCGCTGAGCCTGCAGATCGACGCCGCCCGCCAGACGGCACGGCACCTTGGCGATACTGCGCTGCTCGCGCCGCTGGGAAAGGCCCAGGAGCTGATGGCGCGCTACACCCGCCGCGCGGAATTGTTGCTGGAGCTGATCCGCGCCGGGGAGCAGCACTATCCCTTGCAGTCGCGACCCTGCGATCTGGCGGTGCTGGCACAGTCCTGCGCCTACGCGCTGCGCGGCGACGCCGCCCACCACGGCGCGCAACTGCGCGTCGACACACCGCAATCCCTGTCCGTGTATACCGATGGCTTCGCGGTGGAACAGATCATCTTGCAGTTGCTCGGCAACGCCATCCGTCACGCCGGCGCCACCCTGATCACGCTGCGGCTGCAGCAGACCTGCAAGGCCGCGCTGCTGCGCGTGATCGACAATGGCTGCGGCCTGCCGCCGGGCTTCGAGCAGGATCGGCTGCAGCGCTTCGCTCGCGGGCCCGGCACCGATCGAGATCCTACTCAACGTCACCCGGGGCTCGGCCTATGGAGCGTCTATGAACTGGCCTCGATCATCGGCGCGACGATCGAGGCGGAGGGCGCACGAGACGAGGGTGCATCGTTTACGCTGTGCATTCCGTCTTCACAGCCGCAGTAGATCCATGACTCAGAACAGCTTTGGCGCCCCCGGCCTGGAGCGCCTGCGGAGCTCTATTCCCGGCCTCGATACCGTGCTCGGTGGCGGCTTCTTCCGCTCCGGCGTCTATATCCTCCAGGGCCTGCCCGGTTGCGGCAAAACCATCTTCGCCAACCAGCTCTGCTACGGGCACGTAACGGCCGGCGGCCGCGCGGTGTACGTCACGCTGCTGGCCGAATCGCATGCGCGGATGCTGCAGCACATCCGCCCGCTCGACTTCTACGACGAGTCGATGATTCCCACGCGCCTGACCTACATGAGCGCGTTCAAGGAACTGGAGATGGAGGGCCTCAAGGGCCTGACCGCGCTGCTGCGCCGCGAGATGCGCGCGCTCAACGCCACGGTGCTGGTGCTCGACGGCCTGGTTGCGGCCACCGAGGCGGCAGAAACCGATCGCGAGCTGAAGAAGTTCATCCACGAGATCCAGACCAACGCCGTGTTCCACGGCTGCACGGTGTTCCTGCTGACCAGCGGCACCTCGCAGCGCATCAATGCCGAACACACGATGGTCGACGGCATCATCGAGCTTGAAGACCGCCTGTTCGATGCGCGCTCCGAGCGCGCGATCCAGGTGCGCAAGTTCCGCGGCGGCAAGGCGCTGCGCGGCAAGCACGGCTTCCAGATCACCGACGCCGGCCTGCAGGTGTTCCCGCGCATCGAAGCGCTGTTCACACAGCCCGGCGTCAAGGACGCCGGCCTTCCGGAGGTGCTGTCCACCGGCGTGCCGTCGCTGGACGCGCTGATCCAGCGTGGCGGCCTGCCGGCGGCCAGTGCCACCGTGGTGATCGGCTCGACGGGCACCGGCAAGACCACCATGGGCCTGCAGTTCGTGTCCCGCTCGTCGGCGCAGGAGCCGGGCCTGCTGTTCGGCTTTTTCGAATCGCCGGACCGTTTGCGCACTCATGCCGCCGCCCTGGGCATGCCGATCGACCGGCTCGAAGCCGAGGGTCATCTGCATCTGATGTGGCACTCGCAGGGCGAGCACGTTTTGGACGAGCTGGCGCACAAGCTGCTCGACAAGGTGCAGGCGCATGGCGTGCGCCGCCTGACCATCGACGGCCTCTCCGGCTTTCTGGAGAACGCCACCTACCCCGAGCGGATCGGCCGCTTCTTTTCCGGCCTGGTCAACGAGCTGCGCCGCCGCGGCGTCACCGTGCTGATGACCCTGGAAACACGCGACGCAGTGGGCAGCATGGTGCCGACGCCGTACGGCATCTCAGCCTTCGTCGACAACCTGATGTTCCTGCGTTTCGTCGAAGCCAAGGGCGAGGTCAAGCGCCTGATCTCCATCCTCAAGATCCGCAGCTCGCACTTTGACCCGGGCCTGTACGCGCTGGAGACCGCCGCCAGCGGCCTGCGCGTCAGCGGCCGCTTCACCGCGTCCGGCGACATCATCCCCTCCGCCGAGGCGGTCGACCGCAGCACGTCCACGGACTCCGTGTCCGAGGACCCCAAGCGATAAGCCGGTGAAAACGATCCTGATCGTCGACGACGAGCTGGCCAACGCCGAGGTGCTGGCGTCGATCCTGTCGGACGAGGGTTATCGTGTGGTCTGCGCCGCCAATGGTCGCCAGGGTCTGGACCGCGTCACCGACTCGCATCCGGATCTGGTCGTGCTCGACGTGATGATGCCGGTCATGAACGGCGTGCAGATGGGCGAGGCCCTGCGCAAAGACCCGGCGTACATGCATATCAAGCTGCTGATGAGCACCAGCCTGCGTGAGTCGACCTTGCGCGAACAGTTTACCGCCTACGACGCCTTCCTGCGCAAGCCGTTCTCCGCAGACGCCGTGCTGCGCACGATCCAGCAGCTGATCGGCCCCGCCTGAGGCCATTCCAGGCGTTTTTTCTCTCGTGCCAAGCCTGTGGCCAGGCCGGGGACAGCCTGTGCATAAGCTGAGGATGAAGTGTGGACATCCACCACATGTAGTAGGACCTTCACAAAGCACCAACTACATGTTGACTATCCCCGTCGAGCAGCGCATCGTTAGCGCTCTGCTTCAGCGCCCTCCGCCGACAGCCTGAAGCCTCAAGAAGCCCGGGAAGCCCGCCGCCGACCGATCACGACCGGCCGCCCGCTTCACCCCAAACAAAATCGACCGCCGCAAAGCGGCCACAAGACTGCAAAGGAGTTTCCGCCATGCTGACCTGGGACGACACCCCGGCCCCTCAAGCCGCCCCCGCCGCCACGCCGATCGTGCCGCCGCCGGCCAAGCCTCAGGCCCAGGTGCAGGCTGCTGCCGCCACGGGCGCCACCGGTCTGGAAGACCTGGAAATGGGCGCGCGCCGCATCCGCGTCGACGACAAGAAGATCATCAACTGCCGCGCCGACCTCAACCAGCTGGTGCCGTTCAAGTACAAGTGGGCCTGGGAGAAGTACCTGGCCGCCTGCAACAACCACTGGATGCCGCAAGAGATCGGCATGAGCGCGGACATCGCGCTGTGGCAGGACCCGAACGGCCTGACCGAAGACGAGCGCTCCATCATCAAGCGCAGCCTCGGCTTCTTCAGCACCGCGGATTCCCTGGTCGCCAACAATCTGGTGCTCGCGGTCTACCGCCACCTGACCAACCCGGAATGCCGCCAGTACCTGCTGCGCCAGGCATTTGAAGAGGCGATCCACACCCACGCCTACCAGTACATCATCGAAAGCCTCGGCCTCGACGAAGCCGAAGTCTTCAACATGTACCGCGAAGTCCCGTGCATCCACGACAAGGCCGCCTGGAGCCTGCCGTTCACGCAGAGCCTGGCCGATCCGGACTTCCACACCGGCACCAACGCAGCCGACCAGCGCCTGCTGCGCGATCTGATCGCCTTCTACGTGGTGTTCGAAGGCATCTTCTTCTACGTCGGCTTCGTGCAGCTGCTCAGCTTCGGCCGCCGCAACAAGATGATGGGCACGTCCGAGCAGATCCAGTACATCATGCGCGACGAGTCGATGCACATGAATTTCGGCATCGACGTGATCAACCAGATCAAGCTCGAAAACCCGGCACTGTGGACCGCCGAATTCCAGCAGGAAATCCACGCCATGATCGCCGAGGCGACCGAGCTGGAAATCCGCTACGCCCACGACACCATGCCCCGCGGCGTGCTCGGCCTCAACGCCAGCATGTTCAACGAGTACATGAAGTTCATCGCCAACCGCCGCTGCGCCCAGATCGGCCTCAAGCCCCTCTACCCCGGCGCCGAAAATCCGTTCCCGTGGATGAGCGAGGTGATGGACCTCAAGAAGGAAAAGAACTTCTTCGAGACGCGCGTGACGGAGTATCAGACGGGTGGCGCGTTGAGCTGGGATTGAGACGAACAATCCATAGGCATGCGAGATGCTTGACCCGTCATTCGATAACGAAGACGTACGCGCGGAATACGTACGGTGGCTTAAGCTCGCCGGCCCGGACCCCTATGACTCGCAGCACACCGTGGGACTACACGATGTCCTGCGAGCACACTTTCTTGTTTTAGATTTCTTTTTTAGCAAGGGAGAAGGGGTCGGCGGAATCGGGCCGAAATCAATGCCAGGGCTCCATTCAGCCATATATCGGCAGTTTGTTGCATTTGAAGGCAATGAAAAATGGGAAACTCCAATCGAAAGAGCCGCAACACTTTTCTTTGGGATAATAAAAGATCATCCCTTTCATGACGCAAACAAGCGAACAGCGCTACTAGTCCTCCTTCTATCACTCACGAAAAACAATCGAATACCGCAGACCTCTCAGCAAGAGCTGGAGGATTTGGCAGTCAGAGTGGCAGAAGGATCTTTAAGCGAAAGATATCGGAGAGCAAAATCACTACTGGACTCCACCGATGACGCTGAAATTCGATTTATTGCAGACTTTATAAAAAGAAAATCACGCCACATAGATCGGACTTATTACTCGATTACTTATAACGACCTTAATCGCTTGCTGAGCCGATTCGGCTTTCGGCTTGAGAATCCAATCGGAAATCACATTGACGTTATCAAGGTTAATGTCGAACAGAAAGATGGAGTTTGGCCGTTCAAAAAGACGCGCCATGTGAATGTTCGCGTGTGTCAGATCGGATTTCCCGGCTGGAAATCACAAGTAGGCAAAGGAGCAGTAACCACCGTCCGAAAGTCGTGCAACTTGACGGAAGAGTTTGGCTATGACTCCAAAACATTCTATGACGGCGCCGACCCTCTCCCTGCCCTAATATTCGAGTACGCAAAGCCTCTTGAGCGACTGGCGTACAGGTAAAAAGCGAGCGTAGGGCGGTTAACGAAGCGTAACCCGCCATTGCCGATTCACCGGCGCGGCGGATCATGCCCCGCCCTACGACTAACGAGTCGTCCCTGAAGAATCGAAAAAGTCATTTTCTGACAGTCAGATAGGCACGGAA
>CAMLDZ010000032.1 GCA_946478985.1 uncultured Solimonas sp.
AGATCTCCTCGACGCCGCTGCTGGCCTGCGGGGCCGCCTGCGCGACTTGCGTGGCCGGCGCCTGATCCTGTGCATCGGCGGTCGGCTCGGCCTGCGCCACTTCAGCGGCATCCAGGCTGTCCTGGGCCTGCTGGGCCAGACCCGGCGTCAGCCAGAGCGAAAGAACGACCGCGGATGCCAGCGGTGCAAAGCGAAAAGGCAGCACAGATGTTGCGCCGCCAGCAGCGTGTTGTTGCGTATTCATCAGGTCCCCTGTCAAACCCGTCAGTTACTGCGAGGGACCGGACTTTATGTATCTAAAAAAAATATCGAAAAGAACTTGAGGCTCTATATTAAGAGCCAGCCGCATGCACAAACCGCGTGCAAATGCCTTCACACTCGTGAAAACAAAGCAGCGACAAAAAAACCTCCGGAGTGGAATTTAGATAGATGAAAACGTGCTTGAAGCAGGACGGCCTGCGCACCGCCCTGTCACTGCTGTCGTGGGTGGCGATCGCCGCCACGAGCGCGACCGCGCGCGCGGACGATGGCGCCATCGTCGAATCGCGCGGTTACGGCACCAGGGCCGAGAGCGAACCGCCACGCTACGTGCGGCGCGCCAGCGAGACCGGCTACGCGGCGCTGAGCGGGCTCGACTGGCTGTCGCTGGGCGCCGATTACCGCGTCCGCTACGAAAACCGTCACCACGATTACCGTTTCGGCACCGCCAGCGATGATCCCCTGCTGCTGCGCACGCGCCTGTACCTGGGCATCGATCGCGTCCTCGATCCGCTGCGCCTGGCGGTGGAACTGCAGGACTCGCGGATCGTCCATACCGATACCGCCGACAGCACGCGCGACGTCAACAAGCATGACGTGCTGCAGGCCTATGCCGAGCTGTATGGCCGTGACTGGCTCGGCAGCGGCGAACCGCTGCGGCTGCAGGCCGGACGGCTGGCTTTCGAATATCTGGATCGCCGGCTGATCAGCCGCAACCCCTGGCGCAACACCACCAACGCCTTTCAGGGCGCGCGCCTGATCGCCGGCTCGCACGGCGGCCAGGGCTGGGTGGACGTGCTGGCGGTGCAACCGGTGGAGATCCGTACCGACGAGGCCGACCGCGCCGACCAGGGCCGCTGGTTCTACGGCGCCATCGGCCAATGGAATGGCTGGTCGCAGATCGCCGTGCTGCAGCCATACGCCCTGTTGCTCGACGAAGACTCGCGCAGCGGCCGGCCCGGCGGCCGCGAGATCTATACCTGGGGCCTGCGCGGCTTCGCGGTGTTTAAGTCCGGCTTCGATTACGACGTCGACCTGGCCGCGCAGACCGGTCACAACGGCGCGCTCGATCACCAGGCCTGGGCCGGCACCGCCGAGCTCGGCTATACCTTTGCGCAGACCTGGAAGCCGCGCACCAGCGTCTCCATCGGCTACGCCAGCGGCGACGACGACCCCGACGACGGCGACAGCCATCGCTTCAACCGCCTGTTCGGCTTCGCCCGCCCCTGGTCGGCCAGCGATTACCAGATCTGGGAAAACATCCTGACGCCGAAGGCGCATCTCGAGCTCAAGCCCAGCGCCGCCGTGCAGCTCGAAGCCGGCTACGGCGCGTTCTGGCTGGCATCCGCGCACGACGCCTGGTCCAACGCCGGCCGCCGCGACAGCAGCGGCAGCAGCGGCCGCTTCATCGGCGAGGAGATCGACGCCCGCCTGCGCTGGCGGCCCGATCCCCGCGTCGAGCTGATCAGCGGCTATGCGCACTTTTTTCCCGGCCGCTTCGCCGAAAACACCGGCCCGGCGCCGGACAGCGACTTCTTCTACCTGGAGCTGACGCTGCAGGCCTTCAAATGAGCGCAGACGCACCGCTTTGCCTGCGCCCATGCGCTTTGCGCACAATGCGCACCTGTTCCCCTGCCCTGCCGTAACGCCCATGCTCTCCCTGTACGAATCGAACCTCAGCAGCGTCCCGCGCCTCCATCAGGGCAAGGTCCGCGACATCTACGCGCTGGGTGATTCGCACCTGCTGATCGTCACCACCGACCGGCTGTCGGCCTTCGACGTGATCCTGCCGCAACCGATCCCGGGCAAGGGCGCGGTGCTCACCGCCGTCAGCAATTTCTGGATGGCGCGCTTCACGCATCTGGTGCCCAACCATCTGGCGCCGGACGTCGATCTGGCGCAGTACCTCAACGCCGACGAGA
Organism: uncultured Solimonas sp.; assembly: GCA_946478985.1. The sequence goes on from CAMLDZ010000032.1 coordinate 2,181, forward strand.
TCCGCCAGATCGCCGGCCGCAGCGTGGTCGCCCGCAAGCTCAAGGCGCTGCCGATCGAAGCCGTGGTGCGCGGCCATCTGATCGGCAGCGGCTGGAAGGATTACAAGAAGACCGGCGCTGTCTGCGGCATCGCGCTGCCGGCCGGGCTGCAGCTGGCCGACCGCCTGCCGGAGCCGATCTTCACGCCGGCCGACAAGGCGCCGGTCGGCCAGCACGACGAGAACATCTCCTATGCCGAGGTCGAGCGCCGCATCGGTGCGTCGCTGGCCGCGCAGGTCCGCGACACCACGCTGGCGCTGTACCGCGAGGCCGCCGAGTACGCGGCGACGCGCGGCATCATCATCGCCGACACCAAGTTCGAGTTCGGCGTCGACGACGACGGCCGCCTGCACCTGATCGACGAGGCGCTGACGCCGGACTCCTCGCGCTTCTGGCCGGCCGAGACCTACCGCCCCGGCATCAGCCCGCCGAGCTTCGACAAGCAGTTCGTGCGCGACTACCTGGAAACCCTGGACTGGGACAAGAAGGCGCCCGGCCCGACGCTGCCGGAAGAGATCATCGCCAAGACCGCCGCCAAGTATCGCGAGGCGCAGCGGCTGCTGACCGGCGAATGAGACCGCCGCGGCGCGCATGAGCATCGCCTCCGCCGCCGTCCTGCTGTTCCTGGTGATGGACCCGCTGGGCAATGTGCCGCTGTTCCTGACGGCGCTCAGGCGTGTGCCCGCCGCGCGGCTGCGGCCGGTGATCCTGCGCGAGATGAGCTTTGCGCTGGCGACGCTGCTGATCTTCCTGCTCGCCGGCGGCCACCTGCTGCGTCTGCTCGGCCTTTCGCAACCGGCGCTGACGGTGGCCGGCGGCGTGATCCTGATGCTGATCGCGCTGCGCATGGTCTTTCCGGTGGCCGAGCGTCATGGCGACGAGGCGCCGAACGCCGAGCCCTTCCTGGTGCCGCTGGCGATTCCCTATGTGGCGGGCCCCTCGGCGCTGGCGACCGTGCTGCTGATGATGAGCCGCGAGCCGGCGCGCTGGCTGGAATGGATCGCAGCGGTACTGCTGGCCTGGGGCGCCTGCCTGCCGATCATGCTCAGCGCGGTGCGGCTGCGCCGCCTGCTCGGTGAGCGCGGCCTCACCGCGGTCGAGCGCCTGATGGGCCTGCTGCTGGTGACGATCGCGGTCGAGATGATGATGAACGGGGTGGCCGCCTTCTGGCTCAGCCATCGCGCTTGAGCGCGGCTGCCAAGTCGCCGGCGGTGACCGGGCTGTTATGCTCGCCGCACAACGAGCCAGGGGGAGTCACCAAGATGACGATTGCGCTGTGGTGCGTACTGGTTGCGAGCTTGCAGCCGTTCCTGTTCACGATCGTCGCCAAGAGCAGCCGGCGCTTCGACAACGCCCGGCCGCGCGAATACCTGGAGCAGTGCAGCGGCTGGCGCAAGCGCGCGCACTGGGCGCAGCTCAACACCTTCGAAGGCTTTCCGCCGTTCGCGGCGGCGGCGATCATCGCCCACGTCGTCGCCGGACCCAATCCGACGGCCGATCTGCTGGCGATCGCCTACCTGGTGCTGCGCCTGCTGTTCGGCATCTGCTATATCGTCGACCAGGCCACGCTGCGCTCGCTGGTCTGGTTCGGCGCCATGGCCTGCACGGTGGGCTTGTTCGTGGTCGCCGCCGGCGCCCATTGACGGCCCTCACTCACCCGCATCGGGAGCAAGCCGCTCATGCAGATCAAGATCGAGATCGACCTCCGCCCCGAGGAGCTGCGCCGTTTTCTCGGCCTGCCCGATGTCTCGGGCCTGCAGGAGGATGTGATCGCCTTCCTGCGCGACAAGATCGGCGCGGCCGGCGATTTCGACGCGCAGCAGTTCGTCCGCAACAACATCGACGTGCTGCGTCGCAATCCGGCGTGGAAGAAGCTGGCCGGACGCTTCCGCCTAGACACCGACGAAACCCCTGCGGCGGCCCGCGGCCCGACCGGCAAGGCGCGTCGCAAGAGCGCAGCGGCGCCGCGCAAGCGCAGCCGCAAAGCGCGCCCCGCCAAGAAGGTCGCTGCGAGCGCAGAAGTGGAACCTGCGCAGGACTGAGTGCGCCGTTTGACGCGCAAACAAAAAGGGCGGGATCAACCCGCCCCTCTCTGGCTGGCTCCGCAAGCGGAGCCGGCCGCTGTCCTGCCCGCGTGACTTAGGCTTCGACTGCGACCTCGGCCTTCTTCTTGGCAACCTTGACCGCCTTCTTGGCCTTGGCGGTGGTCTTCTTGGCGGCCTTCTTGGCGGCCTTGGCGACCTTGGTCTTCTGCCCCTGGATCTTCGCCGAGATCGTATCGACACCACCCTTCAGCGTCTTGGCCAGTTCATCGCCGGTCTTGGTGACGACCTTGAGCGAATCGTTGTACGCGCTGACCACGGTGGCCTTGCCTTCCGGCACGTAGGCGACCGGATTGGCGGCGACGGCCTTGAGGCCATCGGCGACCGCCTTGCTGTAGCTGGTCTGCACGAGCGAGGCGAGTTCCTTGCCGGCGGCGACGTTGGTGTCGACCAGTTCCTGCACGCCTTCGATGACGATGCTGTTGGCAGCCTTCAGCGTCTCGACGCTGACTTCCAGGACTTCCTGGCCGCGCGAGACGACGAGATCGGCCTTGGTTTTCACATCGCTGATGATCGTTTCAACACTCATGCGGCACTCCTGTTTGGGTCGTCGACTCGAAGAATTCGGGCTTATCGGGAGCTTGTTGCGATGCAACAATGCTGCGGCACAGCATAGCAACTGAGCGTTTGATGTCAACGCGCGCCGGCGCGCCAGCCGACCAACGGTCGCCGTCGCGGCGCCCGGATCGCCGAGGACATGAGCAAGGGCCGGTTGTTATCCTCGACCGATGGAACGCTATCTGCAGCGCCTGCGCGCACGCTTGTGGAACCATGATCCGAATCAGCCGCCGCGCCGCTTCGAGCAGCTCGGCCGCTATGTTTTCGTGATCGCCCGCGACCTCATCGACGGTCAGCTGACGATGCGCGCGATGAGCCTGGTCTACACCACGCTGCTGTCGATCGTGCCTTTGCTGGCGCTGGCGTTCTCGGTGCTCAAGGCGCTGGGTGCGCACAATGCGCTCAGGCCCTTCCTGCTCGAGTTCCTTGCCCCGCTCGGCGCCCAGGCCGAGGAACTGGCCAGCAATGTGGTCGGCTTCATCGAGAAGATCCAGGTCGGCGTGCTCGGCTCGCTGGGCGTGGCGCTGCTGTTCTGGTCGGCCCTGTCGCTGATCCAGAAGGTCGAGAGCAGCTTCAACTATGTCTGGCGCGTCGAGCGGCCGCGTCCGCTGTCGCAGAAGCTCGGCGAGTACTTCGCGGTGCTGACGATAGGCCCGGTACTGATCTTCACGGCGATCGGCATCACCGCCAGCGTGATGAGCTCGGCACTGGTTTCCGGCCTGGCGCGGATCGAACCGTTCGGCTACCTGGTCTACCTGCTCGGCAAGCTGATTCCCTATCTGCTGATCGTCGGCCTGTTCACCTTCGTCTACGCCTTCGTGCCGAATACGCGGGTCAGACCCCGCGCGGCGGCGCTGGGCGGCGTGGTCGCCGGCCTGCTGTGGCAGAGCGGCAGTCTGGCGTTCGCCTCGTTCGTCGCCGGCGCCACCAACTACAACGCGATCTACTCCAGCTTCGCGATCCTGATCTTCCTGCTGATCTGGATCTACGTCGGCTGGATGATCCTGCTGATCGGCTGCCAGCTGGCGTTTTACGTGCAGCACCCGGAACACCTGAAACCGCAGCGCGCGCCGACCCTGCTCGGCGGCCGCGAGATGGAGTATCTGGCGCTGATGATCATGGCGCTGTGCGGCCAGCGCTTCGTGCGCGGCGAGCAGGGCTATACCGAGGAAGAGCTGAGCCTTGCCCTCGGCGCCGAGCCGGAACATGTGCAGCGCATGGTCGAGCAGTTGCTGTTCCACGGGCTGCTGACTGAATCCGGCCGCAGCCGCACGCTGCTGATGCCGGCTGTCGACCTCGAATCGATTCCGCTGGCGAGGCTCTGGCAGCTGGCCCGCACTGGCGGCGGCGGTATTCCGGCGACACGGCTGACACTGGCGCGCGAGGCGCGCGGGCTGCTGGAACAGGCCGAAGCCGATTTCGAGGCCCGTCACCGCGGGCTCAGCGTCCGCGACTGGCTGCTCGGCAAGTCCGGCACCACCCAGGGCGACAACGACAAGATCCAGGAGAAGTGATGGAAAGCCCCGCTACACCGGCGGATCGCCCATGGTTTTCCGCTTATCCGCCCGGCATGCCACGCACGGTGGATCTTCAGGCCTATGCCTCCCTGGTGGACGTACTGGAACAAAGTTGCGCGCGCTACGGCGAGCAGATCGCCTACGAGTGCATGGGCACGACGCTGCGCTTCACCGATCTCGACCGCCTGAGCCGCGACTTCGCCGCCTATCTGCAGCTCGCCGGCCTGCAGCGCGGCGACCGCGTCGCGCTGATGATGCCGAATCTGCTGCAGTACCCGCTGGCGCTGTTCGGCGTGCTGCGCGCCGGCCTGGTCGTCGTCAACGTCAACCCGCTTTACACGCCGCGCGAGCTGGAACACCAGTTGCGCGACAGCGGCGCAGTCGCGATCGTGGTCGTCGAAAATTTCTGCGCGACGCTGCAGCAGGTGATCGGCAAGACCGCTGTGCGCATGGTGATCAGCACGCAGATCGGCGATCTGGCGGCCGCGCCGGCGCGCTGGCTGACCAATTTCGTGGTCAAGCACGTCCGCAAGATGGTGCCAGCCTGGAAGATCGCCGGCAGCGTGCCGCTGCGTCAGGCGTTGCGCCGAGGCCGCAACCGCGCGCCGGCGCGCGTCGCTTTGGGGCATGACGACATCGCCTTCCTGCAGTACACCGGCGGCACCACCGGCATGGCCAAGGGCGCCGTGCTGACGCATGGCAACGCCGTCGCCAACCTGCAGCAGATCAGCGCCTGGATGGGCCCGAAGCTCACGGACGGCGCCGAGGTGATCGTCACCGCACTGCCGCTGTATCACATCTTTGCGCTGACAGTGAACGCCCTGCTTTTTCTGAAGCATGGCGGCCGCAACCTGCTGATCACCAACCCGCGCGACATGCCGGGCTTCGTCACCACGCTGCGTGGCAGCGGCTTTACCGCGATTACCGGCGTCAACACGCTGTTCAATGGCCTGCTGCATACGCCGGGTTTTGCCGAGCTGGACTTCTCCACGCTCAAGCTGTCGGTGGGCGGCGGCACCGCGGTCCAGCAGGCGGTCGCCGAGCGCTGGCAGCGCACCACCGGCTGCCCCCTGACCGAAGGCTATGGCCTGACCGAATGCTCGCCGGTGGTCAGCTTTTCGGTCACGGGCTCGCCTTGGAACGGCACCATCGGCCTGCCCTTGCCGTCCACCGACGTGGCGCTGCGCGACGACGACAACCGCGATGTCGCGTCCGGCAGCCCCGGCGAACTGTGCGTACGCGGCCCGCAGGTCATGCAGGGCTACTGGCAGAAACCGGAGGAAACCGCCAGGGTCTTCACCAGCGACGGCCTGCTGCGCACCGGTGACATGGTCGTGCTCGAAGCGCAGGGCTACCTGCGTATCGTCGACCGCAAGAAGGACATGATTCTGGTCTCGGGCTTCAACGTCTACCCGAACGAGATCGAGAATGTCGTGGCACTGCATCCAGGCGTCCTCGAATGCGCCTGCGTCGGTGTCCCGGACGAAAGGTCCGGCGAAGCGGTGAAGCTTTTTGTGGTCCGCAAGGACCCGCAGCTGAGCGAGCACCAGCTGCGCGAGTACTGTCAGCAGAACCTCACTGGCTACAAGCAGCCGCGGCACATCGTCTTCATCAAGGAACTGCCGAAGAGCAATGTCGGCAAGGTGCTGCGCAAGGAGTTGCGGAGCAAGTAGCCCCAGCAACGAAAAAGCCCCGGCAACGCCGGGGCTTTTTTGCACCTCGCGGGGCTTATTTCTCGACGAAGGCGCGCTCGATGACGTAATCGCCCGGCGTACCGATATGCGGCGAGATCTGGAACCCGCGCTTGTCGAGGATCGCGCAGGTGTCGGTCAGCATGGTCGGGCTGCCGCACATCATCACGCGATCGGTTTCCGGGTTCAGCTGCGGCAGACCGATGTCCTCGCACAACTTGCCGTTCTCGAACAGATCGGTCAGGCGGCCCTGATTACGGAACGGCTCGCGCGTCACCGTCGGGTAGTAGATCAGCTGCTCGCGAACCATTTCGCCCAGCACCTCGTCTTGCGGCAATTCGGTGCTGATGTAGTCGTAATAGGCCAGATCGTTGACCTTGCGTACGCCGTGCACCAGCACGACCTTCTCGAAGCGCTCGTAGGTTTCCGGATCGCGGATCAGCGACATGAACGGCGCCAGGCCCGTGCCGGTACCAAGCAGATAGAGATTCTTGCCCGGCTTGAGATCGTCCAGCACCAGCGTGCCGGTCGGCTTGCGGCTGACGATCAGCTCATCGCCGACCTTCAGATGCTGCAGGCGCGAGGTCAGCGGGCCGTTCTCGACCTTGATGCTGAAGAACTCGAGAGTGTCGTCGTAGTTCGTGCTGGCGATGCTGTACGCACGCATCAGCGGCTTGCCGTTGACCTGCAGACCGATCATCACGAACTGGCCATTGCGAAAGCGTAACGAGGTGTCGCGCGTGCAGGTGAAGCTGAACAGTGTGTCGTTCCAGTGACGAACCGTCAGTACGGTTTCGGTGGCAAGAGCAACCATGGCAACTACAATCTCCAGCAAAGTCCAGACAGCAGGGCCGCGCAGTTTAGGGAAAAACCCCTGCCCGCGCACGAGTATCCGGCCGCATGTCGGCGGCCAGCGCTGTTGGCAGCGCTTGTGTAGCGAGCCCGGGCTGGCGGCCGATCAGCTGGCGTCGGGCAGCGTGATGTTCATTTCCAGCACTTCCAGGCCATCCTCGCGCTGCACGTTGACGTGCACCGCGTTGTCTGGAACCTGGACGTACTTGCGCACGACCATCAGCAGCTCTTCGCGCAGTTTCGGCAGATATACCGGCCCGGTGCCGGCGCGACCTTCCCGCTGGTGCGCGACGACGACCTTCAAGCGCTCCTTGGCCAGTGATGCCGTGTTCTTCGGCTCGTTACGAAAAAACTTCAGCCAGTCCAATGCCATGGCTTAGCCTCCGAACAGACGGCCGAGCAAACCCTTCTTCTCAGCCGTGATGAAGCGATGTTCGCGTTCCTCGCCGAGGAAGCGCGCCACCACGTCCTCGTAGGCGCGGCCGGCATCGGCCTCCTTGTTGGCGATCACCGGTGCGCCGGCGTTCGACGAAGTGAGCACCGACGGCGATTCGGGAATCACGCCAAGCAGCGGAATCGCCAGGATCTCCTTGACGTCCTCGATCGACAGCATCTCGCCCTTGGCGACCCGCGCCGGGTTGTAGCGCGTCAGCACCAGGTGCTCCTTGACACGGCCGTTGCCGCTTTCGACCCTCTTGGTCTTGCTCGACAACAGGCCCAGCACGCGATCGGAATCGCGCACACTGGAGACTTCCGGATTGGTGACGACCAGCGCCTCGTCGGCGAAGTACATCGCCAGATGGGCGCCACGCTCGATGCCGGCCGGCGAGTCGCAGACGATGTAGTCGAAATCCTTGGCCAGTTCGGTGAGGACGCGCTCGACGCCCTCCTCGCTCAACGCGTCTTTGTCGCGCGTCTGGCTGGCCGCCAGGATGTAGAGATTCTCGTAGGTCTTGTCCTTGATCAGCGCCTGGCGGAGATTGGCTTCTCCATGGATGACGTTCACGAAGTCGAAAACCACACGCCGCTCGCAACCCATGATCAGATCCAGGTTGCGCAGGCCGACGTCGAAATCGATGACCACGGTCTTGTAACCGCGCATCGCCAGGCCCGTTGAGAACGATGCACTGGTGGTCGTCTTGCCGACGCCGCCTTTACCGGAGGTCACTACGACGATTTTTGCCACGGTTCACCCTTTGAGATGTTTTGTAAGCGGCTGACGCCGCAAAGCCCCCACGACAGAAACACGGGCGGCTGCGGCTTCGCCGTTTTGGCCATCCAGGGCTCAGAACGCCTTGCCTCGCCTGCTCGATTTCGATCGCCCGGCCCCTCGCGTCAGCCTTCCAAGCGTTCGATCTTCAGTTTGCCATCGGCCAGCCAGGCTTGCGCCGCCTGGCCGCGCAGGCCGCCCTGCATCTGCTCGGCCACTGCGTAGACACCGGCCACCGCCACCAGCTCGGCCTCGAACTTGCGGCAGAACACACGCGCCGCGGTGTCGCCGCGTGCGCCGGCGATCGCCCGACCGCGTAGCGCACCGTAAATGTGGACGCAGCCGTCGGCCACCACCTCGGCGCCGGGACTGACCGTCGCCAGCACCACCAGATCGCCGTCCGGCACGTAAACCTGTTGTCCGGACCGCACGGGCTCGGCGATCACCCGGCTGCGGCGCGGCGCAGCAGGCGTGGCGGCCACGGGCGCCGGCGCGGCAGCCGGCGGCGGCGCGGCGGCGGCTTCCGGCAGCGGCCGTGCGCGGCCCGGTGCCTCGACCGGCAACACCGGGATGCCAGCGGCGCGGGCCGCCGCCGCCAGCGGTCCCTCGACCACGCCCAGCGGCTGCATGCCGACCTGGCGCAGCGCGTCGAAGACCGGCTCGATCGCGAAGGCGAGGTCGGACTCCAGCAGCACCGGCATGCCGATCACCGCCTGCGGCATCTGCCGGGCGAAATCGCGCAGCTGCGCGTTGATGGCGGCCGGATCGGCGTCGAGCACGCGCACGCGTGTCAACGACAGCATCCGCCCCTTGAATTCCAGCGCTTTATTTGGCGTCATGAGAGAGCAAACGAATTCGTGAAATTCTACACAGTTCGGGCGCCGCGACACCGTCAGCCTGTGGATCGGTGCCGGCACGCCCAGCCTGCAGGCATGGAGCTGGCCTGCGTTTTGCTTCAACGGGTAGTAAGGATGCGCATGCTGCACTGGCGTTCCGGAAGCCCGGAGCACGCCTCGGCGGCGTCCACAAGAGACGTACCAACGATAAGAGAAACGGCCGGCATGGCGATCGACTGGAGCCAGTACCGCTGTAACGGATTTCACGACGAACTGTTTGTCTCGCCCGGCCACGCGCGGCCGGCGGCGCAGCATCTCGTCGATTACCTGGGCGGCCTGAGCACCGCCGAACTCGCCGACCGGCGCCTCGCCGCCGAGTTGGCCATCAAGGTGATGGGCATCACCTTCACCGTCTATTCGGAAGGCCGCAACGTCGACCGGTCCTGGCCATTCGACATCATTCCGCGCACGTTGCCGAAGTCCGAGTGGCAGCGCACCGAGGCCGGCCTCAAGCAGCGTGCGCAGGCGCTGAACATGTTCATCCAGGACATCTACGGCGCGCAGAAGATCATCCGCGACAAGGTCTTTCCGGCGGATCTGCTCGAAGAGTCGGTCAACTTCCGCCCGCAGTGCGTCGGCATGCGGCCGCGCGGCGGCGTCTGGGCGCATATCTGCGGCAGCGATCTGGTCCGCGACGTCGACGGCACGCTGTATGTGCTGGAGGACAACCTGCGCGTGCCCAGCGGCGTCAGCTACATGGTCGAGAACCGCCAGGTCACCAAGCGCGTGTTCCCGGAGCTGTTCGGCACCGGCGCGATCCTGCCGGTCGACGGCTATCCGGCGCAGCTCTACGACATGCTGGCGGCGATGTCGCCGCGCCCCGGCGACATGCCGTCGATCGCGCTGCTGACGCCCGGAATCTACAACTCCGCCTACTTCGAGCATGCCTGGCTGGCCCAGCAGATGGGCATCGAACTGGTCGAAGGCCCGGACCTGTTCGTCGGCGACGACCACTGCGTCTACATGCGCACCGTCTACGGGCCCAAGCGCGTCGACGTCATCTACCGGCGCATCGACGATCTGTTCCTCGATCCGGAGGCGTTCCGCCCGGACTCGATCCTCGGCGTGCCAGGGCTGATGCGCGCCTGGCTGTCGGGCAAGGTGGCGCTGGTCAACGCGCCGGGCGCCGGCGTCGCCGACGACAAGGTGGTCTACGCTTTCGTGCCGAAGATGATCCAGTACTACCTCGGCGAGGAAGCGATCCTGCCCAATGTGCCCAGTTACCTGTGCATGCTGGAAGATGACCGCCGCTATGTGCTCGAACACCTCGACCAGCTGGTGGTCAAGCCCGCCAACGAATCCGGCGGCTACGGCATGCTGATCGGGCCGCGGGCGAGCAAGAAGGAAATCGAGAAATTCCGCGCGCTGATCAAGGCCGATCCGCGCAACTACATGGCGCAGCCGACCCTGTCGCTGTCGACCGCCCCGACCCTGACCGACGGCGGCATCGAGCCACGCCACCTGGATCTGCGGCCGTTCATCCTGTCGCGCGGCGACAGCACCTACGTCACCACCGGTGGCCTGACGCGCGTGGCGATGGTCAAGGGCTCGCTGGTCGTCAACAGCTCGCAGGGCGGCGGCGCCAAGGACACCTGGATCGTCGACCTGGAAGGCGCTGCATGAGCCTGCAGCGCCGCCACGAGGAGAAACACTGATGCTGTCCCGTGTCGCCGACAATCTCTACTGGCTGGGCCGCTATCTGGCCCGCGCCGAAAACACCGCACGACTGATCAGCGTGCATTCCCATCTGCTGCTGGACCTGCCGCGCGGCGTCGCGCTCGGCTGGGCGCCGCTGGTATCGATCCTCGGCGCCGATGAGGCCTACCGCGAACACCACAGCGAAATCGGCGAAGCCGAGGTCATGCGCTTCCTGCTGCTCGACACCGAGAATCCCAGCTCCATCGCCGCTTCAGTCGGCGCCGCCCGCGAGATCCTGCGCACCGCACGCGACTCGACGCCGCGCGACGCCTGGGAGCAGATCAATGCCCTGCACCTGTTCCTGCAGGAGAAAGGCGAGCGGCACCTGCCTCGCATGTTCCGCCAGGAAGGCCTGGACCGCGTCATCGACGGCATCCTGCTGTTGCGCGGCATGCTCGGCGCGACCATGACGCACGACGTCGGCTACCACTTCCTGCAGATCGGCCTGCATCTGGAACAGGCCGACATGACCTCGCGCATCATCGACGTGCGCACCGTCGACCTGATCCAGTCGCGCTCCGGTGACGAGCTGCAGCCCTTCCAGCACATCCAGTGGATGAGCGTGCTGCGCTCGCTGATGGCCTATCAGGCTTACCGCCGCCACGAGCGCATCCGCGTCAGCGGTCCGGCGGTGCTGCGCTTCCTGCTGCAGAACCGCGATTTCCCGCGCTCGCTGATGTATTGCCTGAACACCCTGAGCGCCATGCTGCCGCGGCTGCCGCACAACCGCGCCAGCGAACGCAGCCTCGACCGCATCCGCGCGCTGATCCAGGACGCCAACTTCGAGAAGCTGCTTGAGCGCGGCCTGCACGAATGGCTGGACGAGATCCAGATCGGCATCGGCGCCGTCCACGCGGCGCTGGCCCGCAGCTACTTCCAGCAGGATTCCGGCATGAGCAGCCAGCGCCAGGCCGCGTTCGGCTGATCGCGCGACCGCACAACGAAAAAGGCGGGCGCCCGCTGTCGCGAACGCCCGCCTTTTTTGCGCCATGAGCCGCAGTCGCGCGGCTTGCGGCGGCGTCGCTTCAGCCCGGCTTCGCCTGCTTCTCCAGCAAGCTGCCCTGCCCGTCCGGCGTCTCCCATTCGAACTTCGGCAGATTGCGGAACGAGGCGACCAGATGCTGGCCCCAGGACTCGCGGATTTCGGCGAATAGCGGCGTGTCGAGGTCGAAGCGCAGCTTGTGGGTAATCTTCAGCGCGCTCTTGGGCATGATCGCCAGATCGATCGGCGGACCTACCGAGATGTTGCTGCGCATCGTCGAGTCGATCGACACCAGCGCGCAGCGCGCCGCGTCCTCCAGCGTTACTTCCGGCCGGATCACGCGGTCCAGGATCGGCTTGCCGTACTTGCTCTCGCCGATCTGCAGAAACGGCGTCTCCGGCGACGAGGTGATGCAGTTGCCCTCGGCGTAGATCATGTAGATCGCCGGTTCCTCGCCCTCGATCTGACCGCCGAGGATGAAGGTGCTGCGCAGGTCCGCCGTGCTGTACTGCGCGTGGCTGGCCACCTGCTTCTGCGCATTGACGGAAATCGCACCGACGTACTCGGCAGCGTCGTACATGTGCCGCGCCAGGCGCAGGCTCATCGGCACCACCGGCGCTTCCAGATCGCGACGGATTTGCGCCACCACGGCCTGCGTCGTCGCCAGGTTGCCGGCGGACAGCAGCACAAAGCTGCGCTCGCCGTCGAACTGGAAGACGTGCATCTTGTTGTAGGTGCGGACGTCGTCGACGCCGGCGCTGGTACGCGTATCAGCTGCGAAAACCAGGCCTTCGTTGACTCTGATGGCGACGCAATACGTCATGAAACGCTCGGTTCCTGGGCGGCCGGTGGCCGGGTCAAAGGGGCGACAGTGTAGGCAGCGACGCCGGTCGCGTCACGCCAGCGCCTGCTCTATGCATTTCTTGTGCCGCGCAAAGCGGCCGTGACAGACTGCTCTCGATCCGCTCCGGACAGCCCGCCGAGGACCCACTATGCATGGCGCCCGCATCGAATTCTTCTGGGATGCCGTCAGCCCCTATACCTATCTGGCAGCGACCCAGATCGAGGCCATCGCGCAGCGCCGTCAGGCCGAGCTGGTCTGGCGCCCCTGCCTGCTCGGCAAGGTGCTGGAAGGCAGCGCCAACCAGCCACCGCTGGCCAATCCGGCCAAGCGCCGTTACATGTTCGACGATCTCGCCCGCTGGGCCCGCCACTACGGCGTGCCGCTGACGCCGCCGCAGCACTTTCCGGCCTCGACCCTGCTGGTGCAGCGGATCGGCTGCGCGCTGCCGGACGCCGACGTCGGCCCCTGGGCCAAGGCGACGCTGGGCGCCTACTGGGGCCGCGGCGAGGACATCAGCCAGCCCGAAGTCCTGCGCGGCATCATCGCCGGCCTCGGCTGGAACGCCGAGGCGCTGCAGACCGCCGCGCAGACGCCGCAGGCCAAGGACGCACTCAAGCGCAACACCGACGAGGCGCTCAGCCGCGGCGCCTTCGGCGCGCCGACCTTCTTCGTCGGCGAGGCGATGTTCTGGGGCAACGACCGCCTGCCGCTGCTGGACGCCGCGCTCGCCGCCGGCTGAAAGGCGATTGCGCACCGGCCTCAGATCCGGCGCAGGTCGAGCGTGCACGGGAATTCCGGGTTCGGCGTTTCTTCGCGCACGCGCAGGAATCCCGGCGTATGGCCGATCGCCTCGAAGCGGGCGATGCGCCGTGCCTCGGCCTCGAAGGCGTTGACCGGAAAGCTGTCGTAGTTGCGCCCCGCCGGATGCGCGACGTGATACGTGCAGCCTGCCAGCGAACGGCCGCTCCAGCGATCGTAGAGGTCGAACACCAGCGGCGTATGCACGCCGATCGTTGGATGCAGGCAGGCATAGGGCTGCCAGGCCCGATAGCGCACGCCGGCAACCTGTTCGCCGTAGATGCCGGTCGCACGCAGGGGCATCTGGCGGCCGTTGCAGGTGACCAGATGCCGGCCCGGCACCAGATTCTTGACCTTGACCTGCAGGCGCTCCAGCGAGGAATCGACGAAGCGCGTGGTGCCGCCGGCGCCGGGTTCCTCGCCGAGCACCGGCCAGGGCTCCAGCGCATGGCGCAGCTCCAGCTCGATGTCCTCGTAGCGGATCACGCCGTGGCGCGGGAAGCGGAACTCGAAATGCGGCGCAAACCAGTCGTGCTCGAAGGCAAATCCGCCGCGCCGCAGATCGGCGACCACTTCGCCCAGATCGCGCCAGTTGTCATGCGGCAACATCCAGCGATCCTGCAACTGCGTGCCCCAGCGCACCAGCGGCTGGGTGTAGGGCTCGCGCCAGAACCAGCTGATCAGCGCACGCACCAGCAGCTGCTGGACCAGGCTCATCCGCGCATGCGGCGGCATCTCGAAACCACGCAGCTCGACCAGACCCAGGCGCCCGGTCGGCCCGTCCGGCGAATACAGCTTGTCGATGCAGAACTCGGAGCGGTGGGTATTGCCGGTCAGATCGACCAGCAGGTTGCGCAAGGTGCGATCGACGGTCCATAGCGGCACCTCCCAACCCTTCTGCGGCAGCTGGCCGAGGGCGATCTCCAGCTCGTACAGCTGCGAGTCGCGGGCCTCGTCGACACGCGGATGCTGCGAGGTCGGGCCAATGAACAGCCCGGAGAACAGATACGACAGCGAGGGGTGGTTCTGCCAGTAGCGCAGCATGCTGCCGAGCACATCCGGCCGGCGCAGGAACGGCGAATCCGCGGTCGTCGCGCCGCCGACCACCACGTGGTTGCCGCCGCCGGTGCCGACAGCGCGGCCGTCGATCAGGAATTTCTCGGTCGACAGCCGCGACTGGAACGCCTGCTCGTACAGCGTCACGGTGTTGTCGCGCAGCTCGTGCCAGGAGCGTGCCGGCTGGATGTTGACCTCGATGACGCCGGGGTCCGGAGTGATCTTCAGCACTTCCAGCCGCGGGTCCGGCGGCGGTGCATAGCCCTCGATGCGCACCGGAAGCCCGGTTTCGGCGGCGACGTCCTCGATCGCTGCGACCAGGTCGATGAAGTCCTCGGTGCGGCCGACCGGCGGCAGGAAGACGTTGATCCAGCCCTCGCGCGGCTCGACCGAAACCGCGGTGCGAACATTGGTGCCGGTCAGAAAGGTGCCGCCGGTCCGCCGCGGCGGCTGCTCGGGACGCCAGGTCTGGCCGCCGGCGCGGCGCTGTTCGGCTTCGCGCTCGTGGCCCTGCAACTGCAGGAACGGCTGGCGTCGCGGATCGGCCGCCGGCAGCGTCGCCGGCAATGACAAGGGGTCGGCCGGATAGCTGTACGGCACCGGCGCGCCCGGCGCGTGCGGCAAGGATTCCAGCGGCAGACGCAGGCCGATCGGCGAGTCGCCCGGCATCAGGAACAGCTTGCCGGTGCGCAGCAGCCAGCGCTCGCTCATCCAGCGCGCCGCCGCCTGCCAGCGCTGCACCGGCAGCACGTAGCCGCGCGGCGTGCCCAGGCCGCGTTCGAACACCTGCAGCAGCCGGGCACGCTCCTCGGGATCCTTGAGGCGGCTGTCGGTCGGATCGAGGTTGATCGGCAGCTTGCGCTCGCGGACCAGGTAATGCAGCGAATCCTCGTAGGCCTCCAGCGCGTTGCGCGGGTCGACTTCCAGGCGCTCGGCCAGCCCCAGCATGAAGCGATTGGCGTCCTGCAGGCTCGGCGGCTTGGCAACGTTGCCCTTGACGATCGGCGCGCGCCACAGCGGCTGGCCGTCGCGGCGCCAGTACAGCGTGTAGACCCAGCGCGGCAGCGACTCGCCCGGATACCACTTGCCCTGGCCGTAGGTCAGCAGGCCCTGCGGGGCGTACTGCTCACGCAGCCGCAGCATCAGGTCCAGCGCGCGATTGGTCTTGGTCGGGCCGACCGCAGCGGTGTTCCACTCCTCGCCCTGCGGGTCGTCGACAGCGACGAAAGTCGGCTCGCCGCCCATGGTCAGGCGCACGTCGTCGACGCGCAGGCGATGGTCGACCGCCTCGCCGAGGCTGTCGATCGTCTCCCATTGTTCGTCGCTGTACGGCTTGGTGACGCGCGGCGTCTCGAAGATGCGCGTCACGCTCATCTCGTGGCCGAACTCGACCTCGCACTCGTCGATCAGGCCGGTGATCGGCGCCGCCGACGAGGGCTCCGGCGTCGCCGACAGGGGAATATGGCCTTCGCCGGCGAACAGTCCGGAGGTCGGGTCCAGACCGAGCCAGCCGGCGCCGGGAATGTAGACCTCGGTCCAGGCGTGCAGATCGGTGAAGTCGACATCGGTGCCGCTCGGGCCGTCCAGCGACTTGACGTCCGGCTTGAGCTGGACGAGGTAGCCGGACACGAAGCGCGCCGCCAGGCCCAGATGGCGGAACATCTGCACCAGCAGCCAGGCCGAGTCGCGGCAGGAGCCGGAGGCCTTCTCCAGTGTCTGCTCGGGCGTCTGCACGCCGGGCTCCATGCGGATCAGGTAGCCGATGCGCTGCTGCAGCTCGCGGTTGAGATTGACGATGAAGTCGACGCTGCGCTCGGCGGTCTTGGGCACCGCATCGAGCAGCGCCTGCAGCAGCGGCCCGGCCGGTTCCGGCTTCAGGTACGGCAGCAGATCGGCCTTGAGCCCCGCCTCGTATTCGAACGGATAGGCGTCCGCATACTTCTCGACAAAGAAGTCGAAGGGATTGATGACAGCGAGGTTGGCGACCAGATCGACCGTCACCCGGAAGTGCTCGATCGGCTCCGGAAACACCACGCGGGCCTGCCAGTTGCCGAACGGGTCTTGCTGCCAGTTCAGGAAGTGCGGCTCCGGCGAGATCTTCAGCGAGTAGCTGAGGACCTGCGTGCGCGAGTGCGGCGCCGGCCGTAGACGAATCAGCTGAGGCGAGAGGCCGACCCGACGGTCGTAGCGGTACTCGGTGAGGTGATGCAGGGCGGCATGAATCGACATGGATCCTGGCGTGACTCAGCAGTTCTGCGTGCTGCGGTTCTTGTGTAGCCGGCACAGACAGCGACCGGCGCGGGCAGCGAATCTTCTGGCAAAAGCGATGCCATTGCCATCAGGCGTTTAACGTAAGCTGCGCAACCGGCGCCGCGCCACCTCTGACGCTTCTTATACTGGCACGGTCCCTCCAGAGCATTGCACCGCCCGTGTCCGCCTGCCGCGCGCCCAGCCATTCCGACTTCATCCGCGTCCGCAGCCTGCGCTACCACGTGCGCCGCTGGGGCGATCCGCGACGGCCTATCCTGTTCCTGGCCCATGGCCTGCTCGATGCCTCGGCCACCTTCGCCGACCTGGCAACGCCGCTGACGGCGTTCTGCCAGGTGATCGCGCCGGACTGGCGCGGCATGGGCCACAGCCAATGGCCCGCCGACGGCTACTGGTTTGCCGACTATGTGGCCGATCTGGAGGTGCTGGTCGACCACTACGCGGCGGAGACGCCCATCTGGCTGGCGGGGCACAGCATGGGCGGCCAGATCGCCAGCCTCTACGCCGGCCTGCGGCCCGAGCGCGTCAGCCGGCTGGTGCTGCTCGACAGCCTGTTCGTGCCGGAGACGCCGGCCGATGCCATGCCGGCGCGCTATCGCCGCTGGCTGCAGCAGCTGCGCCAGCCCATGCGCGCCAAGACCTACGCTTCTTATGCAGCGCTGGCCGAGCGCATCCGCATTCAGCATCCGCAGCTGGACGAGGCACGCGCGATGTTCGTCGCCCGGGGCTGGGGGACCGAAGATGGCCGCGGCCGTGTGCGTCTGCTTGCCGACCCGCGCCACCGGCTCAACATGCCGACGCCGGCACGTCTGGCCGACTCGATGGCGATCTGGCGGCAGATCCGCGCGCCGACGCTGTTCATCGACGGCCTGGCGTCCTTCGGCAGGACCGCGATCAGTGCCGAGCAGCACGCCGCGCGACGCGCCTGTTTTGCGCGCCGCGAGGAAACCGGCATCGACGGCGCCGGGCACATGCTGCACTTCGATGCGCCGGCGCTGACGGCCGAGAAGATCGCGACGTTCCTGCAGCGCTGAACGCCGGCCAGTCCCTGCCCCGGCAAGCCGCGCACCCTTTCAGTGCGCCAATCGCTGCGCCATTCAGTGCGCGATATGCAGACCGCACTCCTGCTTCGGGTCCGGCTTGGTCGGATCGACGTAATCCCAGTTGTTCGGCAGCCCGCGGCGCTGCAGGTAGCGGTGCAGATCGCGCGAGGTCCAGCGCAGCAGCGGCGCCACCTTGAGGATGCCGTCGGCGTTGCGCGCCACCTCGTCCATCTTGGCGCGCTGCGCGGTGTCCTCGGCGCGCACGCCGGTGAACCAGACCACTGGCTTGAGCGCGGTCAGCGCACGCTCGAACGGCTCCAGCTTGAGTTCGCGGACAAAGGCGTCGAAATGCGCATCCTCAGGACCGGGCGGCGGCCCGTCGAGCGCCTCACGCTGCGCACGGGTGCGCAGCGGCGTGTAGATGCGCAGGTCGAGCCCCAGCTTCTGCCGCAGGTCCTCGGCATGGCGATAGGTCGCTGCGGTGTTGTAGCCGGAATCCATCCACACCACCGGCAGCTTCGGCGCCACGCGATAGACCAGATCGAGCAGCACCGCCGCGAACGGTCGGAAGTTGCTGGTGACGATGGCCGGCTCGCCGGCCGACAGGTGCCGCTCGATCAGCGCCAGAGACTCGGCTTCGAGCGTCGGCGGCAAAGTGGAGATGATGGAAGACATGGCGGGGTCCTGCGGTTTGCTGGAGTCGAATCACCTTAAAAGAAGATGTGCATGCCGGGGGACCTGTAAGCGATAAGGTCCTTGCATATAACTTTTCCTCTATGGGGACATCGCGGGCTTTTGCTAGTCTCGCGCGCCACATCCTGTCGGCCCCGATTCGCACGCCATGAGCATCGCACCGGACCTGCTTGCCTGTACCCAGCCCTGGGCCTCGTCGGCCGGCGGCAAGACCGTCGTGCGCGGCCGCCGCCGCGACCATGACGGCAGCGTGCTGCATTTCGTCCACGGCAACAGCTTCTGCAGCGCCACTTACTGGCCGCTGCTGCGCGGTTTCGTGCCGGACTACGGGCTGTTCTGGCAGGACCTCGAAGGCCATGGCGACAGCGAGGTGCCGGCGCGTTTTGCCGGCACGCAGAAGATGGTCGACCGCATTGCCGCGGTGATCGCCGAGCAGAAACCCGGCGGCCGCAAGCTGGTCGGCGTCGGGCATAGCTACGGCGGCGCGCTGACGCTGCGCGTGGCCACCGACTACCCGGAACTGTTCAGTGCGGTGATCCTGCTCGACCCGATCCTGCTGCCGCATCGCGAGTGGCTGATTTCGCGCAGCCTGGCTGCGATCAACGCCTTGCCGCTGGCGCGTACCGCGCGCCGCCGGCGCACTCGCTGGCCCAGCCTGGCCGCGCTGCGCCAGCACCTGCGCGGACGCGGCATCTATCGCGGCTGGAGCGACGAGGCCTTCGATCTGTTCTGCGAATACGGCAGTCACGACGAAAACGGCGAACGGGTGCTCAACTGCCCGCCGTGGATGGAAGCCAGCATCTTCTCGACACCGATCTATCCCTGGCGCGCGCTGCGCAGGCTGCGCTGCCCGGCGCTGGTGATCTCGGGCCAGCAGAGCTATCCGTTCATGGCGCCGGCCATGCGGCGCGCACAGCAGATCCAGCCGGCGCTGCAGATGCGCACCCAGGCCGGCGGCCATCTGTTCATGCTCGAAGACGCGCGGACCACGCTGACAACGATGCGCGAGTTCCTCACCGCACAACAGCTGTAAACGCACCGGGCCTCGCCGGTCCGGTTGCTCAAGTGCCGCAGCGACGCGGCGCAAGGCCCAATCTTCTTCGCCGAGGCGCGTGCTAGCGTCGCCTCCGAACCGCTGCGTCATACGAAAGGCGGTCACGAGCATGGAGCCGGCTCATCGTGAGCCTGCTCGCTGGGAGGAGATGGACCGCCATGAACGCCTCGCGCGCTTCTTTGTTTGCCTTCGCGTCGCTGCTGGGCTGCCTTGCCGTACCCGCCCATGCGGAAAGCTTCGAATTTCTCGATGGCGAGGTCAGCGGCACGCTCAACAGCACCACGACCTTCGGCGCCGCCGTGCGCATGGAAGACCGCGCCAGCAACCTGATCGGCAAGGTCAACCAGACTCCTGACGGCTGCAGCCGGCAGTACCAGACCTGTGTGGGCCTGTTCCGCGAACAGTCCTACCCCGCCGAGCGGCTGGCCTCGCTGCCCGGCCAGTACTCGATGCGCGCCGACGACGGCGACCTCAACTACGACAAGCATGACCTCACGCAGGCGGTCGCCAAGCTGACCCAGGATCTGTCGCTGAACTGGAACGGCTTCGGTTTCTACGCGCGCTGGCTGTACTTCTACGACTTCGTCAACAACGACTTCACCGAGACACATCCCAACATGATCACGCCGGAAAATGTCGACCGCGTCGGCATCACCGGCGATCCGATCGCCAACCGCTACTTCGCGCATACCTACGGCCCCGGCGAACGCGTGCGCAGCAAGCGCAGCGACAGCGAGACCCGTCGCACCATCGGCAATGCCTTCCAGCTGCTCGACATCAACATCTTCGGCCACCTGCCGCTCGGCGATCGCCAGCTGGCCTTCAAGCTCGGCCGGCAGACCGTCAACTGGGGCGAGTCGACACTGCTGGCGATCAACAGCATCAATCAGGCGAACCCGGTCAACGCCAACAACCTGTTCCGCGTCGGCACGCAAATCGACGAGATCTTCACGCCGGTGGCGATGGCGTTCTTCAGCATCGAGCCGTTCTCCAACGCCACCGTCGAGGCCTTCTACCAGTTCGAATGGCAGTCGATCGACGCGCCGCCGCCGGGCAGCTATTTCTCCACCAACGACATCAGCACCGGCAACAACGGCCGCAGCGTCAACTTCTCGTTCGGCTCCTCGCCGGAGGATCCGGACCGCGCCTTCGACGGCGAGACCGACAACAGCCGCGCGGGCTACTTCGACAACCCGCTGACGCTGATCACGCCGACCACCGGCACGCTGCTGCGCGAGCGCGACATGGAGGCCAGCAACAACGGCCAGTTCGGCCTGGCATTCAAGTACTACGCCGAAGATCTCGGGGCCGGCACCGAGTTCGGCTTCTACTTCATGAACTACCACTCGCGGCTGCCGTATGTGAGCTTCTTTGCCGCGCAGGAAGGCTGCGGCCGCCACGCGACCAATACCTCGGAATTCCTCTCCGCCTGCAACAACATCCCGGCGATCTCCAACCCGCGCGCGCGCCTGCAGCTGCTGCAGGATGCCGGCCTGCTGATCGCCGCGCGGCCCGGCGTGCTGCTCAACGACATCGGCGTGTTCGACAGCCCGCAGGAAGGCCTGGACACGCTGGGCTCGCTGCTGCTGGGCGGCAACCCGAACGCGCCGCTCGACGACGCGATCGCGCTGGATTCGCCGCGCCTGGTGTTCGAGTATCCCGAGAACATCCAGATGTACGGCTTCAGCTTCAACACCACCTTCGGCGACTATTCGTTTCAGGGCGAAGTCGCCTACCGCCCCAACCTGCCGCTGCAGGTGTCGATCACCGACCTGGGCTTCGCCGCGCTGGCACCGACGCTGACGCTATGCCATCGCCAGTCCGCCAACTGCGCCGGCACCACCGCCGGCTCCGGCTTCGACGAGGATGGCAACCGCACGATCTACGACAGCAGCGACTTCGTCGACGCCAACGGCAACAATCCCTACCGCGACACGCTGAACCTGCTGGTCGGCCATGCGCCGGGCTCGGCACGCTCGTTCCCCAGCTTCATCATTCCCTACCGCGGCGGCGTGGTGGGCGAAAACGCGGCGACCGACCTGACCCAGCCGCTGGACCGCAACAACCCCGGCTACATCAAGGGCTACGAGCGCTTCGAGGTCTATCAGTTCAACCTCGGCCTGACGCGCGTGCTCGGCGCCACCGAAAACCCGATCCACGCCGACCAGGTACAGATCGTCGGCGAATGGGGCGCCACCTGGGTGCCCGGCCTGCCGCCGCTGGACGAATTGCAGATCGATGCGCCCGGCGTCTACCTGCACGCCTCGGCCGGCGCCGACGGCAGCGGCGCCGACGGCTCGCAACAGGCCTGCTCCAGCAATGTCGCCTGCAGCTACGGCGCCGACGGCCTGCGCTTCAACCCGCATCAGGCCAACCTCGATCACTTCGTCGACAAGTTCTCCTGGGGCTATCGCCTGATCACCATCATCAAGTACGAGAGCGTGCTGCCGATGATCAGCCTGCAGCCTTTCATCATCTGGGCGCACGACGTCAAGGGCACCTCGCCGGGGCCGGCCGAGAATTTCATCGAATCGCGCAAATCGGTGATCGCCAATCTCGAAACCCGCTACAAGGACTGGGCCTCGTTCACGATCGGCTACACCTGGTTCTTCGGCGGCGGCGAGACCAATTTGTTACGCGACCGCGATTTCGCGCAAGCCTTCGTGAAGCTGCAGTTCTAGAAAGACTTTATAAGTTGAAACGGAATTGGCGATCGCGGTGACCGCCCCTCGCATCACGAGCGATAATCCGACTCTATTGTCGGAATTTGCCTACAACATCTCGTCTGACCTTTCAGTAAATTTCTTCGACCCAGGGTGTCATGGACGACATCGACGGGGGGAGAACGGCAGATTCATTGCGAAACGCACGAGGAGAGAAGTGTGCTTCGCAAGAATTTGGCGGATAACGATAAAAATTAAGAAGTGAGTCCATCCATCCGGTCCTGCGTGCAAGCGCGGGGTGCCGTTTCTATGCATGCCGGTTCACGCAACACGGGAGTTGCACCGGCTACCGGGGGCGTTAAATGCCCTGAACAATGGAGTTCTCATGAAAAAAGTGATGAGCGTGATCGGCACGGCCGCCTGGCTGGCCGCTGCTACTGCCTATGCCCAGGATCCGGCCGTTGAGGCCGCCCCTGCTGGCGAACCGGCACCGACTGCTGAAGCCGCGCCGACCACCACCACCGAAACCGCCGCGGTCAGCTCGGACTCGACGCTGCTGGCGGCACCGAGCTACCTCGGCATCCTCGGCCTCTACACGCTGGCCGACAGCGACCGCGATGTCAGCGTCTCCGACATCAAGCGCGGCACCGGCATCGACCTGCTCTACGGCTGGCAGAGCGAGAAGAACTGGGGCTTCGAAGTGCACGGGGCGGTGCAGACCTTCGAGACCGGCAACACCCTGCGCACGGACTTCTACAACTACAACCTGGGCCTGGACCTGTTCTACGCCTTTGGTGACCGCACGCACTTCACGCCGTTCCTGCTGATCGGCGGCGGCGCGTCGTACAACGACATCTACCCGAACACCAGCAACACGCAGGAAGACGATTACGACTTCTTCGCCAATGCCGGCGTCGGCTTCGTCACCGGCCCGGTCACCAAGGTCGGCTCGCTGCGCATCCGCGGCGAAGCACGCTACGTCTACGACAACTACGTGCAGGGCGACGGCGACGTGCGCTTCGGCCTCGGCATCGAGATTCCGCTGTTCGTCGAGAAGATCGTCACCGTGCAGGCGCCGCCGGCGCAGACGCAGGTGGTCGAAGTGCCGTCCGGCCTGCGCGACAGCGACGGCGACGGCGTGGTCGACGATCACGACAAGTGCCCGGACACCCCGGCCGGCTCGCGCGTCGACGGCGACGGCTGCCCGTTCGACAAGGTCATCAACCTCAAGGGCGTGACCTTCGAGTTCAACAAGACGCGCCTGCGTCCGGACGCGCAGACCATCCTCGACTGGGCCACCGGCATCCTCAAGAAGTATCCGGACATGAAGGTCGAGATCGCCGGCCACACCGACAACGTGGGTTCGGATGAATACAACCAGAAGCTGTCGGAAGGCCGCGCGGAATCGGTGAAGGGCTACTTCGTCGAGCACGGCGTGCCGGATACGCAGCTGTCGGTGAAGGGCTACGGCGAAGCGGAACCGATCGCCGACAACGCCAGCGAAGACGGTCGCGAGCGCAACCGCCGCGTCGAGCTGCGGATCCTCAACTGATCGCCCTGCACCCAGAATCGGAGCAATTCATGAACACGTATGAACTGATGAAGAAAGCGCTGGCTGCGGGCGTCGTGGCGGTGTCGATCGGCCTCGCCGGTTGCCACGCCGATGGCGACAACACGGTCGGCCCCGGCGGCGGCATCGGCGGCGGCGGCTCGTCCGACGGCACCGGCAGCTGCGATGTGCCGGTCGGCGAAATCTGCGTGGCCGGCGGCCATGGCAGCACGCAGGCCCTGCTCGACGAGCTGCTCAACCCGGGCGGCGCGCTGGAATCGCTGGCCGGCCCGCTGGCGCCGGTCAGCGAAGACCTGATCGACGAAGTCGTCACGCTGTTGCAGAACGACGGCGATCTGGCCAATCTGGTGACCAATCTGCTGCAGGGCACCGACGGCAAGCAGCCGAACCTGCAACTGGCACTGGCGTCGCTGCTCGACGGCGGTCTGCAGGAAATCATCGAAGGCCTCGTCAATCCGGCGACCCTGCAAGATTTGCTCGGCGAAGACGGCGTCACCGGCGTCATCCAGGGCCTGCTGCAGTCCAGCGGCGACGACAACTGCCAGGCGGCGCTGTCGACGATCTGCCTGATCGGCGGCAACGGCGGCAAGATCGGCCTGGTGGAAGCGCTGATCACCGACAACGGCGCACTCACCGACCTGGCTGCGAATCTCAGCGAGGAAGACCTCGTCGCCGTGCTCGGTGACGTGCTCGAAAGCGACGGCTCGCTGCCGGATCTGGTGCAGGGCCTGTTCGCGGAAGGTCAGCTGATCGAGGGTCTGCAGACACTGCTCGATCCGAACCAGCAGGGCAGCCTGGCCGATGCGATCGGCGACCTGCTGCTCGGCGATGGCCGCGACAGCAACCTCGTTGAGCAGATCCTCAACGGTCTCGGCAACCTGCTCGGCTCGGTGCCGTAAGCGCATCCGCCGACACACGGTAGCCGCAGTCTGAAGAAAGCCCGGGTCCGCCCGGGCTTTCTTTTTTTGCCTGCCGCGGCGCGCCTGTCATCGAAGCTTCATGGATCTGTCATCGACGGATCACTGCCGCCACCCAAGCTGGCGCGCGACATGAAAGCAACGACCGCCAAGAAGAAGGCCCGGTCCGCCGGTGACGGCAAGAACCGCTACCGCACGATCTGGATCTCCGACGTCCACCTCGGCACGCCCGGCTGCAAGGCGGAGCACCTGGTCGACTTCCTCAAGCACAACACCAGCCAGACGCTGTACCTGGTCGGCGACATCGTCGACGGCTGGAAGCTGCGCTCGACCTGGTTCTGGCCGCAGGAGCACACCAACGTCGTGCGCAAGGTGCTGACGCAGGCCAAGCGCGGCACCCAGGTCTACTACGTCACCGGCAACCACGACGAGTTCCTGCGCAAGTTCGTCGGCTACGAGCTGGAGATCGGCAACATCCGCCTGGTCAACGAGCACATTCACGAGACCGCCGACGGCCGCAAGCTGCTGGTCGTGCACGGCGATTTCTTCGACGTGATCACCCGCTACCACAAGTGGATCGCCCTGGCCGGTGACGCGCTGTACGAAGGCACGATGCGCTTCAACTACTGGTTCAACCGCGGCCGCGCGCTGATCGGCATGCGCTACTGGTCGCTGTCGGCGTTCGCCAAGCAGCACGTCAAGACCGCGGTCAACATCGTCTCCACCTTCGAGGATTCGCTGGCGCGCGAGTGCCGCCGCCGGGAACTCGATGGCGTGGTCTGCGGTCACATCCATCACGCGGATGCGCGGGAGATCAACGACGTTACCTACTACAACTGCGGCGACTGGGTCGAAAGCTGCACGGCGCTGGCCGAAGACTTCAACGGCAAGATCCACGTCATCCGCTGGGTCGAGATCGACCATCTCAATCGCAGCAACGCAGACAGTGGCAAGGTGACCCGGCTGCATCCCTCACGCGCAGCCGCCTGAACGCGGGCCCGAGCACGGCATTCCCCCGGCATCGGCAGCCCGCTCCACGGGTACGGGCTGGCAGGAATATTGCAGCCGCTACCGCAAGCGGCCTGCGCGCTTCGCATGCCGCCGCGATCGGAGGAACGATGCGTTACCGCACGCTATGGATATCCGACGTCCACCTCGGGCGCCCGGGCTGCCAGGCCGAACAGCTTGCGGATTTCCTGCGACGACACGACTGCGAGCGTCTCTACCTGGTCGGCGACATCATCGACGGCTGGAAACTGCGGCAGAGCTGGTACTGGCCGCAGGCGCACGCCAACGTCGTGCGCGAGATCCTCAGCAAGGCCGAGCAGGGCACGGCGGTCTACTACATCACCGGCAATCACGACGAATTCCTGCGCCGCTACGTCGATCACGCGCTGCAGTTCGGCAATATCGCGATCGCCAACGAAGCCATCCATCACACCGCCGACGGTCGTCGCCTGCTGGTGATGCACGGCGACGCCTTCGACATGATCACGCGGTACTTCCGGCGCATCGCCATCGCCGGCGACGCCACCTATCAGCTGCTGCTGCGCTCCAACGTCGCCATCAACCGCATCCGCGCCCGCTTCGGCAAGCCGCAATGGTCGCTGTCGGCCTATGCCAAGCATCAGGTCAAGCGCGCGGTGAATTTCGTGTCGGCGTTCGAGGAAGCGGTGGCGCGCGACTGCAAGCGTCGCAATCTCGACGGCGTGGTTTGCGGCCACATCCACCATGCCGAGCAGCGCGACATCCACGGCGTCAGCTACTACAACTGCGGCGACTGGGTCGAAAGCTGCACCGCGCTGGCCGAGGACCTCAACGGCCGCATGGAGGTCCTGCGCTGGGCCGAGCTGAGCGAGGCCGAAGCGCCCAGCTCCGACAAGGTCACGCCGATGCAGACGGCGCGGCGCTCGCGGCGCCAGCGCGAAGCGGCGGCCAAGGCGGCAGCGCAGGCGGGATCGCGATCGGCGTAGTGCCGTCAGACTTTTCAGCCCCCTCTCCCCGCATGCGGGGAGAGGGCCGGGCTGAGGGGCGCGCCGCAGGCGCGGACGCACTGGCAAGCTAGCCCTCATCCGCCCTTCGGGCACCTTCTTCCCGCACGCGGGGAGAAGGATGGAAGTCTCTGCCTCAGGCCCAGATCACGTTCTGCGGATCGGCCACCCGCCACAGATACCAGCTCGCCACCGAGCGATACGGCGACCAGCGCCGGGTGATCGAGACGATGCGCCGCTGGCTGAGCTTGCGGCCGCTCTTGGCGCCATAAAGCATCTGCAGGCCGCGCAACAGGCCGACATCGTCCATCGCGAACAGATCCAGGCGATGCATCGCGAACATCAGGAACATCTCCGCGGTCCAGCGCCCGATGCCTGGCAGGTCGTCGAGCAGCGCGATCGCCGCCTCGTCGTCGAGCGCACGCAGGGCCTCGAAATCCAGGCTGCCGCCATGCGCGGCCTCCGCCAGATGCTTGAGCCATTTGGCCTTGGCCTGCGACAGCCCGAAGCTGCGCAGCAGTTCGTGCTCGGCGGCGAGCAGGTGCATCGGCGCCAGCGCCGAGACGGCGCCCAGGCCGCTCATCACGCGCGCCTGGATGGTGTCGGCGGCGCGGCTCGACAGCTGCTGGCTGATGATCGAACTGCAGAGGATGTGGAAAGGTTCGCCGCGCGGCTTGCCCAGGCCACAAGGGCCATAGCGCGCGATCAGTTCGCCGATCAGCGGATCGGCCTTGGCGAGATAGCGCTCGGCGGCGCGCAGTTGCAGCTGGATGTCGGACATCGGCGTGCGGACCGGAAAGCATCGGATAACGCGCGCTACAATGCCATAAACCCCCTCCCCTACCGGCCGTGCTCTTCAGCTTCTTCTTCACGCTGCGCGCCGCTGGCGTCAAAGCCAGCCTCAGCGAATTCCTCAGCCTGCTGGAGGCGCTGTCCAAGCACGTGGCGATTTTCTCGCTGGATGACTTCTATCACCTGTCGCGCACCGCGCTGGTCAAGGACGAATCGCAGTACGACCGCTTCGACCGCGCCTTTGCCGCCTACTTCAAGGGCATCGAGGCGATCAGCGGCGAGCTGTTCGGTTCGATCCCGGAAGAATGGCTGCGCCGCCAGGCCGAGCTGCACCTGAGCCCTGAGGAGCTGGCCAAGATCCAGACACTCGGCGGCCTCGACCAGCTGATGGAGACGCTCAAGAAGCGCCTCGAAGAGCAGAAGGAGCAGCATCACGGCGGCAGCAAGTGGATCGGCACCGGCGGCACCTCGCCATTCGGTCACTCCGGCTCGCATCCGGAAGGCGTGCGCATCGGCGGCAAGAGTGGCGGCAAGCGCGCGGTGAAAGTCTGGGAGCAGCGCGAATACCGCAATCTCGACGATTCGATCGAGCTGGGCACGCGCAACATCAAGGTCGCGCTGCGGCGGCTGCGCCGCTTCGCCCGCGAAGGCGCGCCGGACGTGCTCGACATCGACAGCACCATCAGCGCCACCGCGCGCAACGCCGGCTACCTGGACCTGAAGATGGTCGCCGAGCGCCGCAACGCGGTGAAGGTGCTGCTGTTCCTCGACGTCGGCGGCTCGATGGATCCCTACGTGCGCGTCTGCGAGGAGTTGTTCAGCGCCGCCAAGACCGAGTTCAAGCATCTCGAATACTTCTACTTCCACAACTTCATCTACGAGTCGGTGTGGAAGGACAACCGCCGCCGCAACGGCGAGCGCATTGCGCTCTACGACATCCTGCACAAGTACACGCCCGACTACCGCGTGATCTTCGTCGGCGATGCGACGATGAGCCCGTACGAGATCGCCCAGGCCGGCGGCAGCATCGAGCACTGGAACGAGGAAGCCGGCTCGGTGTGGTTCAAGCGCGTGATGAACCAGTTCCCGCGCACCATCTGGCTCAATCCGGAGAACCCGGCGTACTGGGAACAGACCACCTCGGTGCGGCTGACCCTGGAGCTGCTCGGCGCCGATCGCATGTTCCCGATGACGCTGTCGGGCCTGGAGCAGGCGATGCGGCGGCTCTCGCATTGATCGCCTCGCTACAATCCAGTCTTTACTCCCGGAAACGCTCGCTTTGAAACCCTGGACGCGCCGATTGCTGCGCCGCTGGCTGATCACCGGCTTCTTCGCCATCGCCTTGATCGTGCTGCTGGCGAACCGCTGGGTGATCAACAGTACCGACGCCTACATCTACAAGGACTGGGCGCTGCTGCCGGACAGCGAGGTCGGGGTGGTGCTGGGCACCAGCAAGTACATGGAGAACGGCCAGCCGAGTCCGGAATTCCGCGGCCGCATCCAGACCGCCGCGGATCTCTACAAGAACGGCAAGCTCAAGCACCTGATCGTCAGCGGCGCCAATCCGGACGAGACCTACAACGAGCCGCGCGCGATGCGCCGCGAACTGGTCAAGCTGGGCGTGCCGGACAAGGCGATCACCATGGATTTCGCCGGCTTTCGCACGCTGGATTCCATCGTCCGCGCCGAGGCGATCTTCGGCCTGCGCCGCTTCACCATCATCACGCAGCGCTATCACAGCTACCGCGCGGTGTTCATCGGCCGCAAGCTGGGTCTCAAGGTGGTGGCGTTCATCGCCCCGGCGACGACCGACGGCGGCTACGGCTCGCGCAACCCGCCGCGCGAAGTGCTGGCCCGCGTCAAGGCCGTACTCGACATCTTCCTGCTCAGCACCGAACCGAAGTTCCTGGGCCAGCCCGAGCACATCGAGCTCAATCCGGACGCGCCGCCAGCGCCGATTCCGCTGACGCCGGAGTCCGAGGGCACCTGAAGCCCGGCGGCGCCGC
>CAMLDZ010000033.1 GCA_946478985.1 uncultured Solimonas sp.
GTCCTTGTATTCCATGGGCAGAGCCGTCCAGCGGGGGTCGACAATCTAAACCTAATGCAGGGGCAATGGCGCGCGCGATGCATGCGCCGGCAAACGAAAGCGGGGCGCTCGCGCGCCCCGCTGTAATGCCTGCAATCACGGCGCGCCGGCCGCGACCCGGCGGTGATGCCACGTCTTCAATGCGTGATGGCGATCTTGCGCGCCTGCGCCTGAGCTCGCTTGGGGATCACGATCTGCAGCACGCCATGCTTGCCGTGCGCTGAGACCGCATCGGAGTCGGCGGTATCCGGCAGCGCGAAGCGACGCAGGAAGCGGCCGCTGGCGCGCTCGCTGCGCTTGCGCTCGACGCCTTCGGCGGCGACGGTCTGCTCGCGATTGCCCGACAGCGTCAGCACGCCACTGTCGAGCGTGACATCGATGCTGGCCGGATCAACGCCGGGCACGTCGGCGTGGAGCACGAACTTGTCTGCGTACTCCTCGATATCGACGGCGGGCACCCAGTCGGCGGTCGCCGCGCTGGAAGTGTCGCTGGCGGCGGTGCGCTCGAAATAGCGGTTGAATTCATTGACCAGTTCCCGGTGCAGGGCCCAGGGCTCGTGACGAACAATGCTCATGTGGATCTCCTGATACGTAGACGATGGACCTTGAATCGCGGCAGGGTTTCAGCCTGCCGCGATGAGCCCTAGATAGGATTGCGCTGCCGCTTTTCAAGGGCTCGCCGTGCGCGCCTTGCCGCCGGCGCCGGCAAAACAGTTACCATCCGGGCCGGTCGGGACAGCACGGCGAAGCGGGCAGCGCATGAACTCTTTGAGGAAACAGCATCGGCTGGCGGCACGGATCGGCATGGTGGTGGCGCTCGTCACCCTGAGCGCCTGCGGCGGCATGCGCATGTTCGCGCCGGCCTCCAAGATCAAGGTCGAGGAACTGGGTCGGGCGAATTTCTGTTCGTCGCGCTCGCCGGAGCCCAGCGTGCAGCTGGTCGGTTCGGCGGCGCAGGCCGTGGTCTGGCAGCGTCGCAACGCGGTCGACCTCAGCGGCCCGCAGGCCTTGCCGGAGGGTTTCTATGTGGTGGTGGAGATGGGCTATCACCCGACCGGCGGCTACGGTTTCGTGGTCAGCCCGTATGCCGAGGTGCGCGACACCGCGGTGCTGCTGATCGCCACCTTCGTGGAGCCCGAGCACCCGCAGAGCGCCGGTGGCGAGCCGAGCAGCCCCTGCGTGCTGCTGCGCCTGCCGAGCGGTAGCTGGGACGATATCGATCTGCGTGATCCGACCGGCAAGCGCCGCGCCCGCAAGACTGGCGCGCCCGAACAGGGTTGAGCGGGGCGCGATCGCATGATGGCGTGCTGGCGCTGCGCGATCCTGTTGTGTGGTGGCCTGCTGCTGCCGGCGGCCGCCGGCGCGCAGCCGCCGGGCCCGGGCGAGGCGCCGCCGCTCGGTGTCGAGACGCAGGGCAGCGAGCCCTGGCAGGACGAGGTGCGCAGCAGCGCGGCGGCCGCCCCGGCCGCGCCGGCGCTGATCGTCGAGGACCCGGCAGAGATGGCGATGGTCGCCGCGACCGGCTTTCATCAGGCTTTGCGCGAGGCCGATCGCGCCGCCGCGCTGGCCCTGCTGGCCGCGGATCTGAGTGTCATCGACGACGGCCAGCTGGTGCGGCCGCGCGACGCTTATGCGCAGCAGTGGCTCGACGCGGATATCGCCACCGAGGCCGAACCGACACGGCAACGGCTCGGCCGCGAGGTCTACACCAGCGGCGACATTGCCTGGGTCATCAGTGATTGGCGGGCGCAGCCGCACAGCGAGGCGGGCGAACTGCTGGTCGAGCGGGCCGAGACCCTGGTGCTGCAGCGTGGCGTGCAGGGCTGGGTGATCACGCACATGCATCGTTCGGAGCGCCGCCGGCAGATCGCGTCGCCGCCGCCGGCCGTGGAGTCGTTACCGTAGGCGCGCGTCGCGTCAAGCTGTTCGCGTTCGCGGCGGCTCGTTAAGCTGCCGCCACTATTCCAAGAGCGAACCCCCATGTTGAAGGTTCTGCCGGCACCGCTGATCGGTGCCATCTGCATGTTGCTGCTCAGCATCAATACCGTGGTTTGCGCGCTGCCGTGCTACGCGCTGATCCTGCTCAAGCTGCTGACGCCGAAGGGGCGTTTGCGCGAGTCCCTGTCCGCCGGCATCGCCTGGTGGGCGCAGCGGTGGGCGCATATCAATGTGCTGTTCACCGATGCGCTGCTGCCGATCCGCTGGGACATCCGCAACCATGCGCAGGTCGATCCGCGCGGCCAGTACCTGGTCTGCGCCAATCATCAGACCTGGAACGACATCCTGGCGCTGATCCGCGCGTTCGGGCGCAAGGCACCGTTCTTCAAGTTCTTCCTCAAGCAGGAGCTGATCTGGGTGCCCGTGCTCGGCGGCGTCTGGTGGGGGCTGGACTACCCGTTCATGAAGCGGCACACCAAGCAGCAGATCGCCAGGAACCCGGCGCTCAAGGGGCAGGACATCGAGGCCACGAGGCGCGCCTGCGAGGCCTTCCGCCATCAGCCGGCGCTGGTGCTGAATTTCCTTGAGGGCACGCGCTTCACGCCTGCCAAGCACAAGCGGCAGAACTCGCCGTACCGCCATCTGCTCAAGCCCAAGTCGGGCGGCTTCGCTTTTGCGCTCAATGCGCTCGGCGCACAGCTGCATTCGCTGTGCGATGTCACCATCGTCTACCCGGACGGGCCGCGCGGATTCTGGGATTTTCTCTGCGGACGGCAGCGCCACATCATCGTCGACATCCGCCAGCTCGAGGTGCCACCGGCATTGTTGAGCGGCAGCTATGAAAGCGACCCGGAATTCCGTGCGCGCTTCCATTCGTGGATCGCCTCGCTGTGGGCGGACAAGGATCGTCGCATCGGCGAGCTGCTGGCAGAAGCCGGCGTCAGCCGCTGAGGCGGCTTCCGTTGCTTGCGCGGTTGCCCGCCCCGTCGCCGCCTCAATCGCGGTAGAACTGCTGCTTGAAGTTGAGCCGCAGCGGCGCATTGGCGCCGCTGGGCAGGATGTCGGCCTCGATCAGCAGGAACTCGCCATCGTCGAAGTCCAGGCTCGTCGCCAGCGTCTGCAGCTCCTGCTCGCGGACGCTGCGCAGCGGCAGTTTGCGCTGGTGGCCGATCAGGCTGCGCACGCGCGCCTCGCCGCCGGCGGCCACCGGCAGCCAGCGCTCGCCGTCACGGCGCTGCGCGTTGAAGGTCAGCAGCGCGACATCGCGCGCCGCCGTGATGCCGTAGCGTCGCGCGATCTCCGGCGCCAGCTGGCTGCTGTTGATGGCCGCGTAATAGACGCGGTAGTCGCCGCTCTCGACGTACTGCTGCGCTTGCGCGGCGCCGGCCAGCAGCCAGAAAGCGAGCGCCAGCAGCGCGCGCTTCATGTCGCGAAGCCGGCGATGTGCGGCGCCTGCAGGTGATACATCGCGACCTCGGTGAACAGATTGGGCGCAATGCGATGACGCCAGCCGCGACGATGCGCGCGGTCGAGCAGGCGACGATCGAGGATGCGCCAGCCCCGCGCCGCGCACAGCGCCTCGAAGTCGTCGAGCGTGCACAGGTGGATATTCGGCGAGTCGTACCAGCGCGACGGCAGCGTCGGCGTCACCGGCATGTGGCCGCGCGCCAGCGCCGCGCGCACGCGCCAGTGGCCGAAGTTGGGGAAGGTGACGATGCCGCTGTTGCCGACCCGCAGGATTTCCGCCAGCGCGACGTCCGGCCGCTGCAGCGCCTGCAGCGCCTGCGTCATCACCACGTGGTCGAACGAATCGCTTTCGAAATCCGGCAGGCCCTCGTCGATGTCGGCCTGGATGACGTTGACGCCGGCGGTGACGCAGCGGCCGATGTTGGCCGGGTCGATCTCGAGCCCGTAGCCGCGCACGCCACGCGTGCGCGCCAGATGCGCGAGCAGCGCGCCGTCGCCGCAGCCGAGATCCAGGATGCGCGATTTCGGCTTGATCCAGTCGCAGATCAGTTCCAGATCGGGACGCAGGCTCATGCCGGTGCTCCGCGCTCGATGCCGTCGGCGACGCGCGCCAGATAGGCGCGCAGCACGTCGTGGTACTGCGGGATCGGCATCAGGAAGTCGTCGTGGCCGAGCTGCGAGTCGATCAGCGCGTAGGAGACGTCGCGGCCGGCGTCGACCAGGGCCTTGACGATCTCGCGCGAGCGCGAGGCGGCGAAGCGCCAGTCGCTGGAGAAAGCGATGACCAGGAAGCGCGCCTGCGCGCGTGCGAAGGCGCTGTCGAGACGGTCGCCGAAATCGCGCGCCGGATCGAAGTAGTCCAGCGCCTTGGTCATCAGCAGGTAGGTGTTGGCGTCGAAGCGGTCGACGAACGAATCGCCCTGATAGCGCAGATAGCTCTCGACCTCGAACTCGACGTCGAAGTTGAAACTCGGCGTCGGCGCCTTGAGGTCGTTGCCGAACTTGGCGCGCATCGCCGCGTCGGACAGATAGGTGATGTGGCCGAGCATGCGCGCCAGCTTGAGCCCGCGCGACGGCACCACGCCGTGATCGTAGAAACGGCCGCCGTGGAAATCCGGGTCGGAGAGGATCGCCTGCCGCGCGATCTCGTTGAAGGCGATGTTCTGCGCCGACAGTTGCGGCGCCGAGGCAATGACGACGGCGTTGGCGATGCGCTCCGGGAAATCGATCGCCCACTGCATCACCTGCATGCCGCCGAGCGAGCCGCCGACCACGGCCGCCCAGCGCGCGATGCCGAGGCGGTCAGCCAGCAGGGCCTGTGAACGCACCCAGTCGCGGACCGTCAACAGCGGAAAGTCCGGGCCCCAGGGCTTGCCGGTGGCGGGATTGACGGTCGCCGGGCCGGTCGAGCCGCGGCAGCCGCCGAGATTGTTGAGCGAGACGACGAAGTAGCGGTCGGTGTCGATCGGCTTGCCGGGGCCGATGCAGTTGTCCCACCAGCCCGGCTTGCGGTCGCTGTCCTGATGGACGCCGGCGGCGTGATGGTCGCCGGACAGTGCGTGACAGATCAGCACGGCGTTGGAGCGGGCCTCGTTGAGCACGCCGTAGGTCTCGATGACCAGCTCGTGCTGCGCCAGCGTGCGGCCGCAGTCCAGCGACAGCGGCGCCTCGATCAGCAGCTTGCGCGGCCTGACAAGTCCGACGGAGCCCACGGCGGAATCGCTCGCGGTGTCGCTCATTGCACCCGCGTCAACGGAAGGCGCCTGGCAGCGGCAGCAGGCGGTTGATCACCTGCAGCAGCAGCATGACCACCAGAGGAGACAGGTCGAGGCCGCCCATCGTCGGCAGCAGGCGGCGCGCCGGGCGCAGCAGCGGCTCGTTGAGGCTCCACAGGATGTTGCTGGCCGGATTGTTCACGCCGGGGCCGAGCCAGGACATGATCGCCTGCACGAACAGGGTCAGCGTGAACAGGTTGATCGTCAGCGCGATCAGCTTGAGCGCTGCGTACCACAGCGCCGATACCGGATTGATGCTGAAGCCCAGCATGCCGGTGACGACGTAGATGTAGGCGATGGTCAGCACCGCCAGCGTCGCCGCCGCTCCCAGATTGATGTTGCGCACCGTCGGCAGATAGCGGCGCAGCCAGTCGGTCGGCACGCGCGTGGCCTTGAAGATCGCCTGCGAGATCGGGTTGTAGAAATCGGCGCGCGACCATTGCAGGAGGATGCGCAGCAGATAGATCCACAGCACCAGATCGAAAAGCGTGGTGACCAGGAATAACAGCGCGTTGGCGGCGTTTGCACCCATTACAGCGAATCCTAGTTCTGGTGGGCGAGCTGCTCGCCCAGTTCCTGGCTGCGCCGGGCGGCAGCACCCAGAGCGTCCGCAAAGATGGTACGCAGGCCGGCATTTTCAAGATGCTGCAAGGCCGCCGCCGTGGTGCCGCCCTTGGAGGTGACGTTGGCGCGCAGCTGTGCGACGTCGGTGCCGGTGGCGGCCATCTTCGCCGCGCCGATGAAGGTTTGCAGCGCCAGGTCGGCAGCAACCGCAGGCGCCAGACCCAGGCCGACGCCAGCCTCGCGCATCAGTTCGGTGATGAGGAAGAAGTAGGCCGGGCCGGAGCCCGACACCGCGGTCACCGCATCGAGTTGCTCCTCGCGCTCGACCCACACGCAGCTGCCGGCGGCCCGCAGGATGTAGGACGCCAGTTCGCGCGCCGCGGCCGGCACCGCCGCGTCGGCGTACAGCCCGGAGATGCCGGCCCCCAGCAATGCCGGCGTGTTCGGCATGCTGCGGACCAGGTGGACCGTTGCGCCCAGCCAGCGCGCCAGCGACGCCAGCTGGATGCCGGCTGCGATCGACACCACCGTGCTGCCGGCGCGCAGCGGCAGGCCGCTCAGCGCCTCGTGCATCTGCTGCGGCTTGACGGCGAGCACCAGTGCATCGGCGCTGCCGCTGATCTCGGCGGCCTGCGCGGCGATGCGGATGCCGGCGAACTGCCGCGCCAGCCAGTCGCGGCGCTCGGCCAGCGGCTCGGCGACGCTGAGCAGCGCCGCCGGGTGCCCGGCCTGGATCAGGCCGCCGATCAGGCTGGCGGCCATGTTGCCGCCGCCGATGAAGGCAATGCTGGAAGCCATCTGGGATCGTCGCGCGAGGGGATAACGAAAAGTGCGCGGTATCATAGGGCATTGGTCCGCCCCCGACACGAGTCCCCGTGAGTTCCCGATCCCGCAGCAGCAGCCCGGATACGCGCCGGCTGCTTGAACAGTATCGCGCCCGCATCGAGGCGGCCCGCGTTTATGACGTCGCCCAGGTCTCGCCGCTGGAAGACGCGCCCAAGCTGTCGCAGCGCCTCGGCAACCGCGTGCTGCTCAAGCGCGAGGACCAGCAGTCGATTCACGCCTTCAAGCTGCGCGGCGCCTTCAACAAGATCGCCGCGCTGAGCCCCGAGCAGCGCGCGCGCGGTGTCGTCACCGCCTCGGCCGGCAACCACGCCCAGGGCGTGGCGCTGGCGGCGCGGCATCTGGGCCTGACCGCGCAGATCGTCATGCCGCGAACCACGCCGGCGCTCAAGGTCGATTCGGTGCGTGCGCTCGGCGGCAAGGCGATCCTGCACGGCGATGCCTACGACGATGCGCTTGAGCACGCCAAGATGCTGGTTGCCGACAAGGGCCTGACCATGGTCCACCCCTACGACGATCCGGATGTGATCGCCGGGCAGGGCACTGTCGCGCGCGAGATGATGCAGCAGTGCGGCAACCTCGACGCCGTGTTCGTGCCGGTCGGCGGCGGTGGCCTGCTGGCGGGTGTGGTGGCCTGGATCAAGGCGACCAATCCGAAGATCAAGGTGATCGCGGTCGAGCCGGACGATTCCAACTGCTTCGCCGCCGCGCTCAAGGCCGGTCGCCGCGTTACCCTGCCGCAGGTTGGCTTGTTTGCCGACGGTGTCGCCGTGCGGCAGATCGGCGAGGAGCCCTTCCGCGTCGCCCGCCACCTGGTCGATGACAGCATCCTGGTCAGTGTCGACGAGATCTGCGCGGCGACGCGCGACATCTTCTACGACCGCCGCGCCCTGCCGGAGCCGGCCGGCGCGCTGGCGGTCGCTGGCCTCAAGCACTGGGTGCACCGGCATGGCGTCAGCGGTCAGACGCTGGCGGCGATCGTCTCCGGCGCCAACGTCAACTTCGACCGCCTGCGTCACATCGCCGAGCGCGCCGAGCTGGGCGACGACGCCGAGGCGCTGCTGGCGGTGACGCTGCCGGAGCGGCCGGGCGCCTACAAGCAGTTCCTCAAGCAGCTCGGCAAGCGCGTCATCACCGAGTTCAACTACCGCTATGCCGACAGCGCTGCCGCGCACGTGTTCGCCGGCCTCAAGCTCGGTGGCGGTATCGAGGAACGCGAGGCGCTGATCAAGGCGCTGCGCGAGGCCGGCTATCCGGTGGTCGACATGAGCGGCAATGAAACGGCCAAGGAGCATGTGCGCTTCATGGTCGGCGGGCGCTCGCCGGGGCTGAGCAACGAACGCCTGTTCCGCTTCGAATTTCCGGAACGTCCGGGTGCTTGCGCGGATTTCCTGCAGGCGATCGGTTCGCGCTGGAACATCTCGCTGTTCCACTACCGCAATCACGGCGCCGCCTACGGCCGCGTGCTCT
Source organism: uncultured Solimonas sp. (assembly GCA_946478985.1). The sequence goes on from CAMLDZ010000033.1 coordinate 8,097, forward strand.
GCGGCCTGCAGGTGCCGGCCAAGGAATGGGCGGAATGCCGGCGCTCGCTCGACGCGCTGGGCTACGAGTACGCTGAAGAGACCGACAATCCGGCCTACAAGCTGTTCCTCTGAGCGGGTCCGGGCGTGGCGCTCCCTCAATGGGGGGAGACGCCGCGGACATATTGTGTTAACACGCTGTCTTTCCCGACAAGATCCTGAGGAGAGACGGATGAGCAAGGACCACGAGAAGTTCGAAGGTTACATCGCCGGCGACGACAACCCGCGCTGGAGTCAGAGCTGGTATTACAACTTCTACGATCCGAAGACCAAGCTCGGCGCCTTCATCCGCCTCGGCATCCTCGAAAACCAGCGTGAGGCCAACAGCTGGCTGATCGTGTTCCGCGACGGCGTCCCGCTGTTCACGCGCACCAACAACAATCTGCCGTACACCGAACAGCGGCCGGAGCGCGGCATCGACATCGCCGGCATGCGCATCCATGCCGTGGAGCCGCTGAAGAAGACGCGCATCCGCTTCACCACGCCCGACTGCTCGGCCGATCTGGTCTGGGACGAGCTCGCGCCGCTGCAAGACTGCATCGCCATGTCGCAGGACAAGGACGGTTCCTTCGCGCGCGAGATCGCGCATATCCATCTCGAAGGCACATCCCGGGTCAGCGGCTGGTTCGAGCTGCGCGGCGAGCGCGTCGAGGTGCAAGGGCAGGGATTCCGCGATATCGCCGCCGGCCCGCGCAACTGGGACGCGCTGCTGCACTACCGGCTGGCCTGGCCGATCTTCGACAACGGCACCGCCCTGTCCGGCATCCATGGCATCTCGACCACCGGGCAGTCGGCCTATATGCGCATGTTCCACGACGGCGAGCGCTGGCTGCGCGTGAAAGCGATCGACGACAAGATGGAATTCGCGCCCAACAAGACCTCGGTGACGAGCGCGCACTGGAGCTTCGTCGACGAGCGCGACCGCCGCCACGAATTCACCGGCAAGCCGCTGTTCACCTGGCTGTTCCCGCTCGACACCTTTGTGCTCTGCGAGCAGCTGATGGAATTTCGCCTGAGCGACGGCACGCTCGGCTACGGGCTCTACGAGACCGGCTATCGCGCGCCGTGGCGCGGCATCGAGCGCTGAGGCTTCAGCGCTTGGCGCCGGCGGCGGTGGCGCTGCTGTAGAAGCGCGCCGAGCTGTAGGCCGGCGTGCCGGCCATCTCGCGGACCACGATCAGGCCATCCGGGATTTCCCAGATGGCCTTTTCCGCCGAGACCTTGACGCCGTAACCCCCGCTGATCACTTCCTGCGACTTGGCGGGCTGGCCGTGGCGTGAGCCCAGGCTATAGACCACGCGATTGAAATAACGGCTGTCGAACATCGTCTCGATCGACGCCAGGCGCTCGCCGATGAAGACCAGCACGAAGTCGTTGATCCAGGCGCCAGCGATGGTGATCTTGGCGGGGCCGGCGTGGTGGTAGACACCGACACAGGTTTCCTGCCACGGCGTGCGCGCGCTGCGCGTGCAGTTCATGCCATCGGTCTTGATGGCGCTGCGCTCGGCGCCGATCAGGTATTCACGAAAGCCCAGCGCGGTCGGGCTGGCCGGATCGGCAGTGACCGGTGCCGGGGCTGGCTGGGGCTTGGGCACCGGGCCGACCGCAACCACCGGCGGTGGCGTGGATCGGTCCGGTGGGGGTGGCAACAGCGTGCGACGCGTCGGTGCGTCGGCGCAGCCGGCGAGCAGCGCCGCCGCCACCAGCAACGCCGGCCCGCCGTGGCGGATCGGCAACGACGCGGCGGCGAAGCGTTTGTCCAATCGCCGCTGCTGCGCTCAGGCCGCCGCCGACGGACGCAGCCGCTGCGCCAGCGACTCCAGCGCGGCGATGATCTGCGTCAGCTGCTCGTCGCTGTGCGCAGCCGACAGGCTGATGCGGACGATGTGCAGGCCGCTGGGCGTGGCCGGCGGCACCATCAGGTTGGTGTAGATGCCGGCGTCGAGCAGGCCTTGCCAGTGGGCGATCGCCGTCTCGCGCTCAGCGAACACCAGCGCCGCGACCGGCCCCGGATCGGTCGAGCCGACGCGGTAGCCAAGGCGGTTCAGCTCGCTGTACAGGCGCTGCACGTGCCGCCACAGGCGCGTGCGCAGATCGTCGCCGGCCAGCACACGCTTGAGCGCCTGCCGCGTCGCCGCGATCACCGCCGGTGGCGGCGAGGCGGTGAAGATGTAGGGCCGGCTGGCCATGCGCAGCAGTTCGAGATCGGCGTGCCGGCTGACGCAGAAACCGCCGACGCTGCCGAGGCTCTTGGAAAAAGTGCCGACGACGAAGTCGACCTTATCGAGCAGGCCGAGCTGTTCGCACAGGCCCAGACCGCGCGGGCCGAAGGCGCCGAACGAATGCGCCTCGTCGACGATGATCCAGGCGCCGTGACGCCTGGTGATCTCGACGAGTTGCGCCAGCGGCGCCTGGTCGCCCAGCGTGCTGTACAGGCTCTCGACGACCACCAGCGCGCGCCTGGCGTCGGCGCCGAGGCGGGCGAGGCGGCGATCGAGGTTGTCCGGATCGTTGTGGCGGAAGCGGATCGTCGTCGCCAGGCTCAACCGCGAGGCATCGTGGATGCTGGCGTGGCTGTCGGCGTCGATGATCAGGAAATCATCGGCGCCGGCCAGCGCCGAGATGGCGCCGAGGTTGGCCTGATAGCCGGTGGAGAAGACGATGCTGCCGGCGTAGCCGAAGGCCTGGGCGAAATCGCGTTCCAGCGCGCGGTGATCGGCGTAGTTGCCGCTGGCCATGCGCGAGCCGGTGGTGCCGGTGCCCAAGGTCTGCACCGCCTTGACCGCTGCCGCCTGCGTGTCGGCGTCGAAGGTCAGGCCCAGATAGTTGTTGGTGCCGGCCAGCAGCACGCGGCGGCCGCCGATGGTGGCCTCGGTGGCCGAGTGGACTTCGTCCATCGGCGTCGCCACCGACGGCGGACGGTCGCCGCCGGCCAGGGCCGCCTGCAGGCTGCGCAGCGGCTGGAACTTGTCGAGCAGGCTCATGTGCGGGCCGCCGCGATGCGGGTGATGCCGGCGCAGAGCTGGTCGAGCGTGCGTGCGTCGGCAATCACTTCGACCGGGATCGACAGGTCGAGGCGATCCTCGATCTCCATGATCATGTCCATGACCTGCACGGAATCCAGGCCCAGTTCGCCGGCCAGATCGGCGCTGCCATCGATCTTTTCCACATCGGGCAGCACCGCGTGCAGCGCCTCGCGAACCACTGTTTCGACCGTAGCGGCGATTTCCGTCATTTGAGCCTGCTTCCTGCGAAGACAATACCGTGCGGGTGGCGAGCGGCCGACCTGTTCTGGATGTGTCCCGACTGGGGGATCTTCGGGTATTTGGAGCGCGGAATTATCGCAAACCGCCGGGGCCGGGGCCAGACGCCGTCAGGACATCAGAAAATGCCGCCCGCTTGCGGTTCGCAAGGGGCGGCATGCGGTCGGGGTTCAGGCGGCAGAAGCGGTGATGCGCGCGGCGCGGCCGCCGTCGCTGAACAGCGCACGCGGCGATTCGCGCAGGTGTTCCTCGCTGTAACGCTCCAGGAACTCCTTGCGCGCGGTGCTGCGCGACAGCTTGCCCGAGGAGGTGCGAGGCAGGGTGTGAGGCGGTACCAGCTCGATCAGGCAGTGCACGCCGAACTCGGCGGCGATCGACTGATGCAGGCGGTCCACCAGCGAGGCCAGCACCGCCGGATCGGTTTCGCGGCATTGCACGACCAGCACCGGCGTCTCGCTGCCGTCGGCGCCGACGATCGAGAATGCCGAGGTATCGGTGGGACGCACTTCCGGCTGCTGCTCGGCCAGGTTTTCGAGATCCTGCGGCCAGATGTTGCGGCCGTTGATGATCATCAGGTCCTTGGCGCGGCCGGTGATGTGCAGCGAACCGTCGGCGTAGTAGCCGAGGTCGCCGGTGTTGAGCCAGCCGTCATCGGACAGCACTTCGCGCGTCGCCTGCGGATTGTTGAAGTAGCCGGACATCACGCTTTCGCCGCGCAGGTGAATGCGCCCGACCTGGCGCTCCGGCACGATCTGGCCGTGCTCGTCGCGGATCTCGACGTCGAAGCCGGGCAGCGCCGGCCCGCAATTGACGAAGGCGTGGCGGTTGGTGCCGTCATCGTCGGCGGCGATCGCCTGGCCGTGCGCGGCCAGCGGCTCGCTCTCGACGTGGTCGATCGAGAAACCGCCGCCGACCGGCGAAAAGCTGACCGCCAGTGCGACCTCGGCCATGCCGTAGCAGGGCAGGAAGGCTTTCGGGTCGAAGCCGGCCGGCTTGAGCACGGCGGCGAACGAGTGCAGCCACTCCGGATGAATCATCTCGGCGCCGACGCCGGCGACCCGCCAGGCGGACAGGTCCAGCGCCTCGGCATCGGCCGGCTTGAGGCGGCGCGCGCACAGCGCGTAGCCGAACGGCGGGCTGAACGAGATCGTCGCGCGGTTCTGCGACATCAGCTTCAGCCACAGGCGCGGCCGCATCGCGAATTCGCGCGAGCCGAGGAAGTCGACGGTGCGCTGTGTGGCGACGCAGCCGAGCACGATGCCGACCAGGCCCATGTCGTGGTAGTACGGCAGCCACGAGCAGAAGCGGTCGTCGCTGCGCAGCGGGAAGCCGTGATTGAAGATCGCGTACAGATTGGCCAGGGCGGCGGCCTGCGTGATCATCGTGCCGCGCGGGAAGCGTGTGCTGCCCGAGGTGTACTGCAGGTAGGCCAGTTCGTCCGGGCGCGGCGGTTCGGGCAGCGCGGCGGCCGGCTCCAGCGCCATGAAGTCCTCGGCGGTGCCAGCCATTTCGAGGCCCGCGCCGTGGGCGGCCTCATGCAGCAGATCGACGAATTCCGCCGGCGCGAACGCGGCGACCGCCGAGCAGTCGCGGACCATCTGACGCAGGTGGCGCACGTAGGCGTCGCGGCCGCCGAGGTGGATCGCCGCCGGCAGCGGCACCGGCACCAGCGCGGCGTACTGGCAGGCATAGAACATCACCGCGAAATCCTGGTGCGTATGCGCGATCAGCGCCACGCGGCTGCCGCGCGGATAGCGCTGCAGCCGCAGCGCCAGCTCCTGCGCACGCTCACGCATGACGCGGTACGGCAGCGGCAGGGCCAGCTCGCCGCGGCCGCCGTAGTAATTGAACCCGCTCTCGCCCTGCGCGGCGTAGTCGAGGGCCTCGGTCAGCGTCGAGAAGTTGGCACGCCTGAGCGCGATACCGCTTTCCGTCGGAGTCGGTCTGTGATGACCAGAAAAAGCTGCGTCCAAATGCCTCGCTCCGGTGTCGCCAACAACAAAAAAATTACCAATCTAGCGCCATAACCTACGGTCACAGCGGAGAACACTCCGCCAGTGTAAGGAGGGTGACAGGTTGCGCTGGGTGCGCCCAATTTAATGTTCGCGCCCTCGCAACGCAATTATTTCGCAATATGAATGCCGTAGACCACCGCCGCGGCGCCGCGTTCCTCGGGCGGCGCGCTCAGACTTTGGCGTCGATGCGCGCGGCCAGATCCTGCAGCGTCGGGTGCTCGAAGATGTCGGTGACGTCCAGGCGGCCCGGATACTCGCGGTCGATCGCCTCGTGGATGCGCGCCAGCGTCAGCGAGTTGAGGTTGAGCTCCAGCAGGTTGCTGGCGGGGTCGATGGGCAGTTCCGGCAGCACTTCGGCGCAGATCGCGCACAGCCGCGCCACGGTGCCGGCCGCCGCCGGCGCCTGCGTGGCGGCCGCCGCCGGGTCCAGCAGCGGTGCCAGCTCTGCCAGCACGGCGTCGAACTCGCCGGCCTCGAAGCGCTTCGCCAGCAGGTGCCGCTGCAGCTTGCCGCTGGTGGTCTTGGGCAGCTTGCTGACCGGGACCAGATGGCGGATCTCCAGGCCGGTCTGCTGGTTCAGCAGGGTCCGCACCGCGCCGGCCAGCGGCACGAACTCGGGCAAATTGCCGCGGTGGAGCAGGAAGACCGCAAGGTCTTCGGCGCCGCTGCGGCGGTCGTGCACGCCGGCGACGGCGATGCGGTTGGTGTCGATGTCCGCCAGTTGCTCGGCGAGCTTCTCCAGATCCGCCGGATACCAGTTCTGGCCGTTGACGAAGATGATGTCCTTGGCGCGACCGGCGATCACCAGTTCGCCGTCGGCGATGAAGCCGAGGTCGCCGGTATCCAGCCAGCCGTCGGCGCTGCGCACGCGCGCAGTCTCGGCGGCATTGCGGAAGTAGCCGCGAGTGACGTTGTCGCCGCGGATCAGCACACGGCCCAGGCTGCCGTCGGCCAGTGCGGCGCCGTCGGCATCGGCGATGCGGATCTCGGTGTCCGGCACCGCGCGGCCGAGCTTGACCAGCGCGCTGGCGCGTGGCGCGCCGGCCTCAAGCCGCTGCACGGCGCTGCCCGGATTGAGCGCGGCACGGTCGATGTGAACGGTGCGCAGCGGCGCACCGGGCTCCGGAAAGCTGACGGCGAGGCTGGCTTCGGCGAGGCCGTAGACCGGGTACATCGCGTTCGCCGCCAGGCCGTGCGCGGCCATGGTGGCGGTGAATTCCTCGCACAGCTCGACGGAGATCGGCTCGGCGCCGTTGAAAATCAGCCGCACCGCCGACAGGTCATAGGCCTGCTGCGCGCGGCTGGCGTGCTGCTTGAGGAAATGGCGGTAGCCGAAGTTGGGTGAACACAGCAGTGTCGCGCGCAGCTCCGTGGCCTTGCTCAGCCACAGCAGCGGCCGCCGCGCGAACAGCTCGGTGCGCATGATCGCGTGGGTAATGCCGGCGGCGAGCATGGCCAGATGGAAGCCGATCAGACCCATGTCGTGGCTCAGCGGCATCCAGCTCAAGGCCACGTCGTCGGCGCCCATGCGTGCCGCGGCGATGATCGAGGCGATATTGGCGGTCAGGTTGCCGTGCGTCAGCACCACGCCCTTGGGCTCGCCGGTCGAGCCGGACGAGAACTGGATGAAGGCGGTGTCGTCCGGCCGGCGTGCCAGCGGCGTACCGGCGACGCCGTCGCTCGGCAGGCTGCCGAGCGGCAGGAAGCGTGCCTGCATCGTCGGCCACAGCGCCGCGAAACCCTGCGCGGCGGCGAAGGCGTCCATCCGCTCCCAGGTGCGCGCGTCGCTGTAGACCCAGGCGCGCTCGAACTGCGCGAACACGCGGAACAGCTTGCGGCGATGCTCGTCGGCGTTGCCGACCGCCAGCGGCACCGGCACCAGGCCGCCGAGCGCGCAGGCCCAGAACATCTCCAGCAGCTGGGCGTTGTCCTGCACGAACAGGATCACCGCATCGCCGGCGCGCAGGCCGCGCCGCTGCAAGGTGCCGAGCAGGCCGAGCGCGCGGCGCTGCAGCTGCGCGAAGCTCAGCGTGGTCTGCTGCTCCTCGCCGTCGACGAAGATCAGCGAACGGTCGTCGCGGGCATTGGCCTGCAGCAGGGCGGGTAGTGCTTCGAAACGCGGCATGCGCGGTAGCGGTGTCAATACGGGATCGGCCGCAGGCGCCGAGGCGGTCGCTGCGGGGGAGGTATCAAGGTTTGCGCGCATTTTAGCCCGATCGCCAGCCGGATCATCCGGCCGCTCCTTGCCCTCATACTCGCGGCTCGCCCGCGTCCTGCGCCGCCTTGATCCCCTGCATGTCCATCGTCGTCACCGCCGTCCGCGCCGCTGTCCTGCCGTCCAGCACCGCCCTGCTGCGGGCGACGCTGCAGCACGCCGGCTTCGCGCCGGCGCTGGCCGATGCCGTGCTGCGCGACGGCCGCGGCAAGCCGCAATTGCCGGCACCGCTGCAATTCAGCATCAGCCACTGCGAGGGCCTGGCGCTGTGCGCGCTGTCGGCGGCGTGGCCGCTGGGTGTCGACGCCGAGGCGCTGGGCCCGCTGCGCGCCGAGGCCTTCCGCATTTATCTGACGGCCGCCGAGCGCGACTGGGCCGGCGGCGACGCGGCGCGCTTCTACGCGGTGTGGACGCGCAAGGAGGCCGTCGCCAAGGCCGCCGGGCAGGGCCTGGAAGCGCTGCCGGCACTGGAGGCGAGCGCGGCCGGCGTCGACTTCGCCGGCCGTCGCTGGCAGCTGCAGCGGCTGCCGGTCGGCGCTGCCCATTGCGCGCATCTGGCGGCGCCGGACGGCGCGCCGGAGGCGACGCTGCACTGGCTGGACAGCGCGGCAGCGACGCCGTCCTGAACGTCCCGCCGCCGTGTAAGCCTTGTGTAAACTGCGCGCTTTCCGAATTGCCGAGTCGTACGTGAGCCGCTCTCCGGTGCCGCACAAAGCCATCATCCTCAGCGCCGGACAGGGCAGCCGACTGCTGCCGATGACCGAGAACCTGCCCAAGTGCCTGCTCGATCTGTGCGGACGCAGCATGCTCGAATGGCAGCTGCACGGCCTGGCCGCGGCCGGCGTGCGCGAGGCGGTGATCGTCACCGGCTTTCGCGCCGAAAAGGTCGAGCACGAGTTGCAGCGGATCACGCCGGCCGGCCTGCAGGTACGCACGCTGTTCAATCCGTTCTACAAGGTTGCGGACAATCTCGCCAGCTGCTGGATGGTGCGCGAGGAACTGCGCGGCCCGGCGCTGATCCTCAACGGCGACACCTTGTTTGCACCGGAGATCGCACGGCGCCTGCTGGCGGCGCCGGCCGCGCCGATCACCGTGACCATCGACCGCAAAGCCGGCTATGACGCCGACGACATGAAGGTGACGACCGCCGGCGAGCGCCTGCTGGCGATCGGCAAGAAGCTGCCGATCGAAACCGTCAACGGTGAGTCGATCGGTTTCCTGCGTTTCAGCGCGGAAGGCGCGGCGGCTTTTGTCGCCGAGATCGAGCAGACCATGCGCAGTGTCGAAGGCACCGGCCTCTGGTACCTGTCGGCGATCCACAAGCTCGCGCAGGCCGGTGTCGACGTGCGCTTCGCCTCGATCGAAGGCCTGCAGTGGGGCGAGCTGGATTTCCCCGCCGACCTGGTGCGCTGCCGCGCGCTGGCCGGCGACTGGGTGGCGCAGGACACTTCGCCGCGCCTGGCCGGTTGAGCCCGGCGGCTTTTTAAGCAACCAGCCGCCGCACCAGATCCAGATCGGCAGGCTTGTCGACATCGACGGCGGCCAGGCCGTCCTGCAGATCGACGAAGCCGACGCGCGCCTGCGCCAGTGTGCCGAGCCGCGCCAGCGCCTGATCGAGGCGCAGCCAGCCGAAGCGATAACGCAGCGCGTAGCCGAACCCCAGTCGCGTCAGCATCTTCAGCGGCCGTTTGCGCTCGGCCTCGATCTGCTGCCACAACGCGATCACGCCGCCGGCCGCCGCATGGCGCATCAGGAACAGATTGCAGCCGGAGTAATGATCGTCGGCAAAGCGCAGATAGGTGCGCTGCGTGTCGGGCACCGCCGCGATCACTGCGGCGCGCCGCGCCAGGCCGACGCTGACGTCGGCGCCGTCGTCCGCCTTGCGCAGGAATTCCTGCAGCCATTCGGGCTTGAGCAGTGCGTGATCGGCGGTGGTCACCAGCAGCGGCGTGCCTTCGGCGGCCAGTGCGGCGGCGACGCTGGCGCTCGGCCCGCTGGCGGCGGCCAGCGCGACCACCGGCTTGCCGAAATCCGGCAGCGCGGCGACCAGCTCCGGACGCTCGATCGCGACGACGATCCGGCTGATCTGCGGGGTTGCTGCCAGCGCGCGCAGCACGCGCTCCAGCATCGGCACTCCGCCGATCTGGATCAGCGCCTTGTGGCTGACGTCGGCATAGGCGGCCAGCGGATCGCCGCCGGGCCGGCTGCCGGCGAGCACCAGCGCCGTCAGGGACTGCAGCCGGCTCACGTCAGCGCTTTCTCGTAGACGCGGTAGGTCTTGTAGGCGTCAGAGCCGAGCGCCTCGATGATGTGCCGCATCGGCTTGTTGTCTTCGAGAATCCACGACAGCTCGACCTTCTTCACGCCGCACGGCAGTACGCCCTTGCGCATGGTGTCGATGATCAGGAACGGCACCAGGCCGCCGAGCAGGCCGCCGCTGAAGCTGCGGTTGACGCCCATCAGCGGCACGCGGCCGGTGAGCGTGCCGCGCTTGAGGCGCAGCAACAGCTTGAGCCAGTTGAACGGCAACAGCTTGCCGCGGAAATCGCGGATCGCCTCGTTGAGATTGGGCAGCGTGACGCCGAAGCCGATCGGCTCGCCGTTCATCTCGACGATCGCCATCCACTTCGGATTGATGATCGCCTTGAGGCCCTTGGCCAGGTGCTGGAACTCGTGCTCGGTGAACGGCACGAAGTTCCAGTTCTCGCTCCAGGCGTCGTTGAAAATCTGGCGCGCGATCTCGAAGTCGGCGTCGTAGCGCTTGGGGTCGAGATTGCGCACCGTCATCGCCGCCGGCTTGCGGCGGTCGATCATCTTGCGCGCCGCCGGCGGCAGATCGTGAGTGATGTCGTAGAGGTAGGCGATGACATCCTTGGCCTTGGCGTAGCCCTGTTCCTCGACGCGCGCGCCGGCGTAGCGCGGGTCGTGCGACATGAAGATCATCGGCGGCGTGTCGAAGCCGTCGATCAGCAGGCCGGTTTCCTCGTTGATCGACAGATTGAACGGACCGACCACGCGCGTCTTGCCCTTGGCCTTGAGCCAGGCCTCGGCGGCGGCGAACAGCGCGGCAAATACCTCGGCGTCGTCCTCGGCGACGATCAGGCCGAAGTGGCCGAGCGCGGGGTCCTGCACCAGGCGGTCGATCTGCGCGCTGATGCGGCCGACATCGCGGCCGTCGCGCACGGCCAGGAAGTACTGCGCCTCGGCGTGCTCGAAGTAGGGGTTCTTGCCAGGGGTCAGTGCGTCACTGCGCTCCAGTTCGAGCGGCGGCACGAAGGCCGGGTCGGCGGCGTAAAGGCGCGCCGGCAGGCGGATGAAACGCATGAGCTCCGCCTTGCTGCGGACTTCGACAATCTGCACGGCCATCTGATTTCCCCGTTCCCCAATTTTCTGAGCGTTGCTTCGACCATCGCGCTGCCGGCTGGTTTCACTTGCGATCGTAGGCCTGCAGTTGCGCCAGGCCGATGACCATGAACAGCAGCGGTGCCGCCAGCGCCGCCAGCCAGGCCGGGATGCGGCCGCTGCTGCCGAGCGCCGACAGAATGCCGTCGCAGAGCAGGAAGCTCAGGCCCAGCGACAGGGCGATCATCAGCCCGGCTCCGCCACCGCCGCCGCGCGCCAGATGCGTGGCCGGCGGGATCGCCAGCAGCAGCATGATGAAGATCCCCAGCGGCGCCGTGAACGAGCGCAGCAGGACCGTGCGGTAGTAACTGAGGGGTTGGCTGCCGACGCGTTCGCCGACGATGACATCGACCAGCATCATACCCGACAGGTGCGGCTGCACGACCTCCAGGCGCACCACGTCTTCCGGCCGCAGATTGGTCTGCCAGTCGCGGCGGGCGAACTGCGTGGTCTGCAGCCGCGTATCGCCGACGCGCAGCTCCTCGATGTTCTGCAGCTGCCAGCCGTGCGCGGTCCACTGCGCGCTGTCGGCGGTGATGCGCATGCTCAGCAGGCCGCCGTCATCGCGTTGATAGATGCGCAGCTTGCGCAGCTGCCGGCCGTCGATGCTGGCGCGCTGGAACGACACGGGGCCGGTGCTGGTATGCGCCCAGCTTGGCTTGAGCTCGGTGTCGGCCGGCGCGGTCGAATCCCACCAGGTCTTCAGCGCCGCTTCGCTGTGCGGCACCAGCGTCTGCGACAGCGCCAGCTGCAGCAGCGCCAGCGCCAGCGGCACCGGCCACAGGCGGCGCAGCAGGCCCTTGAGGCTGAGACCGGCGCAGCGCAGCGCGGTGATCTCGCGCGTGCGGGCCAGCGCGTAGAACGCCGACATCGCGCCGAGCAGCGTCGCCAGCGGCAGCGACAGCATCAGCTCGCCGGGCAGGCGCAGCAGTGCGTAGTGGGCGATGCCGGTCAGGCCCAGATTGCGGTCGAGGATGTCGGTAGTGATGTCGAGCAGTTCGAGCAGCTGCATCAGCGCCGTCAGCACCGCCAGCAGCGCGAGGATCTGCAGGCCGACGCGGCGGCGCAGGTAGTTGGCCAGGACCTGCTTCACGCGGACTTCCTGCGGCGCTTGCGCAGCGCCGCCAGGCCGAGCCCTTCGAAGCCGCCTTCGACCGCGCCGACCGCGCGGTTGACCGGATTGTCGCCGGGCCAGCGCAGGCTGCTGCGGAACAGCCAGGCGCTGAGCAGCGCGAAGGCCAGCAGCGGTGACCACACCGCCGGCAGCGCGGCGGCGCGACCGCTCTCGGCCAGGCTTTCGCCGAACTGCAGGCCGTGGGTGAGTGCCAGCAGCAGCAGGCAGCCGAAGACGATGCCGGGTGCGCGGCGGCCGCGCTTGGCGGCCATGCCCAGCGGCAGCGCCAGCAGCGGCAGCAGCAGCGGCAGCAGGGCGCGCGCCAGCCGGCCCTGCAGTTCGCCGGCGCGTTCGCTGACTTCGCCGTCGACGCGCACCCCCTGTGCGTCGAGGCCATGCCAGAGCTCCGCCAGCGTCAGCTCGCGCACCGAGTCGCCGCGCGGCCGGTCCGGTTGCGGCCTGCCGCTGAAATCCTCGTCGAGGTGGCCGCGGGCGAAGCGGGCGGTGCTGTGCGCGGCGTCGCGCTCGTCGCGGACGATCAGGCCGTCGTCGAGCTGCAGCAGCAGCCGCTGGCCGTCGGCGGACGGGATCAGCCGGCCATGGCGGGCGGTGGTGATTTCCTCACCGTCGGCGCCCAGCCGTTCGACGAACACGCCCTGCAGTTCGCGGCCGCTGCTGTCGACGCGGTCGGCGGTCAGCGTGTAGCCGTGGCCGGCACTGACGAAGCTGTTGTCCTCGACGCGCGCGTTCCAGCCGGCCTGCTGCACCTCGTGGACGACCACGTGGTAGCCGTAGCGGCTCAGCGGCTGCAGGTAGCCGAACAGGTAGAAGTTGAACGCGCAGAGCAGCGCGGCGACCGCGAAGTAAGGCATCGCGATCCGCGCGATCGAGCGGCCGGTGGCGAGCATCGCGTCCAGCTCGTTGTCGTCGCCGAGCTTGGCCACCGCCATGAAGATCGCCGCGGTGAAGGCCATGGGGATGGCCTGGCCGAGATAATGCGGCACCAGCGTCGCGGCCATCTGCAGCACCACCGTCAGCGCCGCGCCGGTCGAGGCGGCGATGTCGAACAGCCGCAGCAGGCGCTCCAGCAGCTGCGCCAGCAGCAGCACCGCCAGCGCCAGCGCCAGCGGACCCGCGAGGCCGCGCAGGGTGTAGAGGTCGAGCCGGTCGGGCACCAGCCAGCGCAGCAGCGGCACGGTATTCAGTTCGCCAGTTGGGACCAGGCGGCGCGCAGTTCGGCGACCAGCGCCTCGCGCGCGGCCGGTTCCGGCGTCACCGCCACATCGAGCGCCGGCGGCCCCGGCCAGCCGGCGTCGCGGTATTCGGTGCCGGCGTGGATGCGCGGTTCGGCGTAACGCGGAATGACGTGGAAGTGCACGTCCGGGTCCACCATCATCAGCATCAGGTAGTTGATGCGCGCGTAGCCGATGCGCGCCTTGAGCACGGCCTCGATTCGGCCGATCACCTCGCGCAGATCGGCATAGGCGGCGGCGCTGAGCTCGGCGAAGCTCAGCACCGGCTCGCGGCAGATCAGCACCAGCGCGCCCAGCGTCGGCTGCTTCGGCCGCAGCAGCACGGTCCAGTAGTCGGTCTGGGCGATGCGCGTCTGCGGATCGCCGAATTTGCTTTCGGTGGTGTTGGCGGTCATTGGGCCTGGATTCCGGAGGCGCGGCGCGGCAGGCACAGCGTGTAGCGGGCGGCGTCGACGAAGGCGGCGGCCGGCACCGACCAATGGCGGATCGTCACCTGCGCCTGCGTGGCGCCGCCGTCGGCGCGCAGCTGCAGCCGGTGCCAGCGCGCGCCTTCGTCCTTGGCATTCGGCAAGGCGGAAGACGAGGGTACGCAGAGGCAGGGGATCGGGCCATCCGGGCCGCGCAAGGCGTCGAGGCGCGCGCCGCGCGCATGGCCGTGCAGCAGCAATTCGGCGCCGTGGCGGCGCAGCACCGCGCGCAGACCTTCGGCGTCGGCCAGCGCCTTGCGCCAGCCGATCGCGCCACGTGCGGCGGGGTGATGGATCAGCACGATGCGGGTGCGGCCGGCGGCGCCCTGCTCGGCGAGCACGGTATCGAGCCGCTGCAGTTGTTCGTCGCCGAGACGGCCCTGCGCCAGCAGCGGCGCGGTGGGCCGCGCCGAGTTCAGGCCGATCAGCGCGACGCCCTCGCGCAGGTGTACGTAGGGCCAGCCGGCCTCGGCGCGCGTCCATGCCGACCACAGGTCCAGGCCCTGCGCGGCGTCGATCGCCACCAATGCGTCGTGGTTGCCGGGCACGATGCTGAGCCGCTGCGCCGGCGCCAGCCGGCGCAGCCAGTCCTGCGCCTGCACGTACTCGCCGGCCAGCGAGAAATTGATGATGTCGCCGGTGACGACGATATGGTCGAAGCCCTGCGCCTGCAGATCGCTGCGCAGCGCGTCGAGGATTTCCGGCCGCTGCCAGGCGCGGCGGCGGCGCCAGGACCACGCGCTCAGCTGTTGCTTGCTGAGGCGCTGGCGCGGCGTCAGCCGCGGCTCGAACGGCAGGTGCAGGTCCGAGATGTGCGCAAACGTGAGCGTGTTCACCGATAATGCAGACCTGCTTTCAGAGCCTCAAATCATGCCACACGCCCTGTGCTGGCCGCGCGGATGCGTGCGGTCATGAACGCTTCGACTCCCGCTACCGACAAGGTCGCCGGCATCGCCGTCGGCGATTCGCCGCTGCGCGTCTGGGGCTTGCCGCCGGCGATGCGCCTGCGCCGCCAGTTCGCCCGCGCCGGTGCTGCCACCGACCCCTCGCTGGCGACGCGCTTCGTGCTGGTCAGCGCGCAGTGGGTGGTCGACGAGGCGATCATCCGCGGCCTGGCCCGGCAGAGCGGCGAGGTGGTGCTGGTCCATGACGGCAAGTGCGTCGGCATGAGCGTCAGCGCCGCGCGGCGCGACGAGGCGCAGGCGGCGCTGGCGCAGAACCGCCCGCTGCCGGAGCAGCTGGTGCTGAGCCTCGGCGAGCTTGCCGACGGCTTCAACGACACCCTGCGCAAGCGCGAGCCGCCGCTGCTGATGGAACTGAGCGCGCAAGCGCTGCCGACGATCGAGCGCCGCGTCTTCGGCGCCTCGTACAAGGGTGTCACCGATCTGGTCACGCTGTACGTCTGGCCGGCGCCGGCGCGTGCCGTCACCAAGCTTTGCGCGCTGGCCGGCATCACGCCGAACCAGGTGACGACGGCGAGCTTGCTGCTGGTGCTGCTGACGATGTGGCTGTTCTGGCACGGCCACTACGGCTGGGGCCTGCTGGCGGCCTGGCCGATGACCTTCCTCGACACCGTCGACGGCAAGCTGGCGCGCGTCACCGTGCAGTCCTCGCCGTGGGGCAATGTCTTCGATCACGGCATCGACCTGATCCATCCGCCGTTCTGGTGGTGGGCGTGGATCGTCGGCCTGCCGGCTGCCGGCTTCGCGTTCGCCGGCGCGCACTGGGCGCTGTGGGTGATCCTCGCCGGCTACATCCTGCAGCGGGTAGAGGAGGGCCTGTTCATGGCCTTGTTCAAGATGGACATGCACATCTGGCAGCGCTTCGACAGCTTCTTCCGGCT
Source organism: uncultured Solimonas sp. (assembly GCA_946478985.1). The sequence continues at coordinate 23,707 of CAMLDZ010000033.1, forward strand.
GATCACCGCGCGGCGCAATCCCAATCTGCTGATCCTCACCGCCGCGGTGCTGCTCGGCCGGCCGGATGCCGGCATCGCCGTGGTCGCGGTCTGGGTGGCGATCTGCCTGCTCGTGCACGCCGTCCGCCTGCTGCAGGCTGCGCAGGCGCGCCGCAAGGGACCGCTGACTTCGTGGCTGTCGCGGCCCGCCTGAGCCCGATGGCGAGCCTGCCGGCGCTGATCGACGCCGAATTGCGCCGGCCGGCGCCGGCGCCGGTCGTCGCGCTGGCGGCGCAGCTGGCGGCGCGTGCCGGCGGCCGCGCCGCCGCCGTGCTGTTCTACGGCTCGGCGCTGCGCGACGAGGCGCTCGACGGCGTGCTCGATTTCTACGTGCTGCTCGATGTCGCCGACGCCTGGCCGGAGGCCTGGCTGGCGACGGCGGCCAACCGCCTGCTGCCGCCCAATGTCGGCTACTTCGAGGGCTTGGTGGGCGAGGGCTTGGCGGGCGAGAGTCCAGTGGGCGAGGGTCCGGCGGGCGCGCGCAGGCTGCGCGCCAAGTACGCGGTGATGACGCGGGCGCAGTTTGCGCAGCGCATGTCGCCGCAGACGCTCGACACCACGCTGTGGGCGCGCTTCTCGCAGCCCTGCGTCTGCGTCTGGTCGCGCAGCGAGGCCGATCAGGCGGCGGCGGCGGCCGCGGTTGGCGCCGCCGTCGTCACCGCCGCGCGCTGGGCGGCGGAGCTGGGGCCCAGCGTCGCCGAGCCGGCGGCGTTCTGGCGGGCGCTGTTCGCGCGGACCTACGTCGCCGAGCTGCGCGTCGAACGCAACAGCCGCAGCGCCGACATCGTCGAGCGCGATGCCGCGCGCTACGCGGCGCTGCTGCCGCTGGCCTGGCAGGCGGCCGGGCTGGGCTATGTCGACACCGGCGACGGCAGGCTGGCGCCGCAGCTGTCGGCCGTCGACCGCGCCGATGCCGAACGCCGCTGGGGCTGGCGCCGTCGTTTCGGCAAGCCGCTGAACATCCTGCGGCTGCTCAAGTCCGCCTGCATCTTCGAGGGGGCGGCCGATTACGTGGCGTGGAAGGTCGAGCGCCACTCCGGGCACAGGCTCGCGCTCAAGCCCTGGCAGCGGCGCCATCCGCTGCTGGCGGCGCCCGGCATCTACCGGCAGCTCAGGCGCGCCGGCGTGATCCGCTAGGGCTTCCGGCGGCTTCCGGCGACTTCAGGCCGCCTGGCTGCGGCGCAGCTCGCGGCCCTTGAGCGGATTCTTCATGTACAGCTTCCAGACCAGGCTGGCGACGCCGTCCGGCTGGCGCACGCTCTTGCGCGGCAGTGCCAGCAGGTCGAGGCCGGGGCGCGCGGCGCCGCGCTGGCAGGTCACGCCCGAGGTATAGCCGGCGGCCGCGCAGGCGTCGATCGCCGCCTGGTCGACCGAGCCGAACGGATAGCAGAAGTGCGGCACGGCGATGCCCAGCTGGTCTTCGATGATGCGCTTGCTGTCGGCCAGCTCGGCGCGCAGCCGCGCCGGATCGAGCCCGGCGAGCCGGGTGTGCAGCAGGCCGTGCGAACCGACCTCGATGCCGTTGGCCGGCAGCTGCCGCACTTCATCCCAGCTCATCAGCGGCGGCGTCGGCTGGCCATCGACGGCGTACCAGTCGGCGTCGTCGCCGGCGCGCTGCGCCAGCACGTAGACGATCGCCGGGTAGTCGTACTGGCGCAGCAATGGCAAGGCGTGCTCGATGAACGAGCGGTAGCCGTCGTCGAAAGTGATGACCACCGCCTTGTCCGGCACCGCGATCTCGCCGCGCAGCGCGCGCACCGCGTCCGTCATCGACATCACCGTGGCGCCCCAGCGCCTGAGGAAGGCCAGGTGCGCACGAAAGCGGCTCAGATTGGTGTAGCTGGCCTGATGCAGCTTGACCGGCGGGAAGTCGCCGACCTGGTGGTACATCAGGATCGAGATGCCATTCATGCGCGGGCGGGTCGGGGGCGGCTAAGGTTGCGGCGCTGCGGATGGTAGCAGCGTCACATCGGCCTCAAAAAATGATCGCGCCGCCTCTCGCATTCGGACCGCCAGCGCTCCTAGACTACGCGCCCTCCACGACCAGCCAGCGCACCGCGCAAGCCCCTGTTGCCCTCCAGCCGATGCGGATCGCGTTCTATTGCAACCTGATGGGCTGGCCGAAGAAGTCCGCCGGCGGCGTGCGCCAATGGGTGCTGGCCCTGGCCAATGGCCTGGTCGAGCGCGGCCATGCGGTCGATGTGCTGACCGAGGCCCCTGAAGACCGCTTCCGCGACGAGCCGCGGCTCGATCCCCGCGTCGGCCGCGTCGTGCTCGGCCGCCGCGGCCGTGCCGCCACGCAGCGGCTGCAGCAGTACCTGCAGCAGCACCCGGGCGTGCGTCTGGTCAGTGCCCTCAATGAATTCAACCTGCGCGCGGCGCGGCTCAAGCCGCAGTTCGGCGCGCAGGTGCAGGTGATGCTGACGCAGCACGAGAACCTGTCCGGCGACGGCGTCTGGCGCGCCCGACTCAAGTATTGGTGGACGCGTCGCGCCGTGCGCCGCAACTTCCCGCTGGCCGACGCGGTGGTCTGCGTCAGCCGCGGCGTCGCCGACGACCTGCACCGGCAGTTCGGTGTGCCGATGGCGCAGCTGCATCCGATCTACAACCCGGCATTCAGCGAGAGCTTCCTGCAGGCCGCGACGGCCGAGGTCGAGCATCCCTGGCTGCGCGACAAGACCGCGCCGGTGGTGATCGCGGTCGGCCGCCTGCATCCGGTCAAGGGCTTCGACGATCTGCTGCGCGCGTTCGCACTGCTGCTCAGGCAGCGCGATGCCCGGCTGATCATCCTCGGCGAAGGCCGCATCCGCGCCGATCTGGAAGCGCAGATCCAGATGCTGGGCCTGCAGGCGCAGGTGGCGATTCCGGGCCGCGTCGAGAATGTGCCGGCGTGGATGGCGCGCAGCGACCTGTTCGCGCTGTCCTCGCACAGCGAAGGGTTCGGCAATGCCCTGGTCGAGGCGCTCGCCGCCGGCCTGCGCATCGTCTCGACGCGCTGTCCGAGCGGGCCGGCGGAAATTCTCGAAGACGGCCGCTGGGGCGAGCTGGTCCCGGTCGGCGATGTCGATGCCTTCGCCGCGGCGATGGCGCGCCAGCTCGATGCGCCGCCGCCGGATCGCGAGGCGCTGATCGATCGCGCCCGCGCGTTCTCGCTCGACGCCGCGCTCGACCAGTACCTGGCGCTGTGGGCGCAGCCGCCGCGCGGCTGAGGCGCTGGCGGGCTACAGCAGGGCGCGGATACGGGCGACGACGCGCAGCAGATCGTCGTCGTCGGCTGCGTCGTAGGGCCGCTGCGGTTCGCTGATGCCGAGCAGGCCGATGCGGCCGCGCGCTGCTTGCCGTTGCAGCCAGGCATTGATGTCCAGCACCGCGGCGAAGCGGCCCGAGCGCATCAGCGCGTCGGGCAGGCAGCGCAGCCGCTGCCGCTTCCACCAGTAGCGCAGCGTGCGCTGCAGCGGCTGCACCAGCACGGGTTTGCCGCTGCGCCAGCACTCCGCAACCATCGACGGCGAATCGCCGCTGACGATGATCTCGTCGGCCAGCTGCATGTAGGCGGCCAGCGGATTGTGCGGATCGTTGCGGCGGAAGACGTAGCTCTGCGACGGCACCGGCAGCGGCCGCTCGATCAGCATCGCGGCGATCTGTGGCGGCGTGCGCGGACTGGTCGTCAACAGCAGGCTGCCGCCGTGACGGCGCACGCGCTCGATCGTGGCCTGCAGCAGCCGCGTCGCCACCGCCGCGTCGAAGCGGTACTGGCGGTTGACGCCGCCGAGCGCCAGCAGCGTCCATGGCCGTGGCAGCGGCGCCTGCTTCAGCGTCGCCAGCAGTTCGGGCGCGGCAGCGCGGGGCGGCGGGTTGAACGGCATCTGCACGCGCAGGATGTTGCGCGTCTGGGGCACTACGTCCTGCGGCATCGGGATGAACAGGTCCAGCGCCTCCCAGTGCACGCCGCGCGGGCGGCCGATCTGCACGATGCGCAACCGGCCCTGCGCACGGGCGCGCAGCTCCAGCGCCGCGCGCAAGGTCTTGCCGAAGCTGATGACCAGCTGCGGCCACGGCGGCTGCAGCGCCGAGAAATCGAAGTCGGCGCCACTGCCGGCGACGGGCAGGGTCGCGACCTGCACCTCACGGAACGGCAGGCCGAGCGCGACAGCGATCGCGCGCTGCTGGGCGATCTCGCCGGGACGGTTGCCGAGCAGCAACCAGACCGGCACGGCCTGCGTGGCGCTGGCCTGGCTCATGGACGCGTCGACCTGGGGTTCAGCGGGAGAAGAAGCGCCGCCAGCCGAGCGCCTTCTGCGTGAACGGATTGCCCTTGTGGCGGCGCTCCGATTTCTTCGGGAATTCGCCGAACAGCGCACCTGCGTAGTCCTGCGGCCGCCGGCCGGCGGCGAGCGCATCGGCGTACTCGGCCTCGAACAGCGCCGTCAGGTCGGCGCGCGGATGCGGCAGCACCTGGCCGTCGAACCAGTGCGCGCGGCCCTGTGTGCGCAGCCGCGCAAACGCCCGCGCATGCGAGAACTGCGTGCGCATGTCGGAATAGTGCAGCACCTTGATCCGCTCCAGAGCGCCGTTCTCGCCATCGATGTTGTTGAACGCCGGATCCATCGCCTGCACGCGCTCCGGGTGCTCGGCCCAGCGTCGCTGCAGCTTGCGGTGCGCATCCGGATCGGCGCGCAGCGCGTCGATGTCCGGCAGCACCGCGCGCGCGGCGGCGCAGTCCCACAGCATCACGCAGAAGCGCGTCAGGTTCAGATCGGTACGCGCCGCGAACACCGCCGGCGCGGTGATCGGCATCTGCCACAGTTCGGCCAGATCGCTGAGCACGATCATGTCGGTGTCCATGTAGATGGCGCGGCCCTGGTAGTTGCAGCGCGCCGGCACGCCCCAGCGGAAACCCGAGAACGGCGTCGCCCACTTCTCGGTGCGCCAGCCGGCGACACCCGGCGCCGAATACCAGGGGCTGGCCGGGTCGCGCGACAGGCGCATCCATTCGATTTCCACCGGCAAGGACGTGCGCCTGCGTACAGAATGTTCCAGCACCATCATTTGCTCGAGGTCGCAATCGTTGGGATCGCAGCCGGCGAAGATCCGGATCGGGGTTTGGCTCATGTCGCCATCATAGCCGCGCGCTGCGTGCGTTCGATGAACGCGCCAGCGGTTTTTGTAGAGTCCGCCGGGCCGTGCTGGCACACTGGCGCGCCGCGGCCGGGCCGCACAGCGAATGAGTACGTGGCGGATGGGTTACGGCGATGAACTGATGGCGATCGGCGACGCCTGGCGCCTGCATCAAGCCGATCCGCAGCGCCGCCGCGTCGCCATCGGCGACGGGCACCGCCGCCGCATCGACTTCCCGGAACTGCTCCACGGCCTCGACTTCATCGCCGACGAGGCCGAGGCGGCCAGCGGCCGCGTGCCCTGGGTGATTTCCTACCGCGCGATCCGTCCGTACCACGATCATGCCGAGATGCGTCGCCTGTACCGGCAGCGGCACCCGCTGCGGGCGCGGCTGCGCCCGCCGGCCGACCGCCAGCTGGTCGACCGGCTCGGCTGCTACCGCTTCCGGCTCGACTACCGCGCCACGCCGGCGCCGCTGGTGCTGACCGAGGCCGAGCAGGCGGTCCATGCGCAGTGGCAGTCACGGCGCTTCCTGCTGATCGAGCCGCACAGCAAGGCGCAGGCCTCGCCGGGCAAGCGCTGGCCGTTCGAGCGCTATGTCGAGGTGGTGCGGCAGCTGGCGCCGGAGATCGAAATCCTGCAGCTCGGCGCGCCGGACAGCCCCTTGATCGACGGCCTGTCGCGGGTGCCGACGAACAGCTTTCGCGAGGTCCTGCCGTACCTGAAGGCGGCGCAGCTCTACATCGGCCCCGAAGGCGGCCTGCACCACGCGGCGGCGGCGATGGGCACGCGCGCGGTGGTGCTGTTCGGCGGCTACACGCCGCCGCAGGTGACCGGTTATGACTTCCACGTCTGCCTGACCGGCAACTCGCATGAGGCCTGCGGTGTGCAGCGCGGGGAGTGTCCGCATTGCCGGGCGGCGATGGCGGCGATCAGCGCCGACGAGGTGGTGGCCCAGGCGCGGCGCCTGCTGGCGATGGGCGGGCGGCCGTAGCGATGCGCATCGTCTTTCCGTACATCGCCCAGTTCCACCAGATTCCGCACTCGCTGCCGATCGCCATCGAGCTGGCGCGGCGGCACCCACAGATCGCCGTGCATATCGCCCATCCGGGCGCGCGCTACCTGCAATTCATCCGCCGCCTGCTGGACGTGCATGCGCCGGGCGTGCCCTTGCAGTTCGATCAGCTGCGCCTGGACCCGCTCGACGCCTGGCGCGTGCGCCGCGGCCAGGTGCCGTGGAAGCAGCTGGTGCTGCTGCTCAACCGCAGCTATTTCCAGGGCTTCGACGCGGTGGCGACGCCTGAGCGCACCTCGCTGTTTCTCAAGCGCATCGGCGTGCGCCGGCCGCGGCTGATCTGGACGCGGCACGGCGCCGGCGATCGCGAGGTGGGCTTTTCTGCGGACATCCACGAGTTCGATTTCGTGCTGATGGCCGGGCGTCGCATCGAGCGGCGGCTGCTGGAGCAAGGGCTGATCCGCGCCGGCGACTATGCGGTCGGCATCTACGCCAAGTTCGACTGGCTGCAGGCCGATACGCCGGCACCACCGCTGTTCGACAACGCGCGGCCGACGGTGCTCTACAACCCGCATTTTCGTCCCGGCCTGTCGTCGTGGCCCCGGTTCGGCATGCAGGTGCTCGAACAGTTCGCCGCCAGCCAGCGCTACAACCTGATCTTCGCGCCGCATGTGCGCCTGTTCGATCCGCCACGGCCGGCCGACTATGCGCCGTTCCGGCGCTTCGAGGGTCTGCCGCATCTGCGCATCGATCTGGGCAGCGAGCGCAGCATCGACATGAGCTACACACGCGCCGCGGACCTGTACCTGGGTGACGTCAGCAGCCAGGTGTCCGAGTTCGTGTTCCGGCCACGGCCCTGCCTGTTCCTCAACGCGCATGGCGTGGCCTGGCAGGGCGATGCGAACTACGGTTTCTGGCAACTCGGACCGGTCAGCGCCACGGCGGATGCGATCGAGCAGCAGGTCGATGCGGCCTTCGCCAGCCGTGCCGATTATCTCGACGCGCAGCGCCGCTACGTCGACGAGACTTTCGAGCTGGAGGCCGGCAGCCGCTCGGCGGCGCGCGGCGCGGATGCGATCGCAGCGCTGCTGCAGCGACCGCGCTGAAACAGCGTTCTAGGGCCTGTTAACGCTATGGCCGCCGCTGTGACGGAGACC
>CAMLDZ010000034.1 GCA_946478985.1 uncultured Solimonas sp.
GACTTCCGGTTCCATGCGCGCGACCCCCAGGATCGCAGCTGGACCGAAACGCTGTTCCTGATCTTTGCGGTGCCGCAGGCCAACATCAGCGGCTCGATCTACGCGCTGACGCGGCCCAATCTCGGCGTCTGTCACAGCTCGATCGAGATCCACAAGGGCATCTGCTTCCACCCCTGGCAGATCCACCATCTGGATTCGCAGATGCACCTGCCCTGTCCAGCGGACTTCAGCGACTTCACGCTGGACAATGGCCTGTCGTTCAAGGCGCATGACGCGCGCGACGCGCACTTCCACTACGAGGCGCTCAACGGCAACTGCAGCTTCGACATCGACTATCGCTCGATCTGCCAGCCGTTCGATTCGCACGATCCGGCCGACAACGTGCTGATCGGCAAGCAGCACGAGGCCAACAAGCTGGCGGGCTATGACGGCTGGAACAACGGCCACATGGAAAGCGTCGGCCGCAGCAGCGGCGAGCTGGTGCTGTGCGGCAAGCGCTACCGTATCGACAGCATCGACGGCATGAACAAGAGCTGGGGTCCGCGGCCGGACTGGGGACAGAAGGGCGCGACCTGGATTCACGTCAGCCTCGGCGAGGACTTCAGCGCATTCCTGGTGCTGAGCCTGGAGTTCCAGCAGAAGGAAATCGTCTACGGCGCGTTCAAGTTCGGCTTCCTCAGCCTCGACGGCCGGCGCCGCGGCCTGGTGGCGGCGGAGATGACCGCGCAGCGCCGCGATCTCAACGTCACCAACGCGCTGATCCGCTTCACCGACGATCAGGGCGAAACCTACGAAGTGACCGGCACCACCATCGCCGGCGCACCGTGGTACAGCTTCAATCCGGCCAGCGCGGCGTTCCAGACGCTGATGCGCTTCGAATACCGCGGCCGCGTCGGTTTCAGCCATATCGCCGATTTCTGCGGCAATGGCTTCCTGTCGGCCGGCATGGCCGATCGTTTCGCAGACTGATCCACTCCGGAGTCCGCAGATGAATCCGCAACAACGACTGGCGGCCGCCGACCTGCGCGCGCGTCCGGACGCGGCCTTGATCGAGTCGATCCGCGCGCGCTTTCCGACCGAGCGCGAGATCGACCGTGTGCTCACCCGCAAAATGCAGACGCGCAGCGGTCCCGGCTATCTGGCGCCCTCGCTGGACGCGCTGGCCGAGGGCACGCGCCGGCTGATCTCGGCGCGTGTCGGCTACGCGGTGCAGGTGCGCGAAGCGCGCTGGCTGTCCGGCGGCGCCTCGAAGCTGCAGCTGGTGTTCGAGCTGCACTGGCGCGGCACCGACAACACCGCGGCAACCGTGACGCGTCTGGTGCTGCGCATGGAGCCGGCAGCCTCGGTCACCGAATCGAGCCGGCGCCGCGAGTTCCAGGTGATCCAGGCAGTCGCCGGCACGGTGCCGGTGCCGCAGAGCTACTGGATGGATCCGGACGCCGAGTTCCTGCCGTACCCGGCGATCATCTACGGCTTCGCGCAGGGCGTCGCCAAGCCGTCCGGCGACGCCAACAAGGTCTCCGGCCTGGGCCAGAACTACGGCCCCGAGCTGCGCCGCAAACTGGCGCCGCAGTTCGTCGGCCTGCTCGCCAAAATCCACCGGCTGGACATCGCCAGCGTCGACGGCATGGAGGACTTCGAGCGGCCGCAGACGGGCTCCAATGCTTCGGTGATCCGGCAGGTCAACATGTATCGCCGCATCTGGGAGGAGGATCGCATCGAGGCGATCCCGTTCATGGACGTGGTCTACAAATGGCTGATCCGCCATGCGCCGCCGCTCGACCACGTGTCGCTGGTGCACGGCGACTACCGCAGCGGCAACTTCCTGTTCGACGAGGCGCGCGGCGAAATCACCGCCTGGCTCGACTGGGAAGGCGCCGTGCTCGGCGACCGTCACCAGGATCTGACCTACGCCACGCAGTACACCTTCCAGCACCTGGCCGAGGACGGCCGCACGCCGCTGGCGTCCGGCATGCTGCCGGAGGCGGAGCTGTTCAAGGCTTACGAGCAGGCCTCGGGTCTGGTCGTCGATCCCGTGCGCATCACTTACTACGGCGTCTTCAACCGCTTCCTGATCGCGGTGCTGGGCCTGGGCGCCTCGGCACGCGCCTCGCTCGGCGCCAAGTCGCACCAGGACGTCCTGCTCAACTTCATCTCCGGCATCGGCTATCCGGCGCTGGACGACCTCCGCATCTACTTCGGCAAGGTGGCCGCATGATCCAGTCCTTCCACACCCAGCTCGAAGTGACGATGCGCGCACTGCGCGAGGTGGTGGCGCCCGCCGTCGACGCCGGCAACAAACCGGCGATCGAGCAGCTGCAGCTGTCGCTCGCCACGCTCGCCTTCATGCAGCAGCGGCTGCCGTACGCGCGCCGCTACTACCGGATGGAGCTGCAGCATCTGCTCGACACGGCGCAGGAGCTCGCTGCCGTCATCACATCGCCGCAGACTGCGACCGCCACCGCGCTGCGCAGCGCGATCGCTCAGGGCCATGGCGAACTGCAGCGGGCGGACGCGGAGATCGAGGACTACCAGATCGTCGCGCGGCAGTTGCGCGAGCTGATGTCGGGCGCAGTCGCCGCGTCTGCCGGCAGTGCCTGCGAGGCGCAGCTCGACGCGCTGGTGCTGCGCTCGGTGGAGTTCCTGCTGCTGCGCGAGCGCGTCTGGTGCCTGCCGCTGGGTTTCGAACTGCAGCCGGAGGCCTTGCCGGACCTCGACACGCTGCTGGGCGACTGAAGCGCCGATCGTTCATGCTGGCGGCTCCTCCCGGACTTGAGGCAGCGCCGCCATGAGCATCCGCATCGTCCGTCTCGGCAGCCCGCGCAGTGCTGGCGAGGGCACGCGCATCGGCACCGTGCGGCGGCCGCCACGCGGCGTGCCGAAAGCCGAGTTCGCGTCACGCGATTTCTACGACGTGTGGTTTCCGACCCTGGCGCCGAGCGCGGAGACGATGAAGCTCGGCCAGGCGGCGCAGACGCCGGCGCAATGGGCGGCTTTCACCCGCAAGTACCGCGCAGAGATGGCCGGCGGCGAGGCCGCGCACGCGATCGGCCTGCTGGCGGCGCTGTCGCGGCAGTCCGACTTCTCGGTGGGTTGCTATTGCGAGGACGAGACGCACTGCCACCGCTCGGTATTGCGTGCGCTGCTGCAGGAACACGGCGCGCAGCTGGCGTGAAGCCTCGCAGCACTGAAATGCCCAGCCGCCTGTGGACATCCTGCGACATCGTCGCCGATTGTCGGACATTGCAATCCGGCGTGGCACAATAGCGTCGTCAATGCCCGCAACGCCGCGGGCCGCAATACGAAGGGGACATCCATGCAGCATCGTCAGCGTCGCACGCTGGCCGGCGGCCTTGTTTTTGCCGTCGCCGGTTTCGCACCCTGGGCCGCCCAGGCCGACAACAGCTGGACCGATGGCAGCTGGTACGTCGGCGCCCAGGGCGGCGTCAATTTCGTCGAGCGGCAGAAGTTCGATATCTACAACTTCGGCCTCGGCGTGCAGGATGGCTCCAAGATCAGCGAAGTCGACTTCGACACCGGCTGGCTGGCCGGCCTCAACTTCGGCTACGCCTTCGCCAACGGCCTGCGTCCGGAAATCGAAGTGGGCTACCGCAGCAACAAGTTCGACACCCTGTACCGCGAACCGGTGCTGCTGCTGTTCACCGGCGGCGAAAGCGAGATCGGCGGCAAGGAAACCGCGCTGTCGTACATGGCCAACCTCTGGTACGACTTCCCGCTGGGCAAGCACTGGCGTCCTTACATCGGCGTCGGTATTGGCTATTCCGATCTCAAGATCGACGCCAGCCACTGGGACAACACCAATCTGAAGAGCGACAAGGACGGCGTGCTCTCGTACCAGGGCGGCATCGGCCTGGCGTTCGATTACGACGAGCACTGGACCACCTCGATCGACTACCGCTATTTCTGGACCGAGCGCGGCCAGTTCGACGTGCTGGTCAACGCGCCGGACACGTATATCGAGGGCGACTACGCCGCGCATTCGGTGGTGCTCGGCCTGAAGTACCGCTTCGGAAAATCCGCGCCCAAGGAAGCGCCGCCGGCGCCGCCGCTGGAAGTGCAGGTCGTCGACCCGGTCGAGCCGCCGCCGCCGGCACCGTCGCCCACCTGCGAAGCGCCGAGCCCGGGCGAGCCGATCACCCTGGAAGGCTGCAAGGCCGGTGACGCGATCATCCTGCGCGGCGTCAATTTCGAGTTCGATCAGGCGCGCCTGACCGTCGACGCCAAGACCCTCCTCAACGGCGTCGCCGACGAGCTGCGCCGCTATCGCGGCATCAAGGTCGAGATCGCCGGCCATACCGATGCGCGCGGCAGCGACATCTACAATCAGAAACTGTCGGAGAGCCGTGCCGAATCGGTCCGCCAGTACCTGATCTCGCGCGGCATCGCGCCGACGCGGATCACCGGCGCCCAGGGCTTCGGCGAAACGGTGCCGATCGCCGACAACGACAGCGACGAGGGCCGCGAGCAGAACCGCCGCGTCGAGCTGAAGATCGTCGAGAACACGCCGGCTTCGGTCGAGGCTGAAGCCGAGGCGGCGCCGGCGGCCGCGGAAGCTGCACCGGCGCCGGCCAGCGCGCCCGCCGCTGCGCTGGTTGCGCAGCCAGCGCCGGCACCGGCCGAAGAACCGGCCACCGTCGAGCCGGCCGCCGCCGCACCGGCAGCCGTGCCGGTCGAGAACCTGCCGGACACCGGTGCCGATCCGATCCCGACCGAGAGCAGTGACCCGGTGCCGGTCGAGAATCTGCCGCCGCAGTAAGGCTGGTGGCCTGAAGTCAAAAAGCGGCTCCGCTTCGGCGGAGCCGCTTTTTTTGTGGCCGTGCCTGCGGACTTCGCCCACCTCCCGGCACGCCAACAAAAAAGCCGCGCGGCTCTCGCCGCACGGCCTCCCCCTGCATCCCCCGACGAAGACTTACTGCGCGGCAGCGGCGCGCGCGAAGAACACCGGCAGGTCACGTTCCAGATTGCTGATCCACTTGTTGTAGTTGCCGTGGATGTAGCGTTTGCCGTCCTCTTCCTTGTAGTCGAGGCCGGTGCTGTCGAGATACTTGATGGAGACGGTCCTGGCGTCCCAGCTGACCCTGATCTTGGCGACCAGGCCGCGCGTCATCTGCGCGGCGTCGAGCGAACTGGCGCCGGCGTTGCTGACGATCCAGCGGCGGCCTTCAAGCGCGCGCCTGACCGCCTCGCCGACCTGCTTGGCGGACAGCTGCTCGGTGACGGCGACGTCGACATCCTTGACCTCGTGGGCGCGTGCGAACACGGCCATCGGCAGCCAGCACAGCATCAGCAGCACAATCTTGATTGAACGCATGGGTTCACCCTCCATGGACTTTGACGAGTTCAAGCGGGCGCACTGTAACCAGCCCGTGCACCGGCAACCGAGAGCTGCCGCACAGCGGCGGCAGCCTGGCTACATCGTGCGGCGGAAGATCAGCGAGGTATTGATGCCGCCGAACGCGAAATTGTTGTTCATGACGTGCTCGGTCCTGATGACACGGCCGCTGCTGCCGGTCCCCGGCGTCGACATGAGGTAGTCCAGCTCGCCGCAGCGCGGGTCCGGGTTGTGCAGGTTGAGCGTCGGCGCGAACCAGTCGCGGTTCATCATCTCGATGGTCCACCAGCTTTCGATCGCGCCGCAGGCACCGAGCGTATGGCCCAGGTGGCCCTTCATCGAGCTTGCCGGCACGGCGCGGCCGAACAGGCGACGCGTGGTCTGGCTTTCGGCGATGTCGCCCTGCTCGGTGGCGGTGCCGTGGCAGCTGACGTAGCCGATGTCGGCGGGCGCCAGGCCCGCATCCTTGAACGCCAGCTGCATCGCGCCGCCCATCGTCTCCTGGTTCGGATGCGTGGCGTGGTCGCCGTCGGAGTTGCAGCCGAAGCCGACGATCTCGGCATAGATCTTCGCGCCGCGGGCGCGGGCGTGCTCGTATTCCTCGAGCACCAGGGTGCAGGCGCCTTCGCCGATCACCAGGCCGTCGCGGTCCTTGTCGAACGGCGCCGGCGTGGTCTTCGGCGCATCGTTCTTCAGGCTGGTGGCGAACAGGGTGTCGAACACCGCCGCCTCCGACGGACACAGCTCCTCGGCGCCGCCGGCCAGCATCATCGTTTGCTGGCCGTACTTGATCGCCTCATAGGCATAGCCGATGCCCTGGCTGCCGGAGGTGCAGGCGCTGCAGGTCGGGATCACGCGGCCCTTGAGGCCGAAGTAGAGGCCGATGTTGACCGCCGCGGTGTGGCTCATCATCCGCAGGTAGGTGGTCGCGTTGAAGCGGCCCAGCTTGCCGGTGATCATCAGGCTGCCGAACTCGCAGACCGCGTCGGTGCTGCCGGTGCAGGAACCGTACGAGACGCCCATGCTGCCGTTCCTGATCTCCGGGTCGTCCTTGAGGCCGGCGTCTTGCATCGCCAGCTCGGAGGCGCGGACCGACAGCTGCGAGACGCGGCCCATCGTGCGCAGCACCTTGCGCGTGTAGTGCGGCGGCAGCTGGAAATCCTTGACCGGCCCGCCGAGGCGCGTATTGACCTCCTCGAAGCGGTCCCAGTCCGGCATGCGCTCGATGCCGCTGACATTGGCGCGCAGATTGGCCTCGACGGTATCCCAGTCGGAACCGATCGCGGTGATGCCGGCCATGCCGGTGACGACGACGCGTCTCATCAGTACGTCCCACCCATCAGTACATCCCACCATTCACGGAAATGACCTGCCGCGTAATGTAGGCCGCGGCATCCGACAACAGGAAGGCGACCAGCGCGCCGACCTCCTCGGGCTCGCCGACGCGGCCGGCCGGCACCATGCGCAGGGCTTCGTCCAGCGGCACCTCGCTGATCATCTCGGTGCGGATCAGGCCCGGCGCCACGCAGTTGACGGTGATCTTGCGCGAGGCCAGCTCCACCGCCAGCGCCTTGCTGGCGCCGATGATGCCGGCCTTGGCGGCGCTGTAGTTGACCTGGCCGCGGTTGCCCATCAGCCCCGACACCGAGGCCAGCGTGACGATGCGGCCCGGCTTGCGGGTACGGATCATCGGCATCACCAGCGGCTGCACGACATTGTAGAAACCGTCCAGATTGGTTCTGAGCACTTCGTCCCAGTCCTCGCCTGAAATCGCCGGGAACGCCGCGTCGCGGGCGATGCCGGCATTGCAGACCACGCCGTAGCAGACGCCATGCGCCTCGATATCGGCGGCCAGCGCGGCGGCGGCGCCCTCGCGATCGCGCACGTCGAAGACCACGCTGCACGCCTGCCGGCCGGCGGCCTCGACGGCGGCGCGCGTCGCCGCCAGCTTGTCGGCATCGCGCGCGTGCAGCAGCAGATCGAAGCCGGCCTGCGCCAGCGACACGGCGATCGCCTGGCCGATGCCGCGATTGGCGCCGGTGACCAGTACCCGGCGCGACATCAGTGCTTCCCTCTCATTTACCGCCCCTCATTTGTTCCAGGTGTTGGTCGATCCGATCGGGCTGAAAAGCTTTGATCTCGGCGCTGGCGATCAGGCCGCTCGCGTCGCCCAGCGTGCAGCGGAACACCGCGACGCCGCCGCCGTCGCGGACCAGCAGTTCGGCGCGCACGTCCAGGCTCGCGCCCGGCGCGAACCAGTCGCGGTCGACCTCGTAGCGGCGGGTGCCGAGCAGCAGGCCGATCTCGATCGGCAGGCCGCGCTGCACGCGCGTGATGCCGGCATAGACGCCGATCGTCTGCGCCATGTACTCGATGCCGACCCAGGCCGGCACGCCGCGGCCGGGCATGAAGAAGCGCGTCTGCGCGCCGATGCCAACGGTGCAGCGGGCATGCTCGTCGCCGTAGTCGCACAGCGCGTCGAGCAGCATGAAGCCAGGGCCGTGCGGCAGCAGTTCGGCCACGCGGTAGGCGATTCCGGTTTCGAGCATCAAGGTGCGAGCACCCGGCTTTCGATATCGAGCGTGTAACCGTAGCGCAGATTGACCAGCCATAGCCGCGCCGGCCACGGACCGGCCTGGGTGCTGTGCGTCTCGGCGACCAGCTGGCCGTCGCGGCGCAGCTGGCGCAGGCCGGCGCGCGGTTCGCTGACCGTGTAGCCGAACGGCGCCCACGCGGCCTGCAGCGCCGCCAGCGGCCAGTGCGCGAACTGCAGGTCGGCGAGGACGCGCTCCGGCGCGATCTGCTCGGGCGCGAAGGCCGCGCGCGTTGCCTGCAGCGTCTCGCCGTCGTAGTCGAGCGTGAACAGGCGCTGGCCGCTCAGGCTCAGGCCGATCAGCGCGATCCTCGCGGCATCGATCCGCACCACGCTCTGCAGCGCCGCCTCGTCCTTGCCGTAGGCGACGTGCAGCTGCTGCTGCACCTGCGCCTCGGCGCCAAAACTCTGCGGCGCCAGCAAGGGCAGCGCGCCGGCGTCCGCCGCAGCGCTGCGCTGCGGCTGCTGCGCGCAGGCCGTCGCCAGCAGCAGTGCCATCGCCGCCAGCAGGGCGCGGCCGGGCTGCATCCGCATCAGGCGCCTGCCGTGCGCGGCTGGCAGGCCGCGGCCAGCGCGTGCAGGCGCTTCCTGGCCTTGCCGACGTAGGGGTTGGCGGTGTCCCAGGCGTAACCGGCCAGCACCGAGCAGATGTAGCGTCGCACCTTGGGATCCGGATGCTCGTAGTAGATGACGTCCTGCAGGCTGCCGTCGTACCAGCCTTCGACGAAGCCGCGGAAGGTCTCGACACCGACGCGCAGCGGCGCCTCGAAATCCTGCTGCCAGTCGACGGTCTCGCCGTGCAGCTGCCGCGTCAGCGCGTTGGCAGCCAGGTGCGCGGACTTCAGCGCGATCGTCACACCGGACGAAAACACCGGATCGAGGAATTCCGCAGCATTGCCGAGCAGCGCAAAGCCGGGGCCCGACATCGCTTTGACATTGGCCGAGTAGCCGCGCAGCAGGCCGGCCGGGAAGACCTGTTCGGCGTGCCGGAGGATGTCGGCCAGGCCGGCGTCCTCGCGATGCAGCGCCCACAGCTTGTCGTCGTTGCTGCCGGGGTACTGCGCGAGGAAAGCTTCCGTGGCGACGACGCCGATCGAGGCCTTGCCGTTGGAGAACGGGATCAGCCAGTACCAGACATCGCGATGCTGCGGATGCGTGGTGACGCGGATTTTCTGGCGGTCGATGCGGCCGGACGGGATGCGGTCCCAGACCTGCGTGAACAGCGCGCAGCGCACCGGCAGGTTCGACGGCGTTTCCAGATCGAGCAGCCGCGGCAGCACGCGGCCGAAGCCACTGGCGTCGAGCACGAAGCGCGGCGTGTGCACGGTCTCACTGCCATCCGGCCGGCGCGCGCTCAGGCGCGGACGCTCGCCGGAAAAATCGGCGGCGACGATCTCCACCTCGAACTCGGCGCGCGCGCCCATGCGCTGCGCCTCGTCGATCAGCAGCTGATCGAAGTCGGCGCGCGGCACCTGGTAGGTGTAGCCGTAGCCGGGCGCGCTCTTGTCGGCGAAGTTGTAGTCGGTATAGGCGTCGCGATGGGCGAAGGCGGCGCCGTTCTTGTACTGGAACGCGGCGATCTGCACCGCCTGCAGCATGCCGGCCTCGTCGAGCAGGCCGATGCTCTGCGCCAGCAGGCTCTCGCCGATCGAGAAGCGCGGGAAGCGCTGCTTCTCCAGCACCAGCACCTCGAAGCCGCGCTGCACCAGCAGCGCCGCCGCGACCGAGCCGGCCGGGCCGGCGCCTATGATCAGGACATCCGTCATCGCTATTCCTCAGTGCTCGGGCGCGCCGTCGCGGGCGGCGATTCTGCCATGTGCGCGCGCTGGCGCGGCGGCCAGTACCGCGAGCAGCCAGGTGTAGCCGACGCCGAGCAGCACGGCCAGGCCCAGGCTGCGGATGAACGGCGTCGCCGAGGCGGCGAGCAGGCCGAAAGCCAGCAGGGTGATCAGGCCGGCCAGCGTGATCGCCAGCAGCGTGGTCGGCCGCGACGCCTCGCCCTCGCGCAGGAACACCGAGTAGTCGACACCGAGGCCGAGCACCAGCAGCAGCGCCAGCACGGTGAACAGATTGGCGTCGATGCCCAGCGCACCGAGCGTCGCCAGCGTCAGCAGCGCGCCGCCGCCGGGCGCGAGCAGATGGCGCAGCGCGCCGCGCGGGCCGTAGCGCAGCGCCAGCACCACGCCGATCACCGCTAGCGCGCCGGCCAGGCCCAGCAGGGCGACACGCCGGTAGTGCGCGAGCACCGATGAAATGTCGGCGACACGGTCGATCAGGCGCACGCCGTCCAGGCCCTGCGCCGCCTGAACCAGCGCCTGCGGCTCGGTGACGCCGGCCAGCGTGACGACGCTGGCGACACCGCGCGCGGTCTGGCCGAGCCACAGCGGCCGCAGCGAGGCGCCGGCCGGCGTCGCCAGCAGTGCCTGCAGATCCGGCTGCGCCGCGCGCGCCGCGGCAAACGCCGCCTGCTCGCGCGCGAAGACCTCCGGCGCGAAGCCCAGCTCGCCCAGCATCTGCTGCATCGCGCTGCCCTCGGCGTAGACCGTGCCGGCCAGCAGCATCGCGTTGTCGGCGAGCCGCTGCTGCGACGGCAGCAGCCGCGAGATCGCCGTGTAGCCGCCGAGCTGCGCGGCGCCGACCAGCGCATCGAGCCGTGCGCGCAGTGCTTCTTCGCGTTGCAGCAGCTGCTGCAGATCGGCGGCCTCGATCAGGAAGAAGCGCGTGTCGAAGCCGCCGCCGAGGCGTTCGCGGATCAGGCGTTCCTCGTCGATCAGGTTCTGCGGCGAAGACTGCAGGCTGCGCACGTCGTCGGCGAAGTGCAGGCGCGTCAGCCCTGCAGCCAGCAGCAGGGCGGCGGCGGCCAGCAGCACGGCGAAGATCGGCCGCGGCGGCCGGCCGAGCTTTTCGAGCCGCGCGCGCAGCGCCAGCAGCGGCTTCGACGCCGGCGGCGGCGTGCCGGCCAGCGCCGGATAGGCCAGCGTCACCGTCAGATAGGACGCGAGCAGGCCGCTCATCGACAGCACCGCCATCTGCTGGATGCCGGGGAACGGTGTCACCAGGAACGAGCAGTAGGCGAGCAGAGTGGTGCTCATGCCGACGGTGATGGCGGTGCCGACATGACTCAGGCCGTCCATGCCGCGCCAGGGGCCGGGCGCGCGGAAGCGGTCGCTGAAGAAATGCATGGAGTAGTCGACGGCCAGGCCGATCAGGCTCGACTCGAACACCACCGCCACCAGATGCAGGCGGCCGTACAAGGTCGCCACCGTGGCGATCGATACCACCGAGGCGGCGCCCAGCGACAGCAGCACCAGCAGCAGCGGCCGCAGCGAGCGGAACACCAGCAGGAACACCAGAATCACGCCGCCCAGCGAGATGCCGCCGATCACCGAGATCTCGCGCTGCGCGCGTCCGGCGTTGGCGGCGGCGTGGCGCAGCACGCCGGAGCCGATGATGCGCACGTCCGGCGCGACCGCACGCGCGGCGACGCAGGCGGCATCGAACGCCGCCATCGCTCGCTGTTGTGTGTCGAGCGCGAACGGCGACTGCCTGAGCGTGCTGGCCACCATCACCTCGACGCCGCCCTCGTGTTCCAGCGCCAGCACGCCGTCGTGCGGCGCCAGTGTCCCGGCCGCCGGCAGCAGTTGCAGCAGGTAGCGGCCGTAGAAGTTCAGCGGATCGTCGGCGAACGGCCGCGCCCGCGTCAGTGCTGCCGGCGAATACAGCGCGCGCTGCGCCTGCTGCGCCAGCGCCGCAGCCTCGCCGCGCTGCAGCGCGGCGCGGTCGCTGTCGGCCAGCAGCAGCGGCTGCACCACGCCATAGGCGCGGTCCAGCTCGGCCGGGGCCGAAACGACTTCCAGACTGACCTCGGCGTAGGCCGGCGACGCGCGCAGCGCGCCGGCGAAGGCCTGCGCGGCCGCGCGCGCGGCGCCGAAGTCGGCGGCGCCGATCAGATAGATGCTGCGGCGGCCAAGCGCGGCTTCCACCTTGTCGAGCGCCTGCCGCGTCACCGCGTCCGGCGCGGTCTGCGGCAGCATCGCGGTGATGTCGGTCTCCACCGTCAGCCGCGTGTTGACCGCCCAGGCCAGCCACAGACCGGCGCCTGCCATCAGCAGCAGCCACAGCAGCAGCCGTGCGCGGGCGCTCATCGGCGGTCTACTGGAAGCGCGCGCGCGTCGCCGCGTCGACCGGGGCGTTCGACACGCGGGTGTCGCGGAACTCGATCTCGGTGCGGTCGCCGCCGGCTTCGAACAGCTGCACGCCCTGCACTTCGCGCGCTCCGCTGACGATGATCGCGCTGATCAGGCCGGCGTCCTGCCGGGGCTTGAGGCCCAGCTGCCACTGGCCGTCGCGGCCCTGCTGCAGCGACAGCGAGAACAGCTCCGACAGCGCCTCGAAGTCGAGCGAGAACACCGCGAAGAAGATCCGCGCGACCTGACGCACCGCCGGCGTACGTTCGGCGCCGAGGCGCTGGCTGCTGCCGCCATCGCGCTGGATCAGCGCGTCGCGGGTGATGATCAGCTCGGAGGCGAACGGCTTGAGCGTGCGCCAGTCCACGCCCAGTTCGCGGACGAACATGAACTCGCCTTCGGCGCGCAGCGGCTGCGGCAGCTCGCGCAGGTATTTGGCCTGCGTGTAACGGCCCTCGACACGCTGCGCCTGCGCCAGCGGACCGGTCAGCGCGCCGAGCGCCTTGCGCACCGCGGCAGCATCGGCCGGATGCGCGAAGACCGTCGCTTCGGCAGCCGTCACCGCAGCGGCCGTCGCGGCGCCGGCCGCAGACGGCGCCAGCAGCAGTTCCAGCGCGAGCAGCGCGGCGGCAAGACCGGCGGGCTTCATCGCCTGACGCCGAGCTTCTGCAGCAGGATGTCGGGCGAGCCGTAGACCATCTCGAAGGCCGGCATCGTCACCGCCACATGGATGGTGTGGCCGCGCGCCAGCAGTTCGCCGCTGGCGGCGTCGCGGATGCGGTAGCCGATCTTCAGGCGCTGCTCCCATTCGAGGAACTCCGCCGTCACCTGGATGCGCTGCTTGAAACGGATCGCGCGCACGTAGCGCGCGTGCAGGTCGATCACCGGCCAGCAGTAGCCGGCGTCCTTCATCTCGTCGTAGTTGAAAGCGATCAGATCCAGCAGCGCGCAGCGCGCCACTTCGAAATAGCGCGTGTAGTTGCCGTGCCAGACGATGCCGACCGGATCGCAGTCGTGGAAGGCGACGTGGATGTCGACGGTGGCGGTCGGCAGCGGCGCGGCCGGCGGCGGCAGCTTGCTAGCGCGCATGCGGCTGCCTCTGCAGATGCCTCAGCAGCAGGCGCGGCGCACGCCACAACATGCCGAAGAACAGCCGCGCATGCATGCGCGAGATGCGCAGGTTGTCGCGCCAGACGTCGAAGTGCGAAACGCCATCGGCCGGATAGCGCACGCGCGTCGGCAGGCTGTGCACGCTCACGCCGTCCCAGTACAGCCGCACCATGATCTCGGTATCGAAGTCCATTCTTTTGCCGACATGCTGGCTGCGGCAGATCCGCAGCGTCGCCGTCAGCGGATAGACGCGGAAGCCCAGCATCGAATCGCGGATCTGCAGCGACAGCGTGTTGATCCACACCCAGACGTGGGTGAGGTAGCGGCCGTACAGGCGCGCGCGCGGCACCGACGCGTCGTAGATCGGGATGCCGGTGATCAGCGCCTGCGGATCGGCATGGGCCAGCGCCAGCAGTTTCGGCAGGTCGGCCGCATCGTGCTGGCCGTCGGCGTCGACCTGCACCGCGTGCGTGTAGCCGTCGGCGGCGGCGGCGGCGAAACCGGCGATCACCGCCGCGCCCTTGCCCTGGTTCTGCGGCAGACGGATCAGGCGCAGCCAGTCCGGCTGCGCGGCGATCAGGCGATCGAGCTCGGCGGCGCAGGATGGCCGGCTGCCGTCGTCGACCAGATAGGCGCGCAGGCCGTGCGGCCGCAGGCTGGCCAGCGTGCCGGCGATCGCCTCCTCATGGTTGTAGACCGGCACCACGATGCAGGCGTGGACCGCGACGCCCTCGGCGCGCGTCATGCCGACGCGCCGAAGCTCAGGCGTCCGGCCGAGCACAGGCCGGCCGGTGTCGAGTAGCGGAACGAGACGCGGCCATCCGGCTCGTGCTGCAGCTGCAGGCTGAGGTCGGCGTCCGGCTCGATCGGCTGCTGGAACTTGAGCTGCGTGACGGCGCTGAACGGCGCCGCGCGGACCAGGTACTGCTGCGCCAGCTGCACCGCCCAGCCGAGCTGCAGCACGCCGGGCAGCATCGGGAATGCGGCGAAGTGGTCGGCGAAGCACGGCAGCGAGGCCGGCACCGCCAGGCGGATCACCAGGCTGCTGTCGTCGGGCCGGGCGACGGAAAGAACCTGCGGCAGCAGCGTGGAGGCGTCCAGCACGGGCAGGCGGCCGCAGCGCGGCCCTCAGGCGGCGTCGAACAGGGCCTGCACGGCGGTGACGACGTCACCGACCGAACGGACATGCTTGAAGTCTTCCGGCCGCACCTTCTTGCCGGTGTAGTCCTTGAGCCGCAGGATCAGGTCGATGGCGTCGATGCTGTCGATCTCCAGATCCTGGTATAGCTGCGCGTCGAAGCTGATCTTCTCGGGCGCGATCTCGAACAGCTCGACCAGCTGCGACTTGACGTGCTCAAAGATTTCGTCGCGGCTGGGTACGGTGGTGGTCGTCGTGCTGGACATGTAGAAACGGTCTCCTGCCCGCCCCCCGGCAAGGCTCATGGCGCGCATTTTCCCGGACGCATCCAGATCGCTGCAAGTGCATGAGTCACAAAGACTGATACCAGCGCGGCCCGTGTCTTGGCAAATGCACGATGGGGATGAATCAGGAGGCGGGCGGCACCTGGCTGAAACCCGCGATCCAGTCGCGTGACAACCGCCGTGCGGCGATCGCCATCGACGGCGCCTCGTCGAGATACGGCTGTACCGCATAGGGCTCGCCAACCTCGATGACAAAATGGCCGGGCCGCGGCGGCACGTCGAGCCAGGGCCGGCCCTTCTCCAGCATCAGCGGCGCGCAGCGGATCATCACCGGCAGCACCGGTGCGCCGGCGGCCAGCGCGATGCGCGCGGTGCCATGCGGGATCTGCAGCGGCTGGCCGGGCCTGCTGCGCGTGCCTTCGGGGAAAATCAGCAGCGAGTTGCCGCGCTGCAGGCTGTCGCGACAGGCGTCGAGCAGCTGCGAGGCATCGCCGCCGTTGGCGATGTAGCCGGCCCAGCGCAGCGGCATGCCGGTAAACGGATTGCGGAACAGCGCATCCTTGACGATGCAGTCGACCTGCGGGATGTAGCCGATCAGCAGCACCACATCGATCAGCGTCGGGTGGTTGGCGATGATCAGCTGGCCGCGCTGGCGCAGGCGCTCGGCGCCGCGGATCTCCCAGCGGATCACGCCGAGCGCGCGCATGATCCGCGAGAACAGCCAGAACCAGCGCCAGACGATCCACTGCGCGCGGCGCTTGGCGGTCAGCGGATTGCGCGTCGTCAGGCAGGCCAGCGGAAACATCGTCACGCCGCAGATCAGGCCGACGCTGCCGAAGATGAAAAACGACAGCGCCGTGGCCACCTGCCGCCAGCGGCGGTCCAGCCAGACACCGGCGCCGCCGCGCTTCACGTCAGCTTCGCGTCGATCGCGTAGGCGGCTTCGATCTCCAGCAGCAGATCGTGGCGGCAGACGTCGCCGCGCAGGCACAGCAGCGGCGCCGCGTCGTTGCCGCGCAGCCGTGGCAGCCGCGCCAGCAGGGCGTCGAGCACGGCACCGTCACGCAGGTAGAGCTTCAGCGACTCGGCGCGTACCGCCGGCTGGCGACCGGAGAAATGCGTCTGCAGCGTGTGGCCGATCAGCACGTCGATATTGCGCATGGTCTCGTCGAGCTGCTGCTGCGGGTCGTCGTGATGCAGGCTCTCGTGACCGACCACGCTGGCGGTGCCGGATACCAGCAGCTGCGCGCCTTCGCCGGCGCCGATCAGCGTGGCCCGCGCGAAGCTCGGGCTCTTGGGGCCGTAGACGCGCGGGTAGTGGTAGGCGGCGACCTGGCGCGGGTTCTCGACCGGCTGGCCGGGCCGCTTGCCGGCCAGGAAGTAGATCACCAGGCCGGGCTCCAGCATGCCGATCGCAGTGGCCGCCGGCAGCCAGCGCTCGAAATCCGGCTTGAGCGCCAGCGCACGGTTGCGGCCGGCGCTGAACAGGCGGTAGCGCTCAGCATCGCCTTCGCCGTCGTTGATGGCGGCCAGGAAGTTCCAGATGCGCAGGTAATGCGGATAGCCGAGCTGCTGCAGCATCTGCTCCAGCCGCACATAGGTTTTCAGCGTCGCGCGCTCCAGATCGACGAGCTCCGACTCCGGCAGGAACAGGCTGCCGAACAGCACCTCGCCGTTGTGGCTGTAGCCGAAGCCCTCGAACCAGCCGTGCTCCACCGGCAGTTCGCTGAGCCATTGCTCGGCATGCAGCGGCGCCTGCAGGTTGTCCAGGGCGACGACCATGTGACGTGGATCACGTTGCTGCTGCAGCGGGCGCGGCAGGCCCAGCCCGAATTCGACGCAGCCCAGCAGCTTGTCGGGCGCGACGCCGCTCCAGGGCGCGTAGACGCTGCGGAACGAACGGCTGTCGAAGACGGTTGCGGACATTGAAGACGGTGAAAAAAGTCGCGGCCGCGCGGCCAAGGCGGGCTCAAGGGCGCGTGATACTAGCAACGTCTGTCCCAAGTCCCAATGAGGGCCCCGCTGCCGCGGCCGCTGATGCGCAGCAGGGCCGGTGTATGATGCCGCTCGCTCCGGCGCGCGGCGTCGCGAGCGGACTTCCGAGGGATCGGCCCAGACCAGACGCTGGCGCCGGCGGAAGTCACCCAGGACCCGGCGCGACCGGCACGCTCGTGCAT
This sequence comes from uncultured Solimonas sp., assembly GCA_946478985.1. The sequence continues at coordinate 16,843 of CAMLDZ010000034.1, forward strand.
CGCGCCGCATCGAATCAGACGCAAGATCCAGTGAGTGGGCAGGGCTTTGACATGACGGCACAAACCGCCGCCGAGCGCGAAATGGCGGAACTGTTGGTTTCTTCGCTGAGCCTCGAACACATCGACGCTGCCACCATCGATCCGGCCGCCTCGCTGTTCGGGCCGCAGGAAGGCGGCTGGGGCCTGGACTCGATCGACGCGCTGGAAATGGCGCTGGCGATCAAGCAGCACTACGGCGTCGAGTTGCGCTCCGAGGACGAGGCGGTCAAGAACGGCTTTGCCTCGCTGCGCGCGCTGACCGAGCTGGTGACGTCGCGCCGCGTGGCGTAAACCTGGCACGCGCCGCTGCATGAACAAGGCGCTGCCGATCCTGCTGGCGCTGGCCTATCCGCTGCTGCTGCACGCCAGCGTCATCTACGCCGATTCCCGCCTGGCCTTCGCCGCGCTCGCCTGCCTGAGCGCGGTGGCGCTGTATGTGCCGCTGGCGCAGCGGCGCGCCTGGGCCTGGCTGCTGCTGGGCGCGGTGCTCGCCGCGCTCGGCCTGCTGCAATCCAGCGGCCACGGTGCGGCGGCCTCTTATCTTCCGTCGCTGGCGATTCCGGCCGCGCTCGGCCTGCTGTTCGGCAGCAGCCTGCGGCCGGGCCGTGAGGCGCTGATCACCGGCATCGCGCGCTTCGCGCGCAAGGCTCAGATGCCGGCGGAACTGGAACGCTACACGCGCCGGCTGACGCTGGTCTGGACCGGCATGTTCGCGCTGATGTTCACGGTGGCGCTGCTGCTGATCGTGCTGCAGCAGTGGAGGCTGTGGTCGCTGGTCACCAACTTCATCAGCTATCTGCTCGTCGGCGCGCTGTTCTTCGTCGAGTACTGGTACCGCCGCTGGCGCTTTCCGCAGCACGAGCATGGCGGCTTCATCGAACACATCCGCACCGTCGCCACCGCACGCCGTCATGGCCACTGAACCGCCGCAGACGCAGACGCAGACGCAGGCGCTGCCGCTGATCGCCGGCTTCGCCGCCGACGCACCGTTTGCGTGGCACGAGGGCCGACGGCTCACGCAGGGCGCCTTCGTCGCGCAGGCGCAGCGGCTCGCCGACGCGCTGCCGGACACCCCGTACCTGCTCAATCTCTGCGACGACCGCTACCGCTTCATGCTGGCTTTCGCCGCCGCCTGCCTGCGCGGGCAGACCAACCTGCTGCCGTCCGGCGCCAGCGCGGCGGCGATCGAGGCGGCGCGTGTGGCGTATCCGCAGTGCACGCGCATCGACAATGCCCGTGTCGACGCCGCGCTGGCCGGCACCGGGGCCGGCGTCGCGGCCGCGGCGCCGCTGATCGACGCCCGGCACCCGGCCGCCGTGCTGTTCACCTCCGGCAGCACCGGCGCGCCGCAGGCGCAGGCCAAGCACTGGGCGGCGATGGCGGCGATAGGCGCGCACCTGCGCGCGCGCCTGCTGCCGGCCGGCGGCGCGCAGATCGTCGCCACGGTACCGCCGCAGCACATGTACGGCCTGGAGACGACGGTGCTGATGCCGCTGGCCGGGGCGGGCACCGTGCACGGCGGCCGGCCGTTCTTTCCGCAGGACGTCGCCCAGGCGCTGGCCGCCGTACCGGCGCCGCGGGTGCTGGTGACGACGCCGGTGCATCTGCGCGCGCTGATCGAATCGGGCACTGCGCTGCCGCCGCTGCAGTTCGTGCTGTCGGCGACCGCACCGCTGTCGGCCGAGCTGGCCGCGCGCATCGAACATGACTGGGCGGCGCCGGTCCACGAAATCTACGGCTGTACCGAGGCCGGCAGCATGGCGACGCGGCGCACCACCGCCGGTGCGCACTGGCAGCTGCTGTCCGGCCTGCGCCTGCGGCTCGAAGACGGCGCGGCGAGCGTCGAGGCCAGCCACTTGCCGGAGCCGGTGCCGCTGCAGGATCGCATCGAGGATGACGGCGCAGCCGGCTTCCGCCTGCTCGGCCGCAACGCCGATCTGCTCAAGGTCGCCGGCAAGCGCGCCTCGCTGAGCGAGCTGAGCGCGCGGCTGCTGGCGGTGCCGGGCGTGCAGGACGCGGTGATCTTCAGCGTCGGCGACGGCGAGGCGGCGCGGCCGGCGGCGCTGGTGGTGGCGCCGGATGTCCCGGAAGCCGTGATCCTGCAGGCGCTGGCCGCGCAGATCGACCCGGTGTTCCTGCCGCGGCCGCTGCGCCGCGTCGCGCAGTTGCCGCGCAACGAACTCGGCAAGCTGCCGCGCGCGCTGCTGCTGGAACTGCTGGAGCGGAGCCGATGAGCCAGACACAGGAATACAGCTGCGACGATATCGTCGCCGCCGATCACCCCAGCCTGCCCGGCCACTTTCCGGGTGCGCCGATCGTGCCCGGCGTGCTGCTGCTGCAGCGCGCCGTCGCCGCTGCCAGCGCCGGCCGCGCGCTGAAGCTGGTGGCGGTACCCAACCTCAAGTTCGTCAACGCGCTGCTGCCGGACCAGCGCTTCAGTATCCGCTGGAGCTTCGACGGCCTGCGCTGCCGCTTCCGCTGTGACCGCCTCGACACGCCGCTGGCCCAGGGCGTGTTGTTGTTCGAAGCGCTCTGAAATAAGTTTTCCTTCTCCCCATCGTGCTGTCTTTTCGAGATCGTTCATGACCGATGTGCTGATCATTGGCGCCGGCCCGGCCGGCTCCACCGCGGCGGCTTTCCTGGTCCAGAAGGGCCTGCAGGTGCTGGTGCTGGAGCGGCAGAAGTTCCCGCGCTTCTCGGTCGGCGAGAGCATGCTGCCCGCCAGCATGCACTTCATCGAGAAGGCCGGGATGATGGAGGCGCTGATGTCGGCGAGCTTCCAGTACAAGGACGGCGCCGCGTTCCGCCACAACGGTCAGTACCACGAGTTCAACTTCTCGCAGAAGACCACACCGGGCTACGGCTGGACCTTCGAGGTGCCGCGTGACCAGTTCGACAAGATCCTGATCGACGAGGCCGAGCGCCAGGGCGCCGAGGTCCGCTACGAGGTGGAGATCGTCGCCGCCGATTTCACCGACGGCAAACCGCGCGTCACCGCGCGCAACAAGGACGGCAGCACCGAGGTCTTCCATCCGCAGTTCGTGCTCGACGCCAGCGGCTTCGGCCGCACCCTGCCGCGCCTGCTCGATCTGGAAAAGCCCTCGGCGTTTCCGGCGCGCGCAGCGCTGTTCACTCAGGTTTACGACCACATCCCGTCCGGGGCCTTCGACCGCCAGAAGATCCTGGTGACGATCCACCCGACGCGCTTCGATGTCTGGTACTGGGTGATCCCGTTCTCCAATGGCCGCGTGTCGATGGGCGTGGTCGCGCCGGACGATTTCCTGCAGAAATATCCGGGCACGCCGGAAGAGCGGCTGTGGAAGCTGGTCGGCGAGGTGCCGGACCTGCAGGATCTGCTCAAGCACGCCAGGCCGGCCAATCCGGTCACCGAGGCGCGCGGCTACGCCGCCAACGTCAAGTCGCTGCACGGCCCGGGCTGGGCGCTGCTCGGCAATGCCGCGGAGTTTCTCGACCCGGTGTTCTCGTCGGGCGTCTGCATCGCCATGAAGTCGGCCGATCTGGCCGCCGAAGTCCTCGCCCGGCAGTTCAAGGGCGAGGCGGTGGACTGGCAGAAAGAGTTTGCCGAACCGCTGCAGGTCGGCGTCGACACCTTCCGCGGCTTCGTCGAGAGCTGGTACGACGGCAGCCTCGCGCAGATCTTCTTCCACCCCCGCAAGCATCCAAAGATCCTGCGCATGATCTGCGCGGTGCTCGCCGGCTACGGCTGGGACCGCAACAATCCCTATGTCGGTGTCGGCAAGCGCAAGCTGGTGGCGCTGGCCGAGTCCTGCCGCCAGGGCCACAGCATGGCGGCCGAACCGGCGCTGCTGGATTAGAAGCACTCGACATGGCGCAGTCCTGGGAACGCCAGCGCGAGCGCGGCTCGTGGCTGGCGATGGCAACGCTGCTGTGGATCGCGCGGACTTTCGGCCGCCCGGTCGGCCGGCTGCTGCTGTACCCGATCAGCGCCTATTTCCTGCTGACCGCGGCGCCGGCGCGGCGCGCCTCGCGCAGCTACCTGCGCCGCGTGCTCGGCCGCGAGCCGGGCTGGCGCGATCTGGCGCGGCATTTCTTCTGCTTCGCGGCGGTCTCGCTGGACCGGCTGTTCTGGCTGATCGGCGCCGGCAAGCAGCCGCGCGTGACGCCGCACCGGCCGCCGGAAGTGCACCGCGCCCAGCACAGCGGCGGCTGCCTGATCCTGGTCGCGCACCACGGCTCGTTCGAGATCCGCCACGACCCCAGCAGCACGCAGCATGAAGTGCCGCTGCGCATCGTCCTGGACCGCTCGCACAACCGCAGGTTCACGCAGTTGCTGGAACACAGTAATCCGGACATTGCCCGCTCGGTGATCGACGCCGCACAGGACGGCCCTTCGCTGATGCTTGAGATCAAGCAGGCGCTCGATGCCGGCTCGATGATCGGCCTGATGGCCGACCGCGTGCGTGAGAATGAGCGCGCCGTCACCGTCGATTTCCTCGGTGGCCAGGCGCGGCTGCCGGCGCTGCCGTGGATTCTCGCCGGCGTGCTGCAGGTACCGGTGGTGATCGGCTTTGGCCTGTACCGCGGCGGCAGGCAGTACGATGCGCACTTCGAGCTGCTGGCCGAGCGCGTCGAACTGCCGCGCGGCAAGCGCGACGCCGCCGTGCGGCAGTACGCGCAACGCTACGCCGACCGTCTGGCGCATTACGTCAAGGATGCGCCGTACAACTGGTTCAACTTCTACGATTTCTGGATGAAATGACGCCGCTGCAGATTCGCGCCTACACCGTCAGCTCGGCGCTCGGCCGCGGGCTGGCCGCGCACCGCCACGCCCTGGAGCAGGGCCGTACCGGCCTTGCGCGCAAGGCTTTCGACCGTTGCGAGCTGGACTGCTGGATCGGCGAGGTCGACGGCCTGGATACGCCGCTGCAGGGCGGCTGGGCCGAATGGGATTGCCGCAACAACCGGCTGGCGGTGCTGGGACTCGATCAGGACGGCTTCCGCGATGCGGTGGCCGCCGCCGTCGCCCGCCACGGCGCGGCGCGCATCGGCGTGTTCGTCGGCACCAGCACCTCGGGCATCTTCAGTACCGAGCTGGCCTACCGGCAGATCGACGCCGACGGCCGCCTGCCGGCCGCCTACCAGTACCGCACCACGCACAACCCGCACGCCGCCGCCGAGTTCGTGCGCCTGCAGCTGGGCCTCGACAATGTCGCGATCGCCATCTGCACGGCCTGCTCGTCGAGCGCCAAGGTGTTCGCCGCCGCGCAGCGCGCGATCGCCGCCGGCCTTTGCGACGCCGCCGTGGTCGGCGGTGTCGACTCGCTGTGCCTGACCACGCTGTACGGCTTCAACTCGCTGCAGCTGATCGCCGACGACATCTGCCGCCCCGCGGACGCGGCGCGGCGCGGCATTTCGATCGGCGAGGCTGCCGGCTTTGCGCTGCTCGACGGCGCGGCTTCGGGCGGCGCGCTGGCGCTGCTCGGCTACGGCGAGTCGTCCGACGCCTACCACATGTCGGCGCCCGATCCGCAGGGCCGCGGCGCGCAGGCGGCGATGCGCGAGGCGCTGCGCCGCGCGCAGCTGCAGCCCGAGCAGATCGGCTACATCAACCTGCACGGCACGGCGACGCCGGCCAATGACGCCAGCGAGGATCAGGCCGTGATGGGCGTGTTCGGCGCCGGCACGCCGTGCAGCTCGACCAAGGGCTACACCGGCCACACGCTCGGCGCCGCCGGCATCGTCGAGGCGGCGATCTCGCTGCTGGCGGTCGAGCACGGCCTGCTGCCGGCGTCGATCACCACGCGCGACAAGGACCCGGCGATCCGCGCCGATATCCTGCTGGCGCCACTGCGCCGCGAGATCGGCGCGGCGCTGTCGAACTCCTTCGGCTTCGGCGGCAACAACGCCAGCCTGGTGCTGGGGCGCGCGGCATGATCGAGCTGCAGCTGCTGTCGATCGGTCTGGCCGCGCCCGGCCTTGCCAGCTGGGAACAGGCGCTGCCGGTGCTGCGCGGCGAGGCCGCGTTCGCGCCCAGCGAGCTGGCGCCCTATGCGCCGCAGCTGCTGCCGCCCAACGAGCGACGCCGCGCGCAGCCCGCGGTGCGCCAGGCCTTCCGCGCCGCCGAGGCGGCCTGCGCCGGCCGCGATGCCTCGCAGCTGGCGACGGTGTTCGCCAGTTCCGACGGCGATCTGTCGATCCTCAACCGCATCTGCACGACCGTGCTGCAGCCGCCCTGCGCGGTGTCGCCGACCGACTTCCACAACTCGGTGCACAACGCCGCCGCCGGCTACTGGGGCATCGCCACCGGCGCGCGTGCGCCGTCGACGACCATCGCCGGTTATGACGAGTCGTTCGCGCTGGGCCTGCTCGAAGCCGGCCTGCAGGTACAGGCCGAACAGACACCGGTGCTGCTGGTCGCCTTCGACGTGCCGGCGCCGGAGCCGATGCGTGGGGCGCGCTCGGCGGCGCTGCCGGCCAGCTGCGCGCTGTGGCTGAGGCCGCCGGCCGGCGATGGCGCCATCGATGACGCGCTCGCCACGCTGCGCCTGAGCGTCGCCAGCGCAGCCGACAGCCGTCTCGATGACGCGGCGCTGGAGGCGCAGCGCCTGGCCAATCCGGTGCTGCGGGCGCTGCCGCTGCTGCAGTTGCTGGCGCGCGGCGCGCGCGGCCGCGTCAGCCTGCCGCTCGGCGGCGGCCGCGGTCTCGTGGTCGACACTCTGTGAGCGTGCTGCTCGACCGCGCCGGCATCGCCGCGCTGGTGCCGCACGCGGGCACGATGTGCCTGTGGGACGAACTGCTCGCCGCCGGGCCGGGCGAGGTGCATGTGCGCACGCAAAGCCACCGCGCCGCCGCCAACCCGCTGCGCGCCGATGGCCGGCTGGCGGCCCTGCATCTGATCGAATACGGCGCGCAGGCGATGGCGGTGCATGGCGGCTGGCTGGCGCGCCTTGAGGGTGGCGCCGCCCAGACGGACGCGCAGGCCGGCGTGCTGGCGGCAGTGCGCGATCTGCAGCTGCAGGTGGAGCGCATCGACGATCTGGCCGCAGCGCTGGAGTGCCGCGCGCAACGCATCGTCGCCAACGCCGGCGGCTGGATGTACAGCTTCCGGCTCTACGCCGGCGAGCGCGAGCTGGCGAGCGGCCGCGCCTCGGTCATCCTTGCAGGGCGATGACCTGGTCGACGTCGCGCGGCTCGATGTCGGCCGGCGCCGTCCGCCGCAAGGCATTGAGTGCCGCGGCGTCCAGCGGACGCGACAGCAGAAAGCCCTGCAGTTCGTCGCAGCCGAGGCTGCGCAGCGCTTCGCGCTGCTGCGAAGTCTCGACCCCTTCGGCAACCACGCGCATGTCCAGCGCGTGCGCCATCGAGATCATGGCGCTGACGATCGCCCGGCTGGCGGTTTGGCCGTCGGCCAGAGCGCGCGTGAAGCGCTGGTCGATCTTCAGCTCGCAGGCGCGGAACTGCTGCAGATAGGCGAGGCTGGAGTAGCCGGTGCCGAAGTCGTCGATCGATACCTCGAAGCCATGCCGCGCCAGCTCGTGCAGCAGGGCGACGCTGCGGTCGGCGTCGTTCATCGCCACCGACTCGGTGATCTCGAACACCAGCTCGTCGCAGCCGACGCCTTCCTCGACGGCGATGGCGCGGCATTGCGCGACCAGATCGTCCTGGCGCAGCTGTACCGCCGACAGATTGATCGCCAGTTTCAGCGGCGGCAGGCCCTGCAGGCGCCAGCGGCGCAGATGGCGGCAGGTCTCGCGCAGCACCCAGTAGCCGATCGCGATGATGTCGCCGGATTGCTCGGCGATCGGAATGAACTCCGCCGGCTGGACCGGCCCGAGCCGCGGATGCGTCAGGCGCAGCAGCACTTCGGCACCGCGCAGCTGGCCGGCGAAATCGAACTTGGGCTGAAAGCGCAGCGCCAGGCGGCCGTCCTGGCCGGCGGCGTGCAGCGCGCGGCGAATCTCCAGGGCGCGGCCGGCGCTGGTGGCCAGCTCCGGCGTGAACTGGCGCAGGGTGTTGGCGCCGGCGGCCTTGGCGGCACCCAGGGCGATATCGGCGCGCTGCAGCAGCAGCTCGACGCTGTCGCCGTCGTAGGGCCAGACGGCAACGCCGATGCAGGCGGTGACGCGCAGAGCCAGCGGGCCGGTGCCGATGTCCTCCTGCAGCGCGTCGGCCAGCTCGCGGGCACGGCGCTCGGCGTCGCCGGGCGAGACCACACCGTCGAGCAGGGCCACGAACTCGTCGCCGCCGGCGCGCGCCAGCGTGTCACGGCTGCGCAGGCGGCGCGACAGGCGCTGCGCGAACACCCGCAGCACTTCGTCGCCGGCGGCATAGCCCAGGGCTTCGTTGATGGTCTTGAGGCGATCGATGTCCAGCGCCAGCACCGCCACGGCGGGGACTAGCGCCGGCGGCCGTGCCAGCGCCTCGGCGAGGCGCTGCGCGAGCACGCCGCGGTTGGGCAGCCGCGTCAGGGGGTCCAGCGTCGACAGCAGCGCCACTTCCTGATGCAGCTGGGTCACCGAGTGCAGCAGGCCGCGCGTGCGTGCGTCGTAGCGCGCCAGCACGATCGTCACCACCATCATGCCGAGCGCGGCGACGGCGACCAGCGCGCCGAGCCAGCGCGAATCGACCCACGTCGCCGCGTTGCTGGTCGCATGCGGCGCGATATGCGCGGCCGCCATGCCGGTGTAATGCATGCCGGCAATCGCCGTACCCATCAGCACCGCCGCCAGCAGGCGCAGAATCGGTCCGGGCATGCGGTTGTACCGGGTGCCGACATACATCGCCGCCAGCGAGGCGCCGACCGCGATGGCGATCGAGGCCGCCACCAGCAGCGGGTCGTAATGGATGCCCGGCTGCAACTGCATCGCCGCCATGCCGGTGTAATGCATGCCGGAAATGCCGAGGCCGGCGACGATACCGCCGCCCAGCACCTGCCAGCCGTGGAAGGGCGGCGGCCGGGCGGCGATGGCCAGCGACAGATACGAAACGCCGATGGCCAGCAGCAGCGAGCCGGCGGTGATGACCAGGTCGTGGTGGACGGCCCCCGGCATGCCGGCGGCGAGCATGCCGACGAAGTGCATCGACCAGATGCCGCTGCCCATCGCGATCGCACCGCCGCCGCGCCACAGCAACTGCAAGCGTGGCTCGGCGACGCGCGAGACGCGCAGCGCCAGTTCCACCGTCGTGTACGAGGCCAGGACGGCGATGGCCAGCGACAGGACCACCAGCGTCGGTTGATAGCTTGCATGCAGCATCCGCGCATCATCGGTATCGCCTCGCGGCCGGGGGCGCGCCGGCGCCCGGCGGTAGCGGTGCGCCGAGAGCCGGCAGGCTCTGGCGCCGCGGACATGGGCGCGGCCGCCCTGGCAACCGACAATCAACGGCGCCCGTCTTGCCGAGCCCGTCCATGCCGCGAAACTCCCTTGCCCGCGCCGTCGGCGCCGTGCAACTGCTGCCGCCCCCGCTGCGCCGCCGTGCGATCACGCTGCTGTTCAACACGCAGGTGCGCTTCGCCGGCACCGCCGGCCTGCGCTTCGAAGCCCTGGATGCCGACCAGGCGATCGTCGTCATCCGCAACCGCCGCGCGGTGCAGAACCACATCGGCGGCGTGCACGCGGCAGCGATGGCGCTGCTGGCGGAGACCGCCACCGGTGCGCTGTTCGGCCTCAACCTGCAAGGCGGCAGCCTGCCGTTGCTCAAATCGATGCAGATCGACTACCTGCGTGGCGCGCAGGGCGAGCTGCGCGCGCACGCGCGCCTCGACGCCGCGGCGCGCGCGCATCTGGCCGGCGAACCGCGCGGCGAGCTGATCGTGCCGGTGACGGTCAGCGACGCCAGTGGCGCGAGCCCGATCCGCGTGCAGATGTGCTGGGCCTGGGTGCCGAAGCGGCGCTGAGCGGTATCAGATTGCATACAACTCGCGCGCAAACTGCGCACTATTGATGCGCGCAGTGTGTACGCGCGGCGCGCCCCGGCTGGGCGGGCGCCGCTGCCGGGGCCGACGACCGCGCTGCTCGCGCCGCCACCGGAGCTGCGGGCCGGGCCCGTCCGCTGCTTCATAAACCGCGTCAAATCATCAGCTTGACGGCGATCCTGGGCGCCGTCGCAAAGGCCGCTGCGGCCACCGCCGCCGACTGCGAACGCTGGGCACGGTTCTTGATGTTGCATGCGCATGATCCGCGCTCACGCGTCCAAACCCCTGCCGCGCCGGACCGCTATCGGCGGCCGCAGGGCTCGCTTTGGCGTGGCCGCGCTGCTGCTCGCCGGCCTCGCCGCAGCGCCGGCGCAGGCGGCCGGCGGCGGCCGGACGGCAGCGGACACGGGCCGCTACGAGCAACTGCTCGAAACCTACTGCGGGCGCTGCCACAACGACGAACGCATGGCCGCCGATCTCACGCTCAGCGAGCTGAGCACCGCCGACCTGCAGCGCGGCGCCAACCGCGCACAGTGGGAGAAGATCCTGCGCATGACGGCGCAGGGCGAGATGCCGCCGCGCAACCGCCCGCAGCCGAGCACCGAGGAACGCGCCGCGTTCACGCAGTCGCTGGAACGCTCGCTGGACGGCTATGCCGAGGCGCACCCGGACCCCGGTCGCGCGACGATCCGCCGCCTCAACCGCGCCGAATACGCCAATGCGGTCCGCGATCTGCTGGCCTTGCGCGTCGACCTCAGCGGCCAGCTGCCAGCCGACGATTCCGGCTATGGCTTCGACAACATCGCCGACGTGCTGAGCCTGTCGCCGACGCTGATGGACCGTTATCTCGCGGTTGCCGGCAAACTCAGCCGGCTTGCCGTCGGCCTTGCTTCGAAACGGCCGCTGGTGACCAGCTACACGGTGCCCAAGGACGGTTCGATCATGAACCAGGGCATCCCCGCGTACGACGAGCGCATGAGCGACGCCCTGCCGCTGGACTCGCGCGGCGGCGCGGCGTTCGACTACTACGCACCGCAGGACGCGGTCTACCAGATCAGCGGCTATCTCAACACCAACACCAACAACGAAGTCGACCGGCTGCCCGAGGCCCGCGTCAGCCTGCGCGTGCCGCTGACGGCCGGCGAGCACAGCATCGGCATCAGCTTCCGCAAGCGCCACACGCTCGACGAGTCGGTGCAGACGCTGCGCAACACCACCGACATCGTCGTGCTGCCGACGCGCGCGGCGGAGCCGCTGCCGCTGGACTTCGTCGTCGACGGCGCGCGCGTCGGCGGCGGCCTGGTGCCCTCGTATTTCATGTCGCCGCGTTTCTCGCAGGCCAACTTCCCGCGCGACGTGCTGCAGATCGACGTCGAAGGGCCGTTCGAGGCGAGCGGCGCCGGCGACACGCCGAGCCGGCGCAAAATCTTCGTCTGCCGGCCGGCGAAACCCCGTGACGAAAACAGCTGCGCGAGAAAGATCCTGGCACCGCTGGCGCGGCAGGCTTGGCGGCGGCCGCTGCGCGACGCCGAGCTCGAACCCCTGCTGAAGCTCTACGCGGCGGCGCGCGCCGACAGCGACTTCGAGCACGGCATCGCCGCGGCCATCGAGGCGCTGCTGGTATCGCCCGGCTTCCTGTTCCTGCACGAGCAGGATCCGCCGCGCGCCAGGCCCGGCACCGTGTTCGCGCTGGGCGATCAGGAGCTGGCGTCGCGGCTGGCGCTGTTCCTGTGGAGCAGCCTGCCGGACGAGGAGCTGCTCGGCCTTGCCGCCAGACAGCAGCTGCACAAGCCGGCGGTGCTGGAACGCCAGGTCACACGCATGCTGGCCGACCCGCGCGCGCAGGCGCTGACCGACAACTTCGCCGGGCAATGGCTGTATCTGCGCAATCTCGAACACCAGCGCCCGGACGTGTTCCTGTTTCCGCAGTTCGACACGCGGCTGCGCAGCGCGATGAAGCGCGAGACCGAGCTGTTCTTCGCCTCGATCGTCCGCGACAACGGCAGCCTGCTCGACTTCATCAGCGCCGACTACACCTATCTCAACCAGCGCCTCGCCGAGCATTACGGCATCGACGGCGTGCGCGGCACCGCGTTCCGCCGCGTGCAGGTCGACCCGGCCTCGCAGCGCGGCGGCCTGCTCGGCCAGGCCAGCATCCTGACGGTGACCTCGTACGGCAACCACACCTCGGTGGTGAAGCGCGGCAAATGGATTCTCGACAACCTGCTCGCCGCGCCGCCGCCGCCACCGCCGCCGGATGTGCCGGCGCTCAAGCAGACCCGCGGCGGCCACAAGCTCAGCGCACGCGAGCAGCTGGAACTGCACCGCGCCGATCCGGCCTGCGCGTCCTGCCACGTCAAGATGGATCCGCTCGGCTACGCACTGGAGAACTTCGACGCCGTCGGCGCCTTCCGCCAGAGCGAGGACGGCCAGGCCCTCGACGTCTCTGCGACCCTGCCCGATGGCACCCGCTTCAGTGGCCTGGCCGGCCTGCGCCAGGTGCTGCTGGAGCGCCGCCAGCAGTTCACGCGCGCCTTCACCGAGCGCCTGCTGACTTACGCACTGGGTCGCGGCCTGACTGCCGCCGACCAGCCGACGGTGCGGCGCATCGCGCGCGCCGCCGAGCATGACGGCTACCGCATCCGCAGCGTCATCGTCGGCATCGTCGGCAGCGAACCGTTCACCCAGCGCCGGACGCCCGAGACATGAAGCCGACCTCGACCTTGCTGAGCCGCCGCACGCTGCTGCGTGGCCTCGGCGCCGCGCTGGCGCTGCCGCTGCTCGACGCCATGCTGCCGAACGCGCGGGCCGCCGAGCCCGCCGCGCGGCCGCGGCGCCTGCAAATCTTCTACACGCCCAACGGCATGATCATGCAGCGCTTCACGCCGACGACGACGGGACGCGACTACGCGCTGTCGCCGACGCTGCAGCCGCTGGCGCCGTTCAAGGACTGCTTCACCGTGATCAGCGGCCTGGCGCACTACCAGGCCAGCGCGCTCGGCGACGGACCGGGCGGCCACGGCCGCGCCTGCCCGGCGTTCCTGACCGGCTCGCACGCGCGCCGCACCGAGGGCTCGGACCTGCATTGCGGCGTGTCGATGGACCAGGTCGTCGCCCAGCAGTTCGGCGAGCAGACGCAGCTGGCCTCGCTGGAACTCGGCATCGATCCGCCGAGTCTGCTCGGCAGTTGCGACATCGGTTACAGCTGCACCTACACCAACACGCTGTCCTGGCGCAGCGCGACGGTGGCGCTGCCGGTCGCCGTCAATCCGGGCGAGGTCTTCGAGCGCCTGTTCGGCGACGGCGACGCGCTCGACGAGCGCAGCCGCCAGGCCCAG
>CAMLDZ010000035.1 GCA_946478985.1 uncultured Solimonas sp.
TTGCGCGCGGCGATGCCCGCTGTGCCTGCGGCGCCGTCTGCTCCGGTTTCGACGGGCAGTGCACCGCAGTTCTACTTTGCCGACTTTGCTGCCGAGCCGGCCGAGCGCTCGTCGATCGCTGCGCCGCGCCGGATGGTGTTCGACGTGCAGGCGGTGCGCCGCGATTTCCCGATCCTCGCCGAGCGCGTCAACGGTCGGCCGCTGATCTGGCTCGACAACGCGGCGACCACGCAGAAGCCGCAGTCGGTGATCGACCGTCTCGCGTACTTCTACGCGCACGAGAACTCCAACATCCACCGCGCCGCGCATGAGCTGGCCGCGCGTGCGACCGATGCCTACGAGTCGGCGCGCAACAAGATCACTGCGTTTCTCGGTGCGAGCTCGCCGGAAGAAATCGTCTTCGTCCGCGGTGCGACCGAAGGCATCAACCTGGTCGCGCAAACCTGGGGCTGGGCCAATGTGCAGGCCGGCGACGAGATCATCGTCAGCCACCTGGAACATCACGCCAACATCGTGCCCTGGCAGATGCTCGCCGCCGACAAGGGCGCCAGGCTGCGCGTGATTCCGGTCGATGACAGCGGCCAGCTGCGGCTCGACGAGTACCAGAAGCTGCTCAACGACCGCACCAAGATCGTCGCGGTGACTCAGGTGTCGAATGCGCTCGGCACCATCGTGCCGGTCAAGGAGATCATCGATCTGGCGCATCGCAGCGGCGCCAAGGTGCTGGTCGATGGCGCGCAGTCGGTGTCGCACATCCGCGTCAACGTACAGGCGCTGGACGCCGACTTCTTCGTGTTCTCAGGCCACAAGATCTTCGGGCCGACCGGCATCGGGGTGGTCTATGGCAAGAAGGCGCTGCTGGAGGCGATGCCGCCGTATCAGGGCGGCGGCAACATGATTGCCGACGTGACCTTCGAGAACACCGTCTATCACGGCGCGCCGGCGCGTTTCGAAGCCGGCACCGGCAACATCGCCGACGCGGTGGGGCTGGGCGCGGCGATCGATTACGTCGAGCGCATCGGCCTGGAAACCATCGCGGCGTACGAGCACGAGCTGCTCGAACACGCCATGCAAGGCCTGCGGCCGATTCCGGGCCTGCGCCTGATCGGCACCGCGCAACAGAAGACCAGCGTCGTCTCGTTCGTACTCGACGGCTACAAGACCGAAGAGATCGGCAAGGCGCTCAACCAGGAAGGTATCGCCGTGCGCTCCGGCCACCACTGCGCGCAGCCGATCCTGCGCCGCTTCGGCGTCGAGGCCACGGTGCGGCCCTCGCTGGCGTTCTACAACACGTACGACGAAGTTGATTGCCTGATCGCCGCCGTGCGCCGGCTGGCCGGGGCGCGGCGCTGAGCTTCAGCGCCAGACTCAGCGCCAGACCGCGCGCAGGCTCGTCGGGCCGGCGCCGCGATCGAGCGCAATGATCAGCAGCGCGCAGCCGGCGGCCGACAGCAGCGTGCTGAGCCACAGCATCGGCGCATAACCGGTGGCGTCGGCGACCACGCCGGCGCTCAGCGAAGCGAGCGCCTGGGTGATGACGATGCTTGAGGCCAGCAGCGTGTAGTCGGTGCCGGCATGCGGTGCCTGCGCGGTGTCCATCATCAACGTGAACAGTGCGACGGTGGCGATGCCGCCGAATACATGCTCGGCGATGCTGGCTCCGATCAGCAGCGGCACCCCGCCGATGCCCAGCGCGCAAAGGCCATACAGCAGCAGGCTCAAGGTCTGCGAGGCGCCGCCGAACAGCAGCGTGAAGCGACGGCCGTAGTGAAACGCCATCAGTGCGCCGAGCCCGGCGCCGGCCAGCGCGCTCAGCGAACCGATCACGCCCTTGATCCAGGCGATCTGTTCGAGGCTGGCGCCGCTGTCCTTCATCAGTGGCCCGATCAGCGCGGCGCCCATCGAATCGCCGAATTTGTAGGCGCAGATCAGCGCGATCAGCAGCGGCATGCCAGGCCGGCGCAGGCGCGGCCACCAGGCGGTCGGCGGTTCGCCGGCCACCGCCGGGGCGGGGGGCTCGCGCAGCCACAGTACCGGCAGGCTGGCGAGCGCGAGCATCAGCGCCATGCCGATGAACATCGGCTGCCAGCCGGCGGCGGCGTAGATCCACAGCAGCAGTCCGCCGCCGAGAATCATGCCGAGCCGGTAGCCACCGACCTGCAGGCCGTTGGCCAGGCCGCGCTCGCGCGGGCCCAGCGCAGTGGCGGCCAGGCCGTCGGTGGCGATGTCCTGGGTCGCCGCGATGATGTTGAACAACAGCAGCGCCGCGAACACCGGCCACAGCGCCCGCGACAGGTCCAGCATCGCCAGCAGCAGCGCGCCGGCCAGCGTCGCGCCCTGCAGTACCAGCAGCCACTGCCGCCGCGTGCCGATGCGGTCGACGTAGGGAGCCCAGAGAAATTTCAAAGCCCACGGCAGGAACAGCAGGCTGGCAGCAGCGATCTTGGTCAGCGAGTAGCCGGCCTCGCGCATCAGCACCGGCAGGGCCTGCGTGAAGAAGCCGTACGGCAGGCCTTGCGCGAGATAAAGGGCCGTGAGCAGCAGCAGCAGGCGGAGCGGGCGCATCGGTTCTTGTCGGCGCGAAGGGACTGCAGTGTAAGGCGGCGCGGCGCCGGCTCGACTGCTTGGTCCCGGCGCCGGCGTAAAGGCGGCCCCCTTGGTTCGCGGCATGTAATTTGCGCCTGCTCTCAGGGCTCGGCTGCCACGGCGCCGGCGGTCATCATCGTGCGATCCGCCCGAGCGCCGCGTTGCGGCGCCTGTACTGCCCGCCGATAGGCTGGCCTACAATTCGCGCTGTGGAAGGCAGATTCGTGACCTGTTACTCGTCACGTGCCGGGTGCCCCTGCGATGATCGCGGCACGCCCCGCCAGCAGTGGCGTCCACCGAATCTTGAGGACGGCGCGCGCTGGCGCAAGGCGACCAACGAACGGATTTGACCGCGGGAGCCGGACGCTATTGGGAGCATCCGGAACCTCAGCGGACCCGGGTTCAGCCGGGCGCCGCCGCGTAACTGAACGACGCGCGATTGCGTCGCCGATGTAGTCCGCGCACTCTGGCGCGGAGTCGATGGGGGCATCGAAGGTGGGGACGATGGGCAAGCATCAGCAGGAGCCGAGCGGTGGCCTGCCATTCATTGCGGGGATCGACGCCGCACGCCGCCGCGTGCTGGCGATCACACCGTTCGAGCGTCCCGATCTGTCCCTGGCGCGCGCCTGCGCACGTCACGGCGCCGCCGTCGCTGTCGATCTGGGGCGTGATGCCGAGGCCTGGCCTGCGCTGCTGACGGCGCTGGCGCGCGAGCGCTTGCCGGGCCTGGGCCTGCGCATTGCCGACGGCGTCACGCTGCCGCCGCAGCTGCTGCCGCCGGAAACGGTTCGCTTCCTGATCGTCGGCGACGTGACCGTCGACCTGCCGATCGCCTGGCGCCATCTGCCGGTGCTGGCGCAGGTCGGCTCCAGCGCAGAGGCGGGCTTTGCGCTGACGCAGGGCGTCGCCGGTCTGATCGCCAAGGGCCAGGAGAGCGGCGGCCGCATCGGCGATGAAAGTGCCTTCGTGCTGCTGCAGCGAGTGCTGGAACGCGCCGCCGCGCGTGGCGTGCCGGTCTGGGCGCAGGGCGGCATCGCGCTGAACACGGCCGCCGCCGCGGTGGCCGGCGGCGCCGAAGGCGTGATCGTCGATGCCGCACTGGCAGGCATGCCGGAGTGCTCGCTGCCTGCCGAGATCAAGGCGCAGATCCTGGCGATGGACGGCAGCGAGGTCCGCGAGCTGGCCGGCTATCAGGTCTACACGCGCGGCGTCCGCGATGCCGCAGCGCTCGAGACCCTGGACGCCGATGGCGTGCGCGCCGCACTCGCCGCCGGCTGTCTGCTGCCGATCGGCCAGGATGCGGCGCTGGCGCGCACGGTGCTCGCCGACTGCGCCAATGTCGAAGCCCTGCTCAACACGCTGCGCCTGCGCATCCCCGCGCAGCTGCGCCAGGCGCGCAAGCTGCGCGTGCTCGACGAGCACAACCCCTGGGCGCGCGCCAGCGGCACGCGCTACCCGATTGCGCAGGGGCCGATGACGCGCGTCAGCGACACTGCCGAGTTCGCAGCGGCGGTTGCCGGCAACGGCGGTCTGCCGTTCGTCGCGCTGTCGCTGATGAAGGCCGATGCCTCGCGCGCCTTGCTGGAAGCCACGCAGGCGCAGGCCAAGGGCCGGCCCTGGGGCGTGGGCGTGCTCGGCTTCGCCGCGCCGGAGATCCTCGACCCGCAGCTGGAGCTGGTGAAGGCGCTCAAGCCGGCGGCCCTGTTGCTGGCGGGTGGCCGGCCGGCGCAGGCGCGGCCGTTCGTCGAACTGGGCATTCCCACCTATCTGCACGTGCCCTCGCCGGGCCTGCTGGAACTGTTCCTCAAGGACGGCGCCACGCATTTCGTCTTCGAAGGCCGCGAATGCGGCGGCCATGTCGGCCCGCGCTACAGCTTCGTGCTGTGGGAGCAGGCGATCGCGCAGCTGATGCAGGTCGACGATCCGCAGCGGCTGCATGTGCTGTTCGCCGGCGGCATCCACGACGAGCGCTCGGCGGCGATGGTGGCGACCCTGGCGGCGCCGCTGGCGGCGCGCGGCGCGCGGATCGGCGTGCTGATGGGCACCGCCTACATCGCCACCGAAGAAGCGGTGCGCTGCGGCGCGGTGCTCGACGATTTCCAGCGCCAGGCCCTCGCCGGCGACAGCACGGTGCTGGTCGAGACCGCGCCGGGCCATGCGATCCGTTGCCTGCCGTCCGGTTTCGTCGGCCTGTTCGAGCGCGAGAAGGCGCGTCTGCGTGCCGACGGCGTCGATACCAAGCAGGCGTGGGCGGCGCTGGAGACGCTGACGGTCGGCCGCCTGCGCATCGCCACCAAGGGCGTCGACTATGTCGACGGCCGCCTGGCCGCCATCGCGCAAAAGACGCAGCGCGCCGAGGGCATGTACATGATCGGCCAGGCGATCGCGCTCAAGCGCAGTGTGACCACCGTCGCCGCGCTGCACGCGCAGGTCAGCACCGGCGCCAGCGCCTACCTCGACGGCCTGAAGCTGCCCGAGCCGGCCGCCGCGCAGGCCGAGCCGGTCGCCGTGGTCGGCATGGCCTGCATCTATCCCGGCGCGCCAGACCTCGAAAGCTTCTGGGCCAACATCCTCGAAGGCCGCGACTCGGTCAGCGAGGTCCCGGCCGATCGCTGGAACGTCGCGCAGTACTACCAGGCGCCGACGGGCGTGAACGGTGCGCCGGCCGGCAAGAGCGTCAGCAAGTGGGGCGGCTTCATCGACGAGACGCCGTTCGACCCGCTGCAGTACGGCATTCCGCCGGCCTCGCTGGCGGCGATCGAGCCGGTGCAACTGCTGTCTCTGGAAGTCACCCAGCAGGCGCTGCGCGACGCCGGCTACGACAGCCGCTGGTTCGACCGCGAGAAGACCTCGGTGATCTTCGGCGCCGAGGCCGGCATGGATCTGGGCAGCCAGTACACCTTCCGCAATCTCTACCCGCAGTACTGCGGCGAGCTGCCGAAAGCGCTCGCCGACGCCCTGCCGAGCCTGACCGAGGATTCGTTCCCCGGCATGCTGGTCAATGTCATTTCCGGGCGCATCGCCAACCGTCTGGGCCTGGGTGGCGTCAATTACTCCGTCACCTCGGCCTGCGCCAGTTCGCTGACGGCGATCGAACTCGGCGTCAAGGAACTGCGCGCCGGCTCCAGCGACATGGTGCTGGCGGGCGGTGCCGACTTTCACAATGGCATCTCGGACTTCCTGATGTTCACCTCGGTCGGCGCGCTGTCGGCCAGGGGCCGCTGCCGCTCGTTCGACAACGAGGCCGACGGCATCGCGCTCGGCGAGGGCGTCGGTGTGGTCGTGCTCAAGCGCCTGGCCGACGCCGAGCGCGACGGCGACCGCATCTACGCCGTCATCGACGGCATCGCCGGTTCCAGCGACGGCAAGGGCCTCGGCCTGACGGCGCCGCGCAAGGAAGGTCAGCGCCGTGCGATCGAACGGACCTACTGGCAGGCCGGCGCCATGCCGGCCGAGATCGGCCTGGTCGAGGCGCATGGCACCGGCACCGTGGTCGGCGATCGCACCGAGCTCAAGACCCTGACCGAGGTCTACACCGCGCTCGGCGCCACGCCCGGGCAGGCGGGCCTGGGCTCGGTCAAGAGCCAGATCGGCCATACCAAGTGTGCGGCCGGCATCGCCGGCTTCATCAAGGTCGCCAAGGCGCTGCATCACCGCGTGCTGCCGCCTACCGGCCAGATCACGACGCCGAACGCGAGCTGGCGTGCGGCGACCAGCCCGTTCCAGCTCAACCGCAAGCCGCTGCCATGGCTGCCGGCGGAAGACAGCACGGGCGGCGTTACCCGCGGCGCCGTCAGCGCCTTCGGTTTCGGCGGCACCAACTTCCACACGGTGTTGTCGGCCTATCCGGCGCATCGCAGTGCGCTCGGCGCACGGCAGTGGCCGGCGGAGCTGTTCGCTGTGCGCGGCGCCACGCTGCAGGATGCGCTGGGCCTGCTGCGGCGCCTTGCTGCATATATCGAAGCATCGGATGCGCCCGTGCCGCTGCGCGAGCTGGCGGCATCGCTGTGGCACGACGGCAGCGGCCCGGTGCAGCTGACCTTCGTCGCCGCCGACCGCCAGGCCCTGCGCGCGCGGATCGCCGATGCCCTGGCGCAGCGCGGCGGCAGCGGCGTGCACCTGCGCGCCGCCGCGACCGAGGCCAGAACGGCCTTCCTCTTCGCCGGCCAGGGCAGCCAGTATCCGGGCATGCTGCGCGAGCTGTTCGTCTATTTCCCGGCTCTGCAGTCGCTGCTCGCCGCCGGTGCCGAGTACCTGCCGGCGATCTGGCCGGCCACCGCCTACGACGAGGCCACGCGCGCCGCGCAGCAGCGCCGCCTGACCGACACGCGCAACACTCAGCCGGCGCTGGGCCTGGTCGAGTTCGCCGCCTTCGAGTGGTTGCGCGGCCTGGGCCTGCTGCCGGACATGGCGGCCGGGCACAGCTACGGCGAGCTGGCGGCGCTGGCCGCCGCCGGGGCCTTCGACGCGGCGACGCTGCTGCGCCTGTCGCGCGCGCGGGCGGAGGCGATCGTCGGCGCCAGCGGCGAGGGTGACGCCGGCGCGATGGCCGCCGTGCGCCTGGATGTCGAAGCCCTGCAGCCGCTGCTGGCCGGCTTCCCGACGGTGGTGATGGCCAACCAGAACAGCCCGATCCAGACCGTCATCTCCGGACCGACGGCGGATGTCGAGGCTGCCTGTGCGCTGCTCGCGCAGAACAAGATCAGCTGCAAGCGCATCGATACCGACCGCGCCTTCCATTCGCCGCTGATGGCGGATGCGCAACGCCGCTACGCCGCCGCGCTCGCCGGCGAAGACGTCGGTGCGCTGCAGTGGCCGGTCTATTCCAACATCACCGCCGAGCCGCATCCGCGCGATGACGGCGCGGCGCTGCGCGCCAGTCTGGCGCGACACATCGTCAGCCCGGTGCGCTTCGTCGCCGAGATCGAGCGCATGTATGCCGACGGCGCCCGCGTCTTCGTTGAGATCGGCCCGCGCAAGGTGCTGAGCGGACTGGTCGGCCGCATCCTCAAGGACCGCCCGCATACGATGATCGCCATCGATGGCGAGGAGCGCGGTCTGGCCGGCCTGCTGGATGCCGTCGCTCAGCTGGCGGTGCATCAGGCCGGCTTCGATGCCGCGGCGCTGTTCGCCGGCCGCGCGGCGACGCTGGACCTGGCGCAGCCGCGCCGGCTGGCGCCCACCACCTGGATGATCAACGGCGGCCGCGCGCGGCCGCTGCGCGGCAAGCCGCCGGCGCATGCGGCGGCGATCATCACCGCGCCGGTGCTCGACGCCGCACTGACGCCGCTGTCCACCGTCGTCGTCGAGCGCGCCAGCGCCGGCGAGCAGGCGCTGGTCAGCTACCTCGGCAACATGCGCGAGCTGGTCAATGCGCAGCGCGACGTCCTGCTCGGCTACTTCGGCGCCCCAGTGGCGCGCAGTGCCGCGCCGGCGCCCGTCGTCGAACTGGCGCCGCGCGCGGCGACGGCACCGCCGCCGCTGAACGCCGGCAGCACCGCGACGCTGCCGGCGACGACGGTCGTCGCCACGATGCCGGCCTCGCGCGAGACGCTGCTGGAGATCATCGGCGAGCGCACCGGCTATCCGGTCGAGATGCTCGATCCGGATCTCGATCTCGAAGCCGATCTGTCGATCGACTCGATCAAGCGCATCGAGGTGATCGGCGAACTCGCCGAGCGCCTGTCGCTGCGTGCGCGACTCGGCGGCGAAGCCGACGCCGCGCTCGAACAGCTGGCGACGCAGAAGACGCTGCGCGCGATGCAGGCCTGGCTCGATGCGCGACTGCCGGCGATGCCGGCCGTCGTCGCCGTGCACAGCGAGATCGCCGCGGCTGTGGCGGCGCCGACCGTGACGCGGCGCCCGGCCGAGATCCTGCTCGCCATCGTCAGCAACAGCACCGGCTATCCGCCGGAGGCCCTCGATCTGGATCTGGATCTCGAAGCCGACCTGTCGATCGATTCGATCAAGCGCATCGAGGTGATCGGCGAACTGGCCGAGCAGCTGTCGCTGCGGGCGCTGCTCGGCGGCGAAGCCGACAGCGCGCTGGAGCAGCTGGCGGCGCAGAAGACCCTGCGGGCGATGCTCGGCTGGCTGGAGGCGCGCCAGCCGGCGCCGCCGCCCGCCATCGCCGCGGGCGGCGTCGCGGTCGTGCCGGCCGCCGCGGCGACGACCGCCGAGGTCCTGCTCGAGGTGGTCGGCGCCAGCACCGGCTATCCGCCGGAGGCGCTCGATCTCGATCTGGATCTGGAAGCCGATCTCTCCATCGATTCGATCAAGCGCATCGAGATCATCGGCCAGCTGGCCGAGCGGCTCGGGCTGGCCGGTCGCGAGGACCTGCTCGAGCAGGTCGCGGCGCTGAAGACGCTGCGGGCGATGCTGGCGGCGCTCGACCACGCGGCGCCGACGGTCATGACCGTGGCGGCGGTCGGCGCCGGCCACGACTTCGACGCGGCGATCCCGCTGGAGCGTTACGTGCTGCGGCGGCAGCCGGTTGCTGCGGCCTGGCCCGAAGGCCGCTTTGACGGCAAGTCGTTCCTGATCAGTGACGATCGCATGGGCCTGGCGCCGCTGGTGGCGGCGCGGCTGGAACGTCTCGGCGCGCGTGCGCGCATCGTCGATTTCACCGCGGCCAAGGCGCCGCCGGCGGAAGCCGGGCAGGTGGACGGACTCATACACCTGTGGAGCTTCAATCCGCGCAGCCGCGCCGTGGACGTCAAGCGCTTCTTCGCCGTAGTGCGCGAATCGCTGGGCGGCCGTGCGCGCCATCTGCTGGTCGCCAGCAGCCTGGGCGGCGACTTCGGTGACGGCGGCGCGGAGCTCAATATCACCCGCGGCGGCGGTCTGGCCGGCTTCATCAAGTCGGTGGCCAAGGAGCTGCCGGATCTGCGTGCACACTGGGTCGACTTCGATCCGGCGCAGCCGCTGGACGAGATCGCCGCGCATATCGAGAGCGAGCTGCTGGCCGGCAATCCGCTCGCCGAAGTCGCTTACCGCGGCGGCTGCCGCTACGGCCGCGAGGCGGTGGCGACCACGCTCGACACGGGCTCGCTCGACCGGCTGCCGCTGGACGCCGACAGCGTCGTGCTGCTGACCGGCGGCGCGCGCGGCATCACCGCGCTGGTTGCCGTCGAGCTGGCGCGTCGCTACCGCTGCCAGCTGGAGATCGTCGGCCGCTCGCCGCTGCCGCAGCAGGACGAGGATGCCGTCACGCGCGGCATCGACGATCCGCGCCGGCTGCGGCAGGCGTTGCTGGCGGCCCACCCGCAGCTCAAGCCGGCCGAGATCGAAAAACTGGCGCGGCGCATCGTCGCCGATCGCGAGGTGCGGGCGACGCTGGCCGAGGTCGCCGCCGCCGGCAGCAGCTTGCACTACACGCCGCTGGATGTGCGCGCCTCGAAGTCGTTCGCGCAGTTCATCGACGAGCTGTACGCGCGCCGTGGCCGCATCGACGGCGTGATCCACGGTGCCGGCGTCGTCGAGGACAAGCTGGTGCGCGACAAGACGCTCGACAGCTTCGTGCGCGTGTTCGACACCAAGGTGCGCGGTGCGATGGTGCTCAACCGCCACATCCGCGACGACGTCAAGTTCGTGGTGTTCTTCTCCAGCGTCGCCAGCGCTTTCGGCAATCGCGGCCAGGTCGATTACGCCTCGGCGAACGACCTGCTCGACAAGCTCGCGCACAGCTGGCAGAAGCGCATCGCCGGCCGTGTGCTGTCGGTCAACTGGGGGCCGTGGGCCGACACCGGCATGGTTTCGGACTCGCTGAAGAACGAGTATCACCGCAAGGGCATCGGCCTGATTCCGCAGGACCAGGGCGTGCAGGCCTTGCTGCGCGAGCTGGCCGGCAAGCACGACGATGCGCAGGTGGTGTTCATGTGCGGCAAGCCCGAGAACTTTGGCGCCGAGACGCTGACGCTGGCCTGACGCATGCGTATCGCCATTGTCGGCCTTGCCTGCCTCTTCCCCGGAGCGCCTGATCTGGCGCGCTTCTGGCGCAACATCGTCGATGGCGTCGATGCCATCGCCGAGGTGCCGCCGGGGCGCTGGGATGCAAGCTTCTACGACCCGCAGTCGACGGCGGTCGATCGCTTCTACTGCAAGCGCGGTGGCTTCGTCGACGCCTACGCCGACTTCGATCCGCTCGCCTTCGGCGTGATGCCCAAGGCCACCGGCTCGATCGAGCCGGACCAGCTGCTGACCCTCAAGGTCGGTGTCGATGCGCTGCGCGATGCCGGCTATGGCGCGACCGATGCGCGGCCGTTCGCGCGCGAGCGCACCGGCGTCATCGTCGGCCGCGGCAACTACGTCGGCGCCGGCGTGCTGCGCCTCGAACAGCATGTGCGGCTGCTGCCGCAGATCGAGCAGACTCTGCGCGATCTGTTTCCGGACTTGGGCGAGGACGCCATCGCCGCCGCCCGCGAGCGCCTGCGCCGCGAGTTCGCGTACTACGGCCCCGACGTCGCCGCCGGCATGATTCCCAACCTGCTGGCGTCGCGGCTCGCCAACCGTCTCGATCTGCACGGGCCGGCGTACACGGTCGATGCCGCCTGCGCGAGCTCGCTGATCGCCGTCGAACAGGCCTGCGCGGCGCTGACGCGCGGCGAAACCGACATGATGCTGGCCGGCGGCGCGCATCTGACGCACGACCTGACGTTCTGGGCGACCTTCTGCCAGCTCGGCGCCCTGTCGCGCAGCGGCCGCATCCGCCCGTTCTCGGCCGATGCCGACGGCATACTGGCCGGCGAAGGCGTCGGCATGGCGGTGCTCAAGCGCCATGACGACGCGCTGGCCGATGGCGACCGCATCTATGCCGTCATCGAAGGCTGCGGTTCGTCGAGCGACGGCCGCAGCGCCAGCCTGGTCGCACCGTCGGCGAGCGGTCAGCGCATCGCCCTCGACAAGGCCTGGGCCAGGCTGCCGTTCGAGCGCGACGAAGTCGGCCTGCTCGAAGCCCATGGCACCGGCACGCCGACCGGCGACGCGGTGGAGTTGCAGACGATGGCGGCGTTCTTCGGCCCGCATGTCGGCAGCGGTGCGCGAGCGGTGATCGGCTCGGTGAAGTCGATGATCGGCCACGCCATGCCGGCCTCCGGCATGGCCAGCCTGATCAAGTCGGCGCTGGCGATCCATCACGGCGTGCTGCCGCCGACCCTGCATTGCGAGCAGCCGCATCCGCAGCTGGCGACGACGCGCTTCCGCGTCATCGGCCGCAGCGAGCCATGGCCGCAGCCGCCGGCGCATCGGGTCGCCGCCGTCAACGCCTTCGGCTTCGGCGGCATCAACGCGCATGTGGTGCTGCGGGGCGTGGAAACGGCGCAGAGCCGGCCGGCTGCGACGCTGCCGCCGCGCCTGCTGCTCAGCGCGGCGACGCCGGAGGCGCTGCTGGCGCGCTTCGACGCGGGCGAAAACGACGCGCAGCCTGGCGACGCGCCCTGTCGTCTGGTGGTCATCGAGCCGGACGCCAAGCGCCTGGCGATGGCGCGCAAGGCCGTGGTTTCCGGCAAGCCCTGGAGCGGCCGCCAGCAGATCTGGTTCACGCCACACGGCCTGCTCGGCGAGGGCGGCAAGCTGGCCTTCGTCTTTCCCGGTGTCGACAGCACGTTCGCGCCGCGCGCGCAGGATCTGGCCGTCTACTTCGGCAAGCCGCTGCCGCGCTGGTGCGAACCGCTCGATCCGGCCGAATCGCTGATGAAAGTGGTCATCGGCCTGCTCGGCTTCAACCACTACACGAGCGAGTTGCTCGACGAACTGGGCATTCGCGCCGATGTCTGCGCCGGGCACAGCATCGGCGAGTGGAGCGCGATGCTGCACACCGGCATGATCGGCCGCGAGGAATCCGAGCGGATGGTCGCGCAGCTGGATCTCGATGCGATCGATTTCCCGGACGTGCAGTTCCTCGCCGCCGCCTGCAGCGAGGCCAAGCTGGTCACGGCGATCTCGGGCCTGCAGAACATCGCCCTCTCGCACGACAACTGCCCGCATCAGGTGATCGCCTGCGGCGAGCGTGCCGCGGTGGAGATCGCGGCGTCGCGACTGCGCACGCAGGGCGTGTTCGTGCAGATCCTGCCGTTCGTGTCGGGGTTCCACTCGCCGCTGTTTGCCGGCCACATGGGCCTGTATCGCGACTTCTTCGGTGGCGCGACCTTGATCGAGCCGGCGGTGCCGATGTGGTCGGCGACGACGGCTGGCAGGTTCCCGCAGGACCTTGAGGGCAAGCGCAGGCTCGCGCTCGACCACCTGCTCAAGCCGGTGCGCTTCCGCGAGCTGACCGAGGCGCTGTACGACGATGGCGTGCGCGTGTTCGTGCAGCTCGGCACCGGCTCGCTGACGGGCTTCATCGACGACACGCTCAATGGCCGGCCGCACCGCGCGCTGGCCTGTCACAGCGAGTCGCGGCCGGGCCTTGCACAGTTGCAGCAACTTTGCGCGGCGCTGTGGGTCGAGGGTGCGCGTTTCGATACGCGCCTGCTGCAGGCGCCGCAGATGGCGGCCGCGGCGCTGTCGCCCAGCACGCGCCGGCTGGCGCTGGGCGTGCCGCTGGTGCGTGTGCGCGAGCCGCTGCCGGCAGCGTTGCGGCCGGCGCGTGCCGGCGCCGCCGCGGCGCCGCCCGAAGTCGCCGCCAACGATCCGGTCGGCCGCCTGGTCCGTGACACGCTCGCCGATATCGAACGTGCCGGACGCGAGGTGCTGGCAGCCTGGCAGCAGCACCGCGCCGGCCAGGCTGTGGACGTCGCGGTGGCCGTGGCGACGGCGCCCGGGCGCATCGGCCGGCGTGTCGTGCAGCGCATGCTCGACGTCAACAGCAACATTCCCTACGTCAGCGATCACGAGCTGTATCGGCAGCGGCCGGGCTGGCCCATCGTCACCGACCGCCATCCGGTCGTGCCGATGACGATGGAGATCGCGCTGGTGCGCGAGGCGGTGGAGGAGGCGCTGCCGCAGCTCAAGGCGGTGGCACTGAGCCAGATCCAGGCCTTCAACTGGCTGGCGGTCTCGCAGCCGCTGACGATCGACATCGTCATGCAGTCGCTCGACGACGACACCGTCGAGGTCGAGATCACCGGCTATTTCCGCGCCCGCGTGCACCTCGCCCGCCAGTACCCGCCGCCCGATCGCGCACCTTTGCCGCCGCTGCTGGCGCCGCGCGCCACCGAAGCGACCGCCGCGCAGATCTACAGTGATGGCTGGATGTTCCACGGCCCGGCCTACCAGGGCGTGGTGGCCTTCGATGCGATCGGCGACAACGGTATCGACGGCCAGCTGCGCGTGCCGGCAGGCAAGGGCGCTTTGCTCGACAACATGGGCCAGCTCGCCGGCTACTGGGTGATGGAGCAGCCGCGTGACTGCTTCGCGATGCCGATCGGCATCGACCGCATCGTTTTCCATGCACCCGATCCGCAGCCGGGCGAGCGCCTGCAGGCGCAGGTGCGCATCACCTCGCTCGACGACATCGGTTGCGGCAGCGACCACCAGCTGCGCGACGCGCAGGGCCGCCTGTATCTGGTGATCGACGGCTGGCGCACGCGGCGCTACCAGATCGACAGGCCGTTCGCGATGGCCACCCGCCAGCTGTCGCGCCGCCAGGTCTCGCAGAGCGTGCCGCCGGACGTCGCGCTGTTCGACGATCGCTACGACACGGCGATCATGCGCGACTTCATCAGCCGCCGGTACCTGACGACCAGCGAGCGCCTGTTCTACAACGAGCTGTCGCCGCGCCGCCGCCGCCAGTGGCTGTCCGGCCGCGTCGCCGCCAAGGACGCGGTGCGCGCCTGGCTGTGGGCACAGCGCGGCGCCGGTGAGATCTACCCGCAGGAGCTCGTGATCGACAACGACGAGCGCGGCGTACCGCGTGTCGCCGCGCATGTCACCGAGGCGGTGCCGGATGGGCTGCATCTGTCGATCACGCACAAGGACCGCTTCGCCGCGGCCATCGTCGGCACGCAGCCGGTCGGCATCGATCTGGAACGTATCGAGCCGCGTGAGCCGGGCTTCATCGACATCACGTTCACGGCAGCGGAGCGCGCGCTGCTGCTCGCCGCCGCCGATGCCGCCGATGCCGACCGCGAGTACACGCGCGGCTGGGTGGCCAAGGAGGCGGCGGCCAAGGCAGCGGGCACCGGCCTCGGCGGCCATCTGCGCGACTACCTCATCGAAGCGCGCGACGGCGACTGCCTGCGCGTTGCCGGCCGCTGGATCGTCACTCACGCCTTGCCCGGTTACGTGCTCGGCTGGACGCTCGACGCGACGGTGCCCGTGCATGCCGCCGCATCCGCCGAATCTGCGAACCAGACTTCGTCCCCCCGCATCGCCAAGACCCCATGAGCCACCACGAAGACACGCTGAACCTGGTCATCGCCAAGATCCGCAGCACCATCGCCGAGGACTGGATCGAGGATTTCGAGATCGACGCGACGACGCGTTTCAACGACGACCTCGAAATCGAGAGCATCGAGTTCGTGAAGATCGCCGAGGCGATCCAGCAGCACTACGGCACGCAGATCGACGTCATCGGCTGGCTGTCCGGCAAGAGCATCCACGAGCTGATCGGCCTGTCGGTCGGCGAGCTGAGCGATTTCATCGCCGCGCGTACCGGCCCCGGCTAAGGTGTCGCGCATCCTCATCACCGTTCCGCCGCACACCGGGCATCTGAACCCGGCGCTGGCGCTTGCCGACGAGCTGCAGCGCTGCGGCCACGCCGTCGCCTGGGCGCTGCATCGCGGCCAGCTCGGCGACAAGCTGCCGCCGCGCTCGCACGTCTATCCGCTCGACGCGGCGGGCGGCGTCGACGACTTCGACGTCGATCTCGGCGCCTCGTCGAAGCAGGCGCGCGGGCTCGAAAGCGTGCGCCACTATTTCGAGGACTACACGATTCCGCTCGCCGAGCGCGCACTCGAACCGCTGGAAGCCAGCGTGCGCGACTTCCAGCCGGACGTGCTGGTGGTCGATCACCAGATGCCGGCCGGTGCGCTGGTCGCGCGCAAGCTCGGCCTGCCGTGGGCGACGCTGGTGACGACGAGCGCGTCGATCCTGAAGATCGCGCCCGCCTTCGACGACTGGGTCGCCGCGCAGTACCGCGAGCTGCAGCGCCGCTACCTGCCGCCGCAGCTGCTCGTCGAACGTCCGGATTTCTCGCCGCATCGCGTCATCGTCTTCTCGATCGAGGCGCTGCTCGGCGACGCGCGTGCGCGCATCGAGGCGCCTTATGCCTTCGTCGGCCCGACCCGCGGCGAGGGCCGCCGCGAGGTGGAATTCCCGTGGAGCTGGCTGGGCGATGATCGCCGCAAGCTGCTGGTCACGCTCGGCACCGTCAGCCGCGATCGCGACACGCGCTTTTTCGAAGTGATGATGGCGGCCTTCGCCGAACTGCCGCAGGTGCAGGCGGTGATGGTGGCGCCGCCAGCGCTGGCCGCGCTGGCCCCCGCCAATGTGCTGGTGCGTGACTACGTGCCGCAGACGGCGCTGCTGGAGCGCGTCGACGGCGTGATCTGTCATGCCGGCCACAACACCGTCTGCGAGAGCCTGCTGCGGGGGCTGCCGCTGATCGTCGCGCCGATCCGCGACGACCAGCCGGTGATCGCACGCCAGGTCATCGACGGCGGCGCTGCGCTGTTCATGCGCCACGGCAAGGTCACACCGGCCGCCGCGCGCACGGCGATCGAAGCCTTGCTGGCGACGCCGTCGCTGGTCGAGCGCGCCCGCCATTTCGGCGAGGCGCTGCGCGCCGCGCCCGGTGCCGCCGGCGCTGCGGCGATCGTCGCCTCGCTGGTGCCGGCGGCTGCCTCGCGGGAGCCGGCATGGAGCTGATCGCCGTTCCCGGCGCCGAGTTGGCGACGCTGACGCTCGGCAGGCGCGGCGCGCCGCCGCTGGTCATGCTGCACGGCCTGCTGTCCGGCAACATGGCGAGCTGGTATTCGCCGTTCGCGTCGCCGCTGTCGGCCACGCATCACGTGATGCTGTACGACCAGCGCGGTCATGGCGGCAGCAGCCTGCCGAGCAGCGGTTTCGATCTTGACCGCCAGGCAGACGACCTGCGCCTGGTGCTCGAACATCACGGCTACGGCGGCCAGCCGGTCGACGTGGTCGGTCACAGCATGGGCGCGCTGATCGCGCTGCGCTTCGCCTTGCGTGCGCCGCAGGCGGTGCGGCGGCTGGTGCTGGTCGATGCGCCGATGCCGGCGCGCGAGCACGTCTCGCCCGGCTTCGAAGGCCTGCGTACCGCCGAGGCGTTCGACTGGTGGTTCGGCATCGAGCATGGCGGTCTCGGCGGCCGCCGCCGCGAGCGTCTGCACAAGCGCCTGTCGGCGCTGTTCCTCGAATCGACGCTGCTCGACGACGTGGCCGCGATGGACGCCGAGCCGGCTGCCGCGCTCGCCGCGTTGCGGGTGCCGACGCTGCTGGTCTACGGTCTGCGCTCGGCCTGCCTGCCGGCCGGCCAGATGCTGGCGAAGACGCTGCCGGACGCAGGCCTGGAGCTGGTCGACTGCGGCCACTACGTGCTGGAAGAAGCGCCGCAAGCGCTGCGCGCGGCGCTGATCCGTTTCCTGAGCGACGGCGCTGTCGCGGAGGCCGCATGACCGCTCTCGGAACCGCCCGCTATGTGCGCCGCGTGTCGGTGATCGAGCGCTTGTCGCTGGTCGTCGACGGCGCTTATCGCTATCACGTCGATGGCATCGTCGAAGGCGAGGGCGATGTGGACGTGGCCGTGCTGCAGGCGGCCGTGGACCGCGCCGCCGCCGCCAACCCGGCGATCCGTGTGCGTCTGCGCGGCTGGCTGGGCTGGGCGAAATGGGTCGACAGCGGCGTCGCCCCGCGTGTACGGCAGGTGCCGCGCTGCGCCTGGGATGGCAGCAGCGAGCGCGGCGCCGAATTCCTCGAAGACAAGCTCGACGCGCGCCAGGCCGTTGCCATGCTGTTCCTGGTGCCCTGCCATGACGGCAAGACACGCATCGTCTTTCGCCAGATGCACGCGGCGATCGACGGCCGCGGCTGCATGCACTGGATGCTGGAAGTCTGCCGCGCCCTGCGCGGCGAGCCCTTGCTCGGTTCGGACTCGGCGCTGACCGATCTCGACGTGCAGGCACGCTACCAGGCGCAGCTGCCCGAGGAGCCGCCGGCTCCCAAGCAGCATTGCATCCCGGTGCTGGCGCCGGCCGCCGCCGGCAGCCGCGAGCGGACATCGCTGCGCTATGTCTGGCGCCGCGTGCTGCTGGATCGTCAGGTCTCGCAGCTGCTGGTCAAGACCGCGGTATTCCTGGCCGAGTGGGCGCGCCGCCGCGAAACCGGCGAGGTCGGCTTCACCATTCCGGTGGATTATCGCGGCCTGCGCATGCAGGAGATGGGCATCGGCAATCTGACCGGCTACCTGCAGCTGACGGTGGAGCCCGAGGCCACGCCGCGCAGTCTGGTGCAGCAGCTCAACCAGCGCCTCAAGGCCTATGCCGACTGCCGCTCGCTGCCGCGCGCACTGCTGTGGATTCCGTTGTGGCTGGTGCTGCGCAAGCTCAGGTCGAAAATCGACAAGCTTCTCTATACCGTAACGCCGGCACTGCCGACCGGCGGTATCGTCTCGATGGGGCTGGTCAAGCCGGAGCACTACGATTTCGCCGGCTTCAAGGCCGGGCGCATCTATGGCATCCCCGGCTCGGTCGGCAAGCTCAACGTCATCTTCGTCAATTCACCGGACGGCGTCATCGCCTCGTTCGCGGCCCCGGCCGCGTACAACCACGAAGGCCAGCTCGATGCGCTGGTCGATGCGTACCGCCGTCATTTCTCAACTCCAGGATCACTGCCTTGAAAGACCTCGATCTCGACAAGCTGCGCGTTCACCGCCAGGCCGGTACCGCGTCGCCAGCCACGCGTCGCCGGCGCACGCGCTGGCCCTGGCTGCTGCTGATCGCGGCCGCGGTCGGCGCCGGCGTCTGGACGCAGATGCCGAAGACGCGCACGGTGCAGACCTCCCAGGTCGTCAGCGCCTGGCCCTCGCAACAGTACGAACTGCTCAGCGCCACCGGCTACGTCGTCGCGCAACGCAAGACCGCGGTGTCGGCCAAGGGCACCGGCCGCCTGATCTGGATCGGCCCCAGCGAGGGCGATCAGGTCAAGGCCGGGGAAGTCATTGCCCGTCTCGAAAGCCAGGATGTCGAGGCGCGCCATCGCGCCTCGGTGGCCAATACCGCGGTGGCGGCGGCGGCGGTGACCACCGCGCAGAGCGAACTCAGCGACGCCACCACCAATCTGCAGCGCACCCAGACGCTGTTCGACAAGAAGCTGGTCTCGCTGCTCAACCTGCAGGACGCCAGCTCGCGGCTGGCGCGCGCCAAGGCCAATGTCGCCAGCAGCCAGGCGTCGCTGGCGGCCGCTCAGGCCGACGAGGCCTTCGCGCGGACGGGCATCGACTACACGCAGATCCGCGCGCCGTTCGACGGTACCGTGATCTCGCGCAACGCCAACATCGGCGACATCGTCACGCCGGTGTCCTCGTCCGCCGACGCCAAGGGCTCGCTGCTGGAACTCGCCGACATGAGCACGCTGGAGGTCAACGCCGACGTTTCGGAGGCGTCGCTGGCCAAGATCAAGGTCGGCCAGCCCTGCGAGATCACGCTCGACGCCTTCCCCGAGCGCCGCTTCCGCGGCGAGGTCAGCGTGGTGGTGCCGGCCGTCAATCGCTCCAGCGCGACGGTCACGACCAAGGTGCGCATCCTCGATACGGACCCCAGCATCCTGCCGGACATGAGCGCACGCGTGAGCTTCCTGTCGCAGCGTGTCGATGCCGAGCAGAACAAGCCGGTGCTCGCGGTCAATCCCTCGGCGCTGGCCGAGCGCGGCGGCCGTCGCGTCGTCTACGTGCCGGATGCCGACCTCGCGCGTGAGGTGCCGGTGACCACCGGTGCCACGCTGGGCGCGGTGGTGGCGGTCGAAGGCGCGCTGAAAGTCGGCGACACCGTGGTGCTCGAGCCCGGCAAGATCGTCAATGGCAGCCGGATCAAGCTGGCAGCGGAGCGCTGATGTCCGCTCTGATCAGCATTCGCGCGCTGAGCAAGACCTACCAGCGCGGTAGCCAGCCGGTGCCGGTGCTGCTCGGCATCGATCTGGAGATCGCCAGCGGCGACTACGTGGCGCTGATGGGGCCTTCCGGCTCCGGCAAGAGCACCTTGCTCAACCTCATCGCCGGCATCGACAAGCCGAGCAGCGGCTCGCTGCTGATCGGCGGCGTCGACATCGCCGCGCTGCCCGAGAGCGAGCTGGCCAGCTGGCGCTCGGCCCACGTCGGCTTCGTGTTCCAGTTCTACAACCTGATGCCGGTCCTGAACGCTTTCGAGAATGTCGAGCTGCCGCTGCTGCTGACCGGGCTGAGCCGTGCGGAGCGACGCGAGCACGTCGAGACGGCGCTGGCCATGGTGGGTCTGTCGGATCGCATGGATCACTATCCCAACGAGCTGTCCGGCGGTCAGCAACAGCGCGTCGCCATCGCCCGCGCGCTGATTGCCGATCCGACCGTGGTGGTCGCCGACGAGCCCACCGGCGATCTGGACCGGCAGTCGGCCGACGACGTGCTGTCGCTGCTCGACCGCCTCAATACCGAGCTGGGCAAGACCATCGTCATGGTCACCCACGATCCCAAGTGCGCGGCCCGCGCGCGGCGCCTGGTCCATCTCGAAAAGGGTGTGCTGCTCGACGGGCCGGGAGCGTACTGAGGTGCTCGGCGGCTACGTCTTCAAGCTGGCGCGGCGCAACATGATGCGGCATCGCCTGCGCGCACTGCTGACGATGGCCGGCATCGCCGTGGCGATCGTCTCCTTCGGCCTGCTGCGTACCGTCGTCGACTCCTGGTACGCCGGCGCCGAGCTGAGTTCGGCGGCGCGCCTGATCACGCGCAACGCCGCCTCGCTGAGCTTCTCGCTGCCGGTGACGTACGCACCCCGCATCCGCCGCGTGCAAGGCGTCAAGGACGTCAGCTGGGCCAACTGGTTCGGCGGCGTCTACATCAACGAGCGCAACTTCTTCGCGCAGTTCGCCGTCGATGCCGACAGCTACTTCAGGCTGTATCCGGAGTTCGTGGTGCCGCCGGATCAGCTCGACGCGTTCCAGCGTGATCGTCGCGGCGTCGTCGTCGGTGCCAAGCTGGCGCGCAAGTACAACTGGAAGCTGGGAGACACGGTGCCGCTGAAGGGCACGATCTATCCGGGCGACTGGAGCTTCACGGTGCGCGCCATCTATCGCGGCATCGATGACAAGACCGACGAGAACCAGTTCCTGCTGCACTGGGACTACGTCGACGAGACGATGAAGGCGGCGCTGCCCAGCCTGGCGGACCGTGTCGGCGTGTTCGTCATCGACATCGAGCAGCCGGCGCAGGCCGCCGCGATCTCTTCGGCCATCGACGCCGACTTCGCCAACTCGCTGGCGGAGACGCGCACCGAGACGCAGAAGGCTTTCCAGCTCGGCTTCATCGCCATGGTCGACACCATCCTGCTGGCGATCCAGACGGTCGCCTACGTGGTGGTGCTGATCATCATGGCCGTAATGGCCAACACCATGGCGATGGCGGCGCGCGAGCGCACCCGCGAGTACGCCACGCTCAAGGCGCTGGGCTTCAGTGACGGCTTCGTGTCGGCGCTGATCATCGGCGAATCGCTGAGCCTGTCGCTGGCCGGCGGCCTGCTCGGCATCGCGCTGACGTTCCCGCTTGCCGGGGCCTTCTTCAAGGCCACGCGCGATCTGTTCGCGGTGTTCGATGTCATGCCGCTGACCATCATGCTGCAGTTCGCGGCGGCGGTGCTGATCGGCCTCTGCGCGGCGCTGGCGCCGGCGCTGGCGAGCGCGCGCATCCGCGTCGTCGACGGCCTGAGGGCGGTGACGTGAGCGCCGTCAGCGGCTTGTCGTTCTCGTATGTCGCGCGCAATCTGATGGCGCGCAAGCTCACGACGCTTCTCACCGCCGCCGGCATGGCGCTGGTGGTGTTCGTGTTTGCCACCGTGCTGATGATGGCCGAAGGCCTGCGCCACACGCTCGGCGGCACCGGCTCGCAGGACAACGTCATCATCATGCGCCAGGGCGCGCAGACCGAGGTGCAGAGCAGCGTGACCCGCGAGCAGGCCAACCTGATCGCGACGCTGCCGGGCCTGGCCTCGGATGCCGGCGGCGTGCCCAAGATGACGCGCGAAATGCTGGTGCTGGTCAACCTGCCGCGTCGCGACGGCGGCGGTCTCGCCAATGTCGTGGTGCGGGGCACCGGCGTCACCGGCCTGGCGATGCGGCCGCAGGCGAAGATCGTCGCCGGGCGCAGCTTCCGGCCCGGCTCCTCGGAGATCATCGTCGGCTCGGCGATGGCGCGCGGCAAGATCGGCCTGGCGATCGGCGATCGCGTCAGCTTCGGCCTGCGTGACTGGACCGTGGTCGGCGTCTTCGACGCCGGCGGCAGCGGCTTCGACTCCGAACTGTGGGGCGACGGCGAGCAGATGATGCAGGCGTTCCGCCGCAACGCGTATTCGACGGTCGTGGTCGGTCTGCGCGACACCGGCAGCTACGACATCTTCGCTGCCGCGCTGGCGGCCCAGCCGCAGCTCAAGCTGGCGATCAAGCGCGAGACCGATTTCTACGCCGACCAGTCCGAGAAGCTGGCCAACTTCATCAGCATCCTCGGCCAGACGATCACGGTGATCTTTTCGATCGGCGCGATCATCGGCGCGATGATCACGATGTACGCCAGCGTCGCCAGCCGCACGCGCGAGATCGGCACCCTGCGCGCCCTGGGCTTCCGCCGCGCCAACATTGTCAGCACCTTCATGCAGGAGGCCATGCTGCTCGGCCTGTTCGCCGGTCTGGTGGGCCTGATCGCGGCCGCCTTCATGCAGCTGGTCGAGATCTCGACCACCAATGTGCAGACGTTTTCCGAGGTGGTGTTCCGGCTGATCCTGACGCCGGCGATCGCCGTGCAGGTACTGATGTTCTCGGTGTTCATGGGCGTGCTCGGCGGCGTGCTGCCGGCGCTGCGGGCGGCCCGGCTGGAGATCGTCGATGCGCTCAGATCGATCTGATACGGCGCCCGCCTTGCCGCCACTGCAGCCGCAGACCTTCATCGAGCGGCCGATGTCGGTGATCGAGTACTACCACGCTTCGATCGGCTCGCATCCGCGCACGCACGAGCGCGCGCGCGAGGGCGTGTTCGTGCTGGAGGGCGACAGCACGCTGACGCCGCAGCAATGGCAGGCCGCGCTCGATGCCGTCACGGCCGCTCATCCGGAGACGCGGATGCGCCTCTACGGCCGCCGCCGCAAGACGTACTGGCGCAGCGACGCGCCGCCGCCGCGGCTGCGCTTCATCGACGACTGCAGCTGGGATGGCCGGTCGGAGCAGGGCAGCGAGTTCATCTACGAGCCGCCGATGTCCTTGTACGACGGCTTCAGCATCGAGCTGAGCATCGCCCGTCGGCGCAGTGGCGGCGTGTTCGTGATCCTGCGTCTGCATCATGCGGTGATGGACGGCAGCGGCGTGCTGCTGTTCATCAAGGAACTGTTCCGTGCGTTGCGCGGCGAAGCGCTGCAGCCCTGCAACGCCGCGTTCAGCGACACCCAGCTGATGGCCAGCCTGGGCGTCAGGCGCTCGGATTCCAAGCACATCAAGACCAGCTGGCTGACCGGTGCGCCGCGGGGCAGCGAGCGAGGCGATACCTGGCGACGTGTCGCGCTGGGTCCGCCGCAGTCGCAGTTGCTGCCGCGCATCGCCGCGGCGATGGCCGAGTTTGCGCACCGCCACAGCCCCTTGCCGGCGCTGATCATGGTGCCGGTCGATCTGCGCCGCCATCTGCCGGGCCTGCACTCGACCGGCAACTACGCCAGCATGCTGCTGGTGCCGCTGCAGCCGGGCGACGGTCCGCAACAGTTCCGCGAGCGCCTGCAGGCGATGCTGGCGCAGCGCATGGAGGCCGCGTGGCGGCCGCAGGCCGACTGGCTGCGTGCGCTGCCGTTCACCTGGGTCGATCGCCTTTTGTCGCGCACCGACCGCAATTACCAGTGCCAGAGGCCGATGGAGACCGCCGCCATCTCCAACCTCGGCCGCTGCGATACCGCCGACTACAGCGCCCCGGGCTTCACGCTGCGGGGAATGTTCGGCGTGCCGTGGCCGGGCAGCGCCTTCTCGGTGCTGGTCGGCGTCGAGGACCGCGTCGAGCTGATCACCGGCATGCCGAGAACGCTGGCCAGCGAAGGCCGTCTCGATGCCTTCATCGATTTTCTGCGTAACCGTCTGGCCGTGCCGCCCGCCGTGGGCTAGGCGCGATCGTCTTCTTTCGCTCCGCTATACCTGGAACCTCCCATGTCGCTCCTGTCCCGACTGATCTGTCTCGTGCTGCTCGTCCCGGGCCTCGCGCAGGCCAACGACCTGCTGCGCGTCTACGAGCTTGCGGTGCTCAACGACAGCGCCTTCCGCGCCGCCAGCTATGCCCGCGATGCCGCGCTGCAGCTGCAGCCGCGCGCGCGCGCGCTGCTGCTGCCGCAGATTTCGACCAGCTACGATTTCGTGATCAACGACGCCGATTCGGTG
Source organism: uncultured Solimonas sp. (assembly GCA_946478985.1). Next base: position 24,130 of record CAMLDZ010000035.1, read on the forward strand.
GCGCGCTACCCCGATCCCGTCACGGGCACCACCGTGCCGCTGGCGCGCAAGATCGACGGCAACGATCGCAACCTCAGCGTCACCCTGACGCAGCCCCTGTTCAGCCTTGAAGCCTGGTACAAGCTCAAGCAGTCCAGCGAGCAGGTGGCGCTGGCCGAGCTGAACTACCGCACCAATGGCCAGAACCTCGTGCTGCGCGTTGCCGAGGCGTACTTCGGCGTGCTCGCCGCCAGCGATTCGTACCGCACGTCCAAGGCCGAAATGGAGGCGCTCGCGCAGGAACTGGAGCGGGTCAAGCAGCAGCTCGGCGTGGGCCTGGCCAGCGTCACCGACACCCAGGAAGTGCAGGCGCGCTACGATCTCAGCGTTGCCGCCGAACTTGCCGCCAAGCAGTCGCTGATCGATGCGCGCGAACGGCTGGAGGAGATTACCCGCGAGCCGCTGCCGGCCGACGCCGGCGACGCGGCAGGCGAGGAGGCGCCCACCAGCTTCGGCCTGGCGCGTCTGCGTGTCGACATTCCGCTGCCGGCGCCGCAGCCGGCCGATGTCCAGCAGTGGGCGCGCCAGGCCAAGCAGCAGAGCCCGGAAGTGGCGGCGGCCCTGCTCAATGTCCGCATCGCCGAGCGCGGCGTCGAGGCCGCCTACGCCAAGCGCCTGCCGACCCTCAGCGCCCGCGTCAGCTACACCGACAGCAACATGCAGTCCGGCTCGTTCCCGTATCAGGTCGACGGCACCTCGATCGGCCTGGGCGTGCGGATGCCGCTGTTCGCCGGCGGTGGTCTGCGGGCGGAATCGCGCGAGGCCGTCGCCACCCGTGAGCAGCGCAAGGTGGAGCATGAAGGCGCACAGCGCCAGGCCGAACGCGAGATCCGCACGGCCTATCAGGGCGTGGTGATCGGCGCCGCGCGGGTGCGCGCCTACATGCAGGCGATGGCGTCGAGCCGCACCGCCTACGACGCCAGCCGCACCGGGCTGGAGATCGGCACGCGCTCGGCGATCGACGTGCTCAACGCCCAGCAGCAGCGCTTCGCCGCCGAGCGCAACTATGCACAGTCGCGCTACGACTATCTGCTGTCGATCCTGCGGCTGAAGTTCTCGGCCGGCACGCTGGTGCCGCGCGATCTGCTCGAAGTCGACGCCCTGCTGCAGTCGCGCTGAGACCGTCGCGGCGAGCCGCAGGGGCGGGACTCATGCAGGTTTCGCGCGCTGGTAAAGGGCAAGCGACGCGTGATTGCAGTGGTCTGCGGCATCGCCGCAAAAACGCTTGCCCTGTCCCGGCAAACCGGTTATTGTTCGCGCCCCTCGGAAACCCCGAAGGCGCGTAGCTCAGCTGGTTAGAGCACCACCTTGACATGGTGGGGGTCGTTGGTTCGAGTCCAATCGCGCCTACCAACACGCTGTACCGACGCCGGCCTAACAGCCGGCGTTTTCGTTTCCGAGATCCTTACAGTGGAAGCTTCGCCCGCCTGTTCATTCGCAGTGCGCGGCGTGACCGCCGCTCCCGTAAGCGGTTCACTTCGGCAATGATCTTCATGAGTTCTCCCGCCGTGATTCCTCTGGGATCTGCCGGGCCCTTCTAGCGATGTCACAGGTGGCGACGATCGAAGTGGCTCACGCCAAAGCGTGGGCCAGCTTCAGTCGCGCCATGCACGCGCGTGGCCTGCGCGCTGCGTCAGGGCAATTCGCAGTAGCGCGAGCGGCGCCAGACGCCGTTCTCGCAGATCAGGTACTGGCCGATGCCGTCGGGGTGCTTGAAGCAGGCTTCGTGCGCGTGTTCGTAGGAACTGCCGTCGAAGCGGCACGAGAGGCCGGGCGTGCCGGCGGCTGGCGGTGACTGCGGCAGCTCGGAGATTTCGGAGGTCGCGATTTCTGCGGTCGGCGATTTGGAACAGGCGGCGAGCCCGCATAGCAGCGGGCCGGCCAGCAGGGCGGTCCGGACAAGAGTAAGACGCACATTTTCCCCCGTGGGTTTCAGCTCGTGTTCGCCTGAGCGGGCTCAGGCGGCGTTGACCAGGGCGCGCTCGCGCAGCTTGCGGATTTCGTCGCGCAACTTGGCGGCTTTCTCGAACTCGAGATTCTGCGCCGCCGCTTTCATTTCCTTTTCCAGCTTGGCGACCTTCTTCGCCATCTGGTCCGGCGGCAGCGTGTCGTATTTGGCGGCGACTTCGGCGGCCTTGAGGGCGGCGCCGACCTGATAGTCCTCGTAGCCGTAGCGCATGACATCGGCGATTTTCTTCTGCACGCCCTTGGGCGTGATGCCGTGCGCCTTGTTGAAGGCGATCTGTTTGTCGCGGCGGCGCTCGGTTTCGCCGAGGGCACGCTTCATCGAATCGGTTTCGTGGTCGGCGTAGAGAATCGCCTTGCCGTTGAGATGGCGGGCGGCGCGGCCGATGGTCTGGATCAGCGAGCGCTCCGAGCGCAGGAAGCCTTCCTTGTCGGCATCGAGGATCGCCACCAGCGAGACTTCCGGCAGGTCCAGGCCCTCACGCAACAGGTTGATGCCGACCAGCACATCGAACAGGCCCAGGCGCAGATCGCGAATGATCTCGGCGCGCTCGACCGTGTCGACGTCGGAGTGCATGTAGCGGACCTTGACGCCGTTCTCGGAGAGATAGTCGGTAAGGTCCTCGGCCATGCGCTTGGTCAGCACGGTGACCAGCACGCGTTCCTGCTTGTCGACGCGCAGGCGGATCTCGCCGAGGAGGTCGTCGACCTGCGAAGAGGCCGGGCGAATCTCGGTGACCGGATCGACGAGTCCGGTCGGACGGACGACCTGCTCGGCGATCGCGTCGCCGGACTTCTCTTTCTCGTAGTTGCCGGGCGTCGCCGACACATAGATCGCCTGCGGGCTGATGCGCTCGAATTCATCGAAGCGCAGCGGCCGGTTATCCATCGCGCTCGGCAGGCGGAAGCCGTATTCGACCAGCGTCTCCTTGCGCGAGCGGTCGCCCTTGTACATCGCGCCGATCTGCGGAACGGTGACGTGCGATTCGTCGAGGACGATGATCGCGTCGGGCGGCAGATAGTCCAGCAGGCAGGGCGGCGGCTCGCCTGGCGCGCGGCCCGACAAGTAGCGCGAGTAGTTCTCGATGCCGTTGCAGTAGCCGATCTCGCGGATCATCTCCAGATCGAAGTTGGTGCGCTGCTCGATTCGCTGCGCCTCGATCAGCTTGCTCTGCTGCTGGAACAGCCTGGTGCGCTCGACCATCTCGGCGCGGATATCGTCGAACATCGCGACGACTTTCTCGCGCGGCGTCACGTAATGCGTTTTCGGGAACACCGTGACGCGCGGCACCTTGCGCTTGACCTCGCCGGTCAAGGGATCGAAGTGGGCCAGCGACTCGATCTCGTCGTCGAACAGTTCGACACGGATCGCATCGTCGTCGCTCTCGGCCGGGTGGATGTCGATGACGTCGCCGCGCACGCGAAAGGTGCCGCGCTCCAGCGCCACCTCGTTGCGTGTGTACTGCATCGAGGTCAGCTGGCGGATCAGCTCGCGCTGCGGCAGGCGCTCGCCCTTGATCAGGTGCAGCACCATCGCGAAATAGCTTTCCGGATCGCCCAGTCCGTAGATCGCCGATACCGAGGCGATGATGATGGCGTCGCGCCGTGTCATCAGGGTCTTGGTCGCCGACAGGCGCATCTGCTCGATGTGATCGTTGATCGAGCTGTCCTTCTCGATGAAGGTATCGGTGCTGGCGATATAGGCTTCCGGCTGGTAGTAGTCGTAGTACGAGACAAAATACTCGACCGCATTGTCCGGAAAGAACTCGCGGAACTCGCCGTAGAGCTGCGCCGCCAGGGTCTTGTTCGGCGCCATGATCAGCGTCGGCCGCTGCAGTTTCTGGATGACGTTGGCGATGCTGAAGGTCTTGCCGGAGCCGGTGACGCCGAGCAGGGTCTGATGCATCAGACCGTCCTGCAGGCCTTCGGCGAGCTTGGCGATGGCCGTCGGCTGGTCGCCGGCAGGCGCCCAGTCGGCCTTGAGCTTGAACGGCTGTTCGTCGCGCTGACGCAAGCGGCTGGTCTTGACGGAGTCGCGGGGGGCTTCCTGCATGAGCTTCAACCTGGGGGCGCCGATGGCCCCGTTCAACGGGACTGGCTAGGTTACCGCAAAGCCCCTCTCCGGGGCCGTGCGGAACGACGTCGCGCCGGCGGCGGTCACAGCATCACAAAAGGCCAGAGGCCGGATTTTCGAGGAGAACATCGATGGGAAAACTGCAACAGCTGGCGCTGCTCGCCGCCGCCGGTCTCAGTGCCTGCGGCAGCTTGCGCGAGCGCGGCGAACAGGTGCGCGTCACCGCCAGCGCGAGCGTGGTGGCCGAGTGCCTGCAGAAGGGCAGCGTGGCGCTCGGTTCCGCGCCGACCGCCGGCTACGGTGACAACGGCCTGCTCGAGCTGCGCAAGCAGGCGGTCGAACGCGGCGGCAACGTGCTGCTGGTGCGCAGCTACGCGGCGCCCGACGGTGGCACCGCGTACCACTGCGATCCGCTGCCGCCGGCCGATGATCCGCGCATCAAGCCGCCCGGCAGGCCGGGCGTCTAGGGCCTGTTAGCGCTATGGCCACCGCTGTGACGGAGACCGTTTTGGCGCAGCGCAAGGCGCGAGGAGCGCCGTGTACTGGACGTACA